>JANPNG010000039.1:0-20722 GCA_031427355.1 Hylemonella sp.
AGCACCTCACTTAAGCGAGTTAGGGGCTGATCATCGGCATCGCTGAGCGGCACCACGCCTTGGTAGGGCTGCTGGCCAGGCATGGGGTTATGGGGATCTAGGGTGATGGCACAGCGTCCTAGGCCTTGCGCGTTGACCATCGCGGGCAACGTGGCATCTGCCGCCACGTTGCCACGCACAGTGGCGGTGGCGCGCAGGCTTAAATCCGATTTCACTTCCACCACAGAAAGTTTCAAGGGTCCATCGCCAAAGATTTGCAAAATCAGCGCGCCATTGAACTTGATGTTGGACTGCATCAAGGCTCCAGCCGCCACCATTTCGCCCAACAGGTTTTGTACGGGCTCGGGGTAGGCTCCGGTAGTGCTAGCCGCACGTCGTTTCAAGATTTCTGTCCATGCGTCGGTCAGGCGCACGATCACGCCGCGCACGGGCAGGTCTTCGAATAAAAAAGTGTGAAGTTCGGACACGTTGTGTTTCTTTTCAGGCAATTTTCTTGAGGCCTTGGCGAAAGCGGGCCGCGTTGTCCACATAGTGCTTGGCGATGCGCTGCATGTCTGCAATTTGCTCCGGTGTGAGCTGGCGCGCCACCCGTGCCGGGCTGCCCAAAATCATGACGCCATCGGGAAATTCTTTGCCCTCGGTCACCAGCGCCCCGGCACCCACCAGGCAGTTCTTGCCGATCTTGGCGTGGTTGAGCACGATGGCCCCAATGCCGATCAGCGTGCCGTCGCCCACCGTGCAGCCATGCAGCATGACCTGGTGCCCGACCGTGACGTTCTCCCCCAGCGTCAAGGGCACGCCCGTGTCGGCATGCAGCACGCTGGCGTCCTGAATATTGGAGCCGCGCCCGATGCGAATGTGCTCGGAGTCACCGCGAATCACGGTGCCAAACCAGACGCTGACATTTTCTTCCAGCGTGACCTGGCCAATCACCTGCGCACTGTCGGCCACCCAAGCACCACTGCCCAGTGTGGGGGCGATGCCATCGAGTTCATAAATTGCCATGGTTTCTTCCGTTTCAGATTGAAGAGGGATTTTAAAGAGGCAACGATGTGTGAAGACTAGAGTGTGCAAGCTCGCGCTAGCTCACAGCAAAGCGGCCAGCTCTTCTTCCTTGAACCCTGCCGCACGCCGGGCCGCCAGATTGAACGGGCCTTTGAGTTTGGGGGCTTTATAGGTCTGCCGCAAGACCTCAAACGTGCCCACCGGCTCCAGGCCACGCTGCTCGCACAGCCAGCCGTACCAGTGGTTGCCAACGGCCACATGGCCAATCTCGTCGCGCAGGATGATGTCCAAAATCTCCCCGCCCCGGTGGTCGCCTATCGAGACCAGCTTGGTCTTGACGGCGGGTGATGCATCCAACCCGCGCGCCTCCAGCGTGCGCGGCACCAGGGCCACACGGGCCAGCAGGTCATGTCGGGTGCGCTCGGCCATCTCCCACAGGCCGTTGTGGGCGGGAAAGTCGCCGTAGTCAAAGCCGAGCGTTAATAAATGCTCGCGCAGCAAGGTGAAGTGGTAGGCCTCTTCACGTGCCACTTGCAGCCAGTCCCGGTAAAACACCTCGGGCATGCCTGCAAAACGCCAGCAGATATCAAGCGCCAGATCAATCGCGTTTTTTTCAATATGAACGATGGAGTGCAAGAGGGCTGCATGCCCTTGGCGGGTTGTCAGTGCGCCCGGCTTGATCTGCGTATGAGGCACCAGTTCGGGTCGATCAAGGCGGCCTGGAATGCCGGGAATTTCAGAAATAACCAGATCAGTCTCCAATGGGCCACTCATGTCCATTTCGGCAACGCCCTGTGCCTTGCGCTCAGAGTCGAAAAGGGCCAGCAAAATCTGACACTGTTGGCGTAAATCCGGATGATCCATGGGCATGCGCAATTATCGTCGTAGCCTATCGGCAATACGATCATTTGCCCGTCAAAAGCCCCTCTGTTATCAGCCAATGACCGTTCGACTCAACCCTAGAATGAATTAAAGGTCCACTCCGAGAACACGAGAACACCCATGCCCCACCTATCCGAAGCGCCAAAGCCGCTGGTTACGCCCGCTAACGCCTGTATGACCCAGATTGCCATCGCCCGCCAGTCCATACTGGATGCGAAGCACGACGTCTTTGCCTATGAGCTGTTTGACCGTTCACGATCATTCGAAAATCATACGGCCTCCAGCGATGCGGAAATGCTCTTTAATTTGCTGTCACACACTGAGTACAAAGCCCTGGTCGAGGAAAAAATCCTGTTCATTAATTGCACCCATGACAGCCTAGCCGGTGGGCATCTTGACTTGATTCAACCTGAGCGCGTCGTGCTTGAAATACCCACCCTGGAAGGTCGCCACCCGGATGAAATTGAAGCCCGCCTTGAAACGCTGGTGAGCATTCGCCGCAGGGGCTTCCGGCTGTCATTCGGCCACGCGGTGCTGGCAAATCAATACGCCTCTTGGCTGCCGCAAGCTGATTTCATCAAGCTAGACCTGTCACAAATCAAGCTCGAACAGATGGCATCCATGGTGCAGTTGGCACTGAAAAATCCAGGCGTGCGACTCATCGCTGAAAAGGTTGAAACCGTCGAGCAATATGAACTGGCTGCCAGCCATGGCATTCAACTGTTTCAAGGCTACTGGTTTGCCAAACCTGTTCTGCTCACCGGCCAAACCTTGCGACCCTCTCAGGCCCATATCATCCACCTCATCAACCTGATTCGTCAGCAGGCCACCACGATGGAGATCGAAGAGTTGCTCAAACGCGACCCGACATTGTCCTTCAATTTGCTTCGTTTCATCAACTCGGCTGGCTTTGGCCTTGACCGGCAGATCTCCTCTTTTCGGCATGCCGTCATGCTGATGGGATTGAGCAAGCTGTTCCGATGGGCCGCGCTTTTGCTGACGACCTCACCCAGCGGGGGAATTCCTTCGGCGGTGGGCGAAATGGCGGTGGTTCGGGGTCGCTTGATGGAACTGCTGGCCGCTGAAGCCTTACCTGCCGAAGAGACTGACAACGCCTTCGTTGTGGGCATCTTCTCCCTGCTGGACACTTTGCTCGGCCTACCTATGGAGAAGGCACTGGAGTCCATCGCCCTGCCAGAAACGATCACCCAAACCCTGCTTTACCGTTCAGGTCTTTTTGCGCCGTTTCTGGAGCTGACCGAAGCCTGCGAATCTGCCAACGAAGAGGCTTTTGCGCGCTGTGCCAACTTGCTGCGACTGAGCAATCACCAAGTGAACATGGCGCACCTGCAAGCCTTGGTTTGGGCTGAGAGTTTGACCGCAGATGCAGAGAACACCGAGATGACTGCGGCCTTGAATGATTAAGGCGCGGTTTACCCACGCGGGTGATGCTGCGCGTGCAAGGACTTGAGTCGCTCACGCGCCACATGCGTGTAGATGGTGGTGGTTGAAATGTCGGCATGCCCCAGCAGCATCTGCACCGCACGCAAGTCAGCCCCGTGGTTGAGCAAATGCGTGGCAAAGGCGTGGCGCAAAGTATGGGGCGACAGGGGTGAGGTAATGCCCGCTGCACGCGCATACTTTTTGACGATCATCCAGAACATCACGCGTGACATGCCTTGCCCCGCCTTTGGCCCCCGATACGTCACAAACAGATCATCCGTCTGCTTGCTCCCTAGCAATTCCGCACGCGCCTGGCTCAAGTAGCGACGCAACCAACTCGCGGCAATTTCACCAAAGGGCAACAAACGCTCCTTATTGCCCTTGCCCATGACGCGCAGCACGTTGTCCATCAGGCTCACGTTAAAGGTCTTGAGCGTTACCAGTTCGCTGACCCGCAGCCCGCTGGCGTACATCAGCTCCAGCATGGTGCGGTCACGCAAAGCCATGGCCGAATCGTCACCGGGTGCGGTCAACAGGGCTTCGACCTGCGCCTCCGTCAGCGTCTTGGGCACGCGCAAGGCCTGTTTGGCCGCTTGCAGCTTGAGGGTGGGGTCGGCCTGAATCAATTGTTCACGCAAAGCCCAGCGAAAGTAACGCTTAAACACCGTGAGTCGTCGATTGGCCGTGGTGGCACGGGTCTCTTCGTGTCGGGCGGCGAAATAGGCGTTGAGCTCGACTTGGGTCGTTGCCAGCAGCGAGATGCCGCGCTCAGCCAGCCAGCGGGCATACAAGGTCAAGTCACGCCGGTAAGCTGCCAGCGTGTTGCGGGACAGCCCCTCTTCTAGCCACAGGGCATCGACGAAGGCATCAATGCCCGCTGTGGCGTCCATCAGTCCAGCTTGAGCTTGGCGGTATCCACCACCTTTTTGTACACTGCGTACTCGGCCCTGATTTGTTCGGCAAACTGCTCAGGCGTGTTGGCGATGACCAGCGAGCCGGTGTCTTCAATGCGCTTGCGCACGGCAGGGTCTTCCAGCGCCTTGCGCACACCCGCGTTGATCTTGTCCACTACTTCTTTGGGCAAACCTTTGGGGCCGTAAATGCCGTAGTAAGCCATGCGGTTCACCGGCTCCAGCCCCACCTCTTTGAAGGTTGGCACATGGGGTAACTGCGCCAGGCGCTGGGGCGCGGCAACCACGATAGGCACCAGGCGGTTGGACTGGATAAAAGGCAGCGCCGATGGCAGGTTGTCAAACACCATATTCACCTGGCCCGCCACCGTGTCGTTGAGTGCCGGTCCCGCACCCCGGTAGGGAATGTGGGTCACAAACGTACCGCTCATGCTCTTGTAAAGCTCCATCTGCAAATGGCCGATACCGCCGGTGCCCGAAGTGGAGTAAGCGTACTTGCCTGGCGATTTTTTCAACTCGGCAATAAAACCCTTGTAGTCCTTGGCCGGGAAACTCGGGTGCACGGCAATCACGTTGGGCGTGGCCGCAATATTGATGATGGGCGTGAAGTCCGTCAAAGGGTTGTAGGGGATTTTGGGGTTGATCGCCGGGTTGGCCGCAGTGCTCGACACCGTGGCCATACCCAATGAATAACCATCCGGCGTGGCCTTGGCCGTTTCATTGGCACCAATCACGCCACCGCCACCGGCCTTGTTCTCCACCACCACTGGCTGCCCCAGGGCCTTGCCCAGGGGCTCGGCGATTGTGCGAGCAATGATGTCGGTCGTGCCTCCGGGGGCAAAGGGCACTTGTAGCTTGATGATTTTGTTGGGGTAGCCCTGGGCCATGACCAGGGAGGAGGCAGCCCATAAACTCAGGGTAAAAAATATACGGCGTTGCATGGTGAGTGGATCCAGGGAAGATTGATTGCCTGCATTTTAGGGCGCAAGTTGCCCCAACAGACCCCGCTTTAACCGCGTGTCCACCGGATCGTCCCCCACAAAGACCGCCAGCATCGCGCTGTAAAAATCGGCACCGCGAATCGCACCGCCCTTGTCTGCCCCATTCACAGCCAAGAGCAGACCGCGCTCGGGCACAAAATCTATGTTGATGGTGTCACCCCGGCGGGCTACACCGATGGACTCAATCGTGCGCGTAAAGTCTTCCACTCTGTCCTGCATGGCCAGCCACTGCGCATCGTTCACGTTCTTGCGCATGCCATCCACCAGAGCCTTCTTGATGTCGGGCGCTCCGACCTCCATCAACATGCGCAGCTGTAGCCGTATCGGCCCCGAATAACGCTGCACGTCTTGCGTGGTGGCCACTTTTTCGCTTAGGTACAAACCGGCCACATAAGCCTTGAAAATAAAAATCGACCGAATCCCCAAGCCGTTGAGCTTGAGATCGCGGTTAACCAAGCGAGCCTGATCCTCGAATTGCAAGCCCTCCATGGTGGCCGCGTCAGCCTTGACGGCGCTCAAAGCAAGGATAAGAAGAGAAAGTGTGAGGGTCAGAAATTTTTCCATGGCTGCTCAACGTTGATCGGCAAGACTTGGACGACATCGCCTCAAAAAATTCGCGGTTCATCCACGGTTCATTCGCTGGTATTCTCCCCTGCGTGAACTACCCCCAACTCCTGTTCCCCGATTTCTCCCTCATTTTGTGCGGTTATCTGGTCTGCCGTTACACCGCCCTCAAGCGTCACATCTGGGAGCCGGTGGAATCACTCGTTTATTACTTTTTGTTTCCCGTGCTGCTGTTTCACAGCATCATCAAAAGCCCGCTGGACTTCAACGCCGCCTCGGGGCTCATCGCCGCCGGCCTGTGCATGGGCTTGAGCGGCATCGCCCTATCGTACGCCCTGCCCTGGCTGCCCTGGGTCGGCAAGCACATCGACGCCCGCCTGCACGCAGGCAGTGCGCAGGTGGCTTTTCGCTTCAACTCCTTCGTGGGCTTGGCGCTGGCCACCCGGCTAGCGGGGGCTGAGGGTGGTTTGTACATCGCCATGCTGATTGGTTTTTGCGTGCCCATGTACAACATCGGCGCGGTCTGGCCCATGGCCCGACACGCCCAGCGCCATTTCGGCCGTGAGCTGGTGCGCAACCCCCTCATCATCGCCACCAGCACCGGGCTGCTGGCCAACGTGCTGGGCTTTAGCCTGCCCGTGTGGGCAGAACCGGCGGTTAAAAACATTGCAGCGGCCTCGCTGCCCCTGGGCTTGATGGCCGCAGGCGCAGGCCTGCAATTGGGCTCCCTGTTCAAAGCCAAGCTGCTCACGGTGTGCATTTTGACGATCCGCCATTTGCTCACGCCGCTGATCGCCCTGTGGCTGTCTCATGTGTTTGGCCTATCGCCCGTGCAGGCCACCATCCTGCTGGCCTTTTCGGCCCTGCCCACCGCCTCCAGCGCCTACGTGCTGGCCACCCGCATGGGCTACGACGGCGCTTACGTGGCCAGCCTGGTCACCGCCTCCACCCTCCTGGGCATGGCCAGCCTGCCGTTCGCGCTGAGTTTGCTTATGTAATCAGCGTCGCCGCAAAGGCATTGATCGCCTCAAGCTCTGGCGGCAACGTGGTGAAGGTCAGGCCTTCGCGGCGCAGGGTCTGGGCCAGACCCCGGTCCACTTCGCGCGCTTGGGCTTCATCCTGAAAGCGCCCGGTGTGGATGTATTTGCGATCACTTCGCTCCACCAGCACATTGACGTTGTTGTGTTGTTTGGTCCAGTCCAAAATTTGACTGCGGGTCTTGGCCCGGTCGCAAATATTGTCGGGGTAGTGCTCGTTGTAGTAGAGGATTTGCGGCAGCGAACATTCGGTGACGAGGTACTGCACCTGGCCGTCCAGCAGCTCAAGCATACGAAACTGTTGCTGGGCAATGTGGTACTGGTTTTTCAGCGCCTCGTAGTCTTTTTGCCAGACCAGGGACTTGGCGAAATCAGGAATCAGCTCCACCGTTTTTTGATGCAAGCTCAGGTGCAGGATGATGGCCGCCGTGAACAGTGACTTGTCGCAACCCGGCCCGCCAATGATGTTGATGACCTGGGTCGGGTACAGGCGCATCTTGTTCTCGGGCAACTGGTTCGAGACGTAGGTGTATTGCATCGACATGGTTGACCCCTCCTTCACTAGATGATTACTGAACATCTCCCGACACATCTTGCGGCGCATCTCTGCCGACCTGCGCCAGCGCCCATTGCACATGCTCGCGCACCAGCGCGCTGGCATGTGCCGCGCTGTGCTGCAAGGCAGCCACCATGACCACGTCAGACCCATGACGCAAGGCATTGCCCAGCGCCACGGCGATATTGCGTTGCCAACGTTCGTGGCCAATGCGCCGGATGGGTGTGCCTTCGGTGTGGCTCAAAAATTCGGTTTCACTCCACATGAACATCGACACCAATTGCTGCCCACTTAAGCCCTTTCGCTCGTCAAAGTCAGGCAGTGCACTGCGCTGGGCAAACTTGTTCCAGGGGCAAATCAGCTGACAGTCATCGCAGCCGTAGATGCGGTTGCCCATGAGCGGGCGAAACTCTGCCGGGATAGGGCCTGCGTGTTCAATCGTCAGGTAAGAAATGCAGCGCCGCGCATCCAGCAAATAAGGGGCCACGATAGCCTGGGTCGGGCACACGTCAATGCATGAGGTGCAGGTGCCGCAATGCCCAGTGACCGGGTCTGTCGCGGGCAGGGTCACATCAACATAGATTTCACCGAGGAAAAACATCGAGCCCGCTTCGCGGCTCAGAACCAGGGTGTGCTTGCCGCGCCAGCCCTGGCCGCTGCGCGTGGCGAGTTCAGCCTCTAGCACAGGGGCCGAGTCAGTGAACACGCGGTAACCCAAAGGCACTATGTGCTGGGCCATGCGGTCGGCCAGTTTTTGCAGGCGCGAGCGCAGCACCTTGTGGTAGTCCCGCCCACGGGCATAGACAGACACCACGCCCTCGCCCGGGCGTTGAAGGCGCGCAAACTCCAGCGTCTGCCAGCCCTCTGGCGTGTGCGCAGGCAGGTAATCCATGCGCACGGTGATGACGCTGACCGTGCCGGGCACCAGCTCGGCCGGGCGCGCCCGCTTCAAGCCATGCGCGGCCATATAGGCCATGTCGCCATGAAAGCCCAGCGCCAGCCAATCCAGCAAGCCCGCCTCGACGCTGCTCAAATCCACACCGCTGACGCCAATTTGAGAGAATCCAAGCTCACGGGCCCATCCCTGGATCAAGGAAATGAATTGAGTGTTGTTGAGCGTCACCCGCCCATTGTAAAAAGTCTGGTCTGCCCGGACGAGGCTGCCACGCAGGCGCTGGCTGAGCGCCTGGCCACCAACCCGGCTTTGCGCAACGCCTTCATTGAGTTGCAGGGCGACTTGGGTACGGGCAAGACCACGCTGGTGCGCCACTTGCTGCGGGCACTGGGCGTGCAGGGGCGCATCAAGAGCCCAACCTACGCGGTGGTAGAGGCGTATGACGTACCAGTGCAAAACGCCGACGCACTCTCCAGCACGGCCTTTCACATCTGGCACTTTGACTTCTACCGTTTTCAAGACCCACAAGAGTGGGAAGACGCGGGCTTTCGCGATATCTTCACCAGCCCCGGCCTCAAGCTGGCCGAGTGGCCGGACAAGGTGGGCGAGCTGCTGCCACGCGCCGATCTGACCATCCATTTGGCGACGCTGACCGACGACGCACGCCAGCTCACCCTCACGGCGAAAAGCCCCATAGGCGAAGCGCTCTTGCACAGCGAGGACACGGCATGAAGCGCCGCGACCTGCTGGCCTCGGGCAGCCTGGTGCTGCTCTTGGGCTACCAGCAACTGGCACGCGGGGCCAGCATTGTGGCGGTGCGGGTCTGGCCCGCGCCAGACTATTCCCGCGTCACCATCGAATCCGACACCCAATTGATTGCACGCCAAACCTTTGTCGCCAACCCACCCCGCCTGGCGGTGGACATTGAAGGCATTGACCTCATCCCCACCCTGCGGGAGTTGGTGGCCAAGGTGCGCAGTGATGACCCCAACATCGCGGGCATCCGCGTCGGGCAAAATGCGCCCAATGTGGTGCGGCTGGTGATTGACCTTAAGCTGCCCATCACGCCGCAGGTCTTCACGCTGGCGCCGGTGGCCGCCTACCAGCACCGGCTGGTGTTGGACCTCTACCCGGTGCAGGCCGCAGACCCGCTGGCCGATCTCATCAAAGAACGGCTCCAGGACAAGCCCGCCTCCACATCTGGCAGCGACCCACTGGGTGACCTCATGGCCCAACGGATGAGTCAAGCCACGAAAACTTCATCCCCGTTAACCGCTGGAGTTGCTATCAATTCAGGAGCTGTTAACGCCAGTACACAAAGGCCTGTAGGCCAAAATATCTCTGAATTTCAAACAAAAAATCAGCCAACTCCGCACACCGACCGCCTCATCATCATCGCGCTGGACCCCGGCCACGGCGGCGAAGACCCTGGGGCCATCGGCCCGAATGGCACGCGTGAAAAAGACGTGGTGCTCAAGCTCGCCCACCTGCTGCGCGACCGCATCAACGCCAGCACCGTCAAGGGCAACCCCATGCGCGCCTACCTCACGCGCGACGCTGATTTTTTTGTGCCGCTGCATGTGCGGGTGCAAAAGGCGCGCAAGGTGCAAGCGGACTTGTTTGTGAGCCTGCATGCCGACGCTTTCTTCACCCCACGCCCGCAAGGCGCCAGCGTCTTTGCTCTGAGCCAGGGCGGTGCCTCCAGCAGCGCCGCCCGATGGATGGCGGCCAAGGAAAACAAGGCCGACTTGATCGGCGGCATCAACACCCAAAGCAAAGATGCCCAGGTGCAACACGCCCTGCTCGACATGAGCACCACCGCGCAGATCAACGACAGCCTCAAGCTGGGCGGCACGCTACTGGCCGAGATGGGCCGGGTAGGCAAGCTGCATAAGCCAAGGGTCGAGCAGGCGAGCTTTGCCGTGCTCAAAGCGCCGGACATTCCCAGCGTGCTGGTAGAGGCGGCCTTTATCAGCAACCCGGAAGAAGAAGCCAAACTCAACAGCGAGGCCTATCAAGAGCAGCTCGCCAGTGCGCTGATGCGCGGTATCGAGGGCTACTTCGCCCGCAACCCGCCGCTGGCGCGCAGCCGCGCCACCTGATACCGCGCGCAGCCGCATGGTCTAGCGCTCAGGCGCGCTGCTCAAACTCCCGGTCTCGGGCTCCCAGAACCCCCGTAGCCAGGTTGCTCAACTCGCGCGTGAGCAGCTCCAGAATATCTTCCATGGTCACGATGCCGACCAGGCGGCCCGCATCGTCCACCACCACCAGTCGGCGCAGCCGGTGGGCGCGCATCAACTCCACCGCGTCCATCGCGTCCATCTCGGGCGTGACCAACACCAGTTCGACCGACATGATGTCGCCAGCGGTAAAGAGCGCGGGGTCCAGCCCTTCGGCCATCAGGGCCAACACCAGATCACGGTCTGTGAGTATGCCCACGGGTCGACTTTCCTGCGTCGTATCCACCACCACCAGGCTACCGATGTGGTGGTGCCGCATGAGCTGGGCCGCCATCAACGCCGTGGTGTCGGGCTCCACCACAGCCACGACGGAGGAGGCAAAGTCTTTGAGTCGGGTCGGCATTGAAGACTCCTCAGTGGTCGTCAAATCGCGGGTGTGACAGGCCTTCGGCTGGCTCGCCCGTGTCGGGGTCGATCCAGTCGGAAATGCCGATCTCGTCCTCGGCCTCTTGCAAGGTTTCTCCGGGAGCGGGCGTCTCCTCGTCGGCTGATTCCATATCGGCCAGGGCCATGTCCAGGCTCTCGAAGGGGCCAAACTCATTGCGCCCGTCCAGGGTGCGCCAGTAGTAGCCGTCGGGCCGCGACATGATTTGTTCACGGCTCTTCTGAATGGCGGTACGGTCCGACACCGCTCGCTCCACCGCTGTTTTCTTGCGCTTCATCTCATTCTCCTCAAAGGTACCCATCAGACTTTGACCATCATCAATCCAGACAATTCAATCGGCTTTGCGATAGATCAAACATTGAATGACATGGCCGCGTTTGTGCTCACACCCGCAGGCTCAATTGCGAATCATCAAAACGCCCCTCAGACCGATTCGCTAGCATGAACACCAGTCTGATGAAATGAAAGATGTACCGTGCCAACCGCCTCCTTCGAGCGAGCCACTGACGATGTGCGCATAGGCAGTATGGCTTTGCCTGGTGTGTTGAAGTTGACGGACAAGCCTGTGGGCGTGGTGGTGTTTGCCCATGGCAGTGGCAGCAGCCGCCACAGCCCCAGAAACCAGTTTGTAGCGCAGGTGCTGCGGTCTTACGGGCTGGCAACATTGCTGCTGGATTTGCTCACGGCGCAAGAAGCCCAGGACCGGCAAAAGGTCTTTGACATTCCCCTGCTGGGCCACCGTGTGATTGAGGCCGTGAAATGGCTCCAGGCGCACGACGATTTGTCTCATCTGCCCATCGGGCTCTTTGGTGCCAGCACGGGAGCCGCCGCCGCGCTGATGGCGGCCGCACAGCGGCCGGGCGCCATCGCTGCCGTGGTGTCTCGCGGTGGTCGCCCTGATTTGGTCCTCCCCGACCTGGCCAAGGTACGCGCACCCACTTTGCTCATCGTCGGCGGAGAAGACCCCGAAGTGTTGACCCTTAACCGCCTTGCGCTGGCAGCCTTGTCATGTCCCAAAAAACTGGAAGTGGTGCCGGGTGCGACCCACTTGTTTGAAGAGCCTGGTACGTTGGACGTGGCCGCCAGTCTGGCTGGGCACTGGTTTGAGCGGCATTTGCCCCAAGGCAGCAAGTAAGCCGACGTGCGGGCTTTCCTGCGTCAGTCAGTCAAACCGGCTTTTGACAGCGTCCATGTACACGCTATCGCGACCCTGGTTTTTGGCGTGGTAGAGCGCCGCATCGGCGCGCTTGAGCAAAGCGGCAAAAGACAGCTCTTGGTCCAGGCAACTCACACCGATGCTGACGGTGTAATGAATGGGATGACCCGCTACGACCACCGGGCCTTCACGCACCAGCTCAACCACCCGCTCGGCCAAGGCCTGCCCACCATCGCGTGTCGTGCTGGGCAGCAGCACCGCGAACTCTTCCCCACCCAGGCGACCAATCACATCCGATTCCCGCAATACGTCTCGCACGGTTTGCACAAATTCCCGTAGCACCGCATCACCTGCGTCATGGCCATGTTGGTCGTTGATTTGCTTGAAATGATCCAGATCCATCATCATCACCATCAGCGGCAAGTTGTAGCGCTGGGAGCGGGAAAACTCCTGCTCGGCCACGTCCAGAAAATGACGGCGGCTCAGGGCACTCGTCAAGAAATCGACGTTGGCCAACATCAGATTGGCCAGCTCTGCGGCCTTGAGCCGGGTCACGTCTTCGTGACTCACCACCACACGCCCCTGCTCGTCCAGCACTGGTGTCACCCGCATGATGAACCAGCGTTGCTCTTCAGCATTTTTAAATGAATACTCCAACTGAAAACGCGGTAGGTCCCCGGTAATAACTGCGGCAATACCCTGTGATGCGGCAAGCAACATTGAATCGTGTTCACGACCAATCAAAAACTCCAGTACATCAAAATACCGGGCACCGGGAAAGCCCAAGAGATTGTCAAACCCATAGGATTTGGCGAAGTCTTGCCAAGCGGCGTTGGTCTGCAAAATATGACTCTGCTGATCTAAAACGGCGATATGTGAAGATAGGGCATCGAACACCGCTTGCTGAAGATGGTTGGCAACGCGCAACGCGTCCTGCGTTTTTTTCTGGCTTGAAATGTCAACGTGTGTGCCGATCATGCGCAAGGCACGTCCGTCCGCGCCCCGGCTCACCACCATGCCCCTCGATAGCACCCATTTCCAACGGCCATCCTTGCAATGCCCCCGATGCTCGTTGGAAAAACTGCGGCTCTTGCCCGCCAAATGGGCCTGGATATCGGCCATCACGCGCAATTTGTCATCGGGGTGAATGCGTGCACTCCAATCCTCCAGGCGGCTACCGTATTCATCGCCATCAAAACCATAGAGCTGTGCAAACCGCCGGGAGAACATCACGTCACCGGTGCGCACATTCCAGTCCCACACCCCATCGCCCGAGGCGTCCAACGCCAGCTTCCAGCGCTCTTCACTCACGCGCAAGGCGTCCTCGATCAGCCGCCGCTCCGAGATGTCGGTTAACACCACTTGACAACTCTGTCCATCAGGCAAGGTCGCCATTCTGAACAGGACATGCGCCGCTATTTCGCCATTGTTGCGCAAGGTGAATTCACCGCTTTGGACTTCACCCGTGTGGGTGGCCTGGTCAAATAACAAGCGGAATACGGCGCGTTGATCTTCAGGCAAATACATCTCAAACACGCTGCCCAGGAGTTGGGTTCGGTCCAGCCCGAACAGCTGAGCCCCCACGTGATTGAGTTTGATGATGTTGCCCGCACCGTCCAGGCTGAAATGCCCCACCGGTGCCAGGACGTAGAGCTCACCGTTTTGGTTGAGCGACATCTCCAGCTGCGCTCTGGCGGTCTCCAGGTGCTCGCTTTGCAACTCCAGCTCAATCAGGTTGGCTTTTAAAGACTCAATCAGTTGTTGTGCCTGCCCCGGGTCCAACGCAGACGAGAGCCCGGACGCCTGCTGAGCCAGTCGCTCCTGTGCCAGACGCCTCAACTCCTCTGAATTCAGCGGATTCTTTCGATAAGGCATTGGCAAAGTGTAGCCAAATACGCCTTATTGCAGTGAAATATCGCTCAACCTTCAAACTCACGCAGGGCCTGGGAGTCGATGATTTTGATGTCACGCTTGTCCACCTGAATGATGCCCTGCTGGTGCAGGGCAGAAAAAGCCCGGCTCACGGTCTCCAGCGTGACGTTGAGGTGGTTGCCAATGTCGCGCCGCGTCATGGGCAAGGTAAACCAGCTCGGTGAGTAACCCATGGCGGCAAACCGGTCTGACTGCAGTCGGATGAAACGCGCCACCCGCGCCTCAGCCTTGGCGGTGTGAGAGATGGCGTAGGCGGTTTGCTCTTGCACCACTTCGCGGCTCATGGCCCAGTAGGCCATGCGCTCTATTTCATTACAGCCGTGGCCGGGTGAGAACAACTCTTCAGCGGGCAGCTTGATCAGATCGCAGTCGGTCAAGGCCACCACCTCGCTCAGGTAGTGGTTCTCGCACACGCCGTCAAAGCCCAGTAAATCACCCCGCATGGGAAAGGCCAGCACATGCTCATTGCCATCGTCTTGCGTGATGGAGGTTTTCAAAGCGCCCAAGCGAACCACATACAAGCCATCAAACACCTCCCCCATACGGAAAGCAGTCTCCCCTGGCCGCAGTCGTTGGCGTGGAAACAGACGCCCCTCATCCAACCCTTGCACATGGTTGGCAAAGCGCAATAAATGCATGACCTCCTGTGTGTCCGAGAAACATTCCTCTTTGGCGGGCTTGCGCACGGGCCTGTCCATGGCCAGGCTCCACCGCGTGGTGGCGGATACGGTTTGCACACTCAACATGATTGATCCCTCCTGTGTCCCAAGTCCCAAGCTTAGGCAGGGTCGCGCCAAACGCTTGTAGGGAGTTCTTGACGCTTCGTGTCAGCAGGTCGGGACACTAAGGCCCATCGGCCTCAATCAAACGGGTGCGAATCGCCAGCCGCACCAGCCCCGGCACATCGCTCACGCCCAGCTTGGCCATCAGGCGGCTGCGGTAGGTGGCCACGGTCTTGGGTGAGAGGTGCAGCAGGGTGCCGATTTGCGTGCTGGACTGGCCGTTGACCACCAGGGTGATGATTTGCCGTTCACGCGCCGACAGGGTGGCCAACGGATCTTCTGGCTCGCTGTGCATGAGGGACTGCACAGCGAGATCGGCCACATCCACGCCCAGATAGCGCTTGCCGTGCACGACCGACTCAATCGCGCTGGCCAGCTCGACTCCCGCCGACCCTTTGAGCACATAGGCCAACGCGCCCATGCGCAGTGCTTCCGCCACATGGTGCGGCTGGGCCGACATGCTCAGCACGATGCAGCGGGTCGGCAATTGGCGACGTTGCAACTCAGCAAGCAACTCAAAGCCAGAGCGCTCACCCAGGTTCAAGTCCAGGATCAGCGCGTCAGGTTTGATTTGCTGAAGCTCTGCCAAGGCCTTTGTCGGATCGGCCGACTCCCCCAGCACCTGATGCCCCCACGCCTCCAGCAGGGCGCGCAGGCCCGCGCGCATGACCTGATGATCGTCCACCAGGTACAGGCGGCTCATGGTGCGGGCTGCCAGTTCAAGCGCATGCGTGTGCCGCCACCCTCGCCGGGCTCTACGAACAAGGTGGCGCCAATGGTGCTGGCCCGCTCTTGCATACCGGCAATGCCTAAATGCCCCTCGTGTGACTTGGAGCCGCTGGGCAAGCCCACGCCGTTGTCAACCACTTCCAAATGCAGTTGCAGCGCGCCGCCTGAGAGTGACACCACCAGCGTTGACGCCCCGGAGTGACGCAGCGCGTTCTCCACCGCCTCCCGAGCCACCATGAACGCAGAAAACTCCACCTCGGCCGGCCAGCGCATGGCGGCCACTTCAGCCTTCACGTCCAAATCAATCTGCGTCTGCGGATGCGTCAAGGCGCGGTTGCGCAACTCGTTGTCCAGCGCGGCGGCCAGGCCCTGCTCCTCCAGCAAAGGGGGGTGCAAATCCAGCAAGACCTGCCGCACCTGGCGGATCGCCTGGTTGATGAGGGTGCCCAGTTGTTGGTCGAGCCGATTGATCTCGTGCGAGACCTTGTCCTTTTGCAGCAGGATCATGGTTTCATGCACCATGCGTATCGCCGCCATGGTCTGACCCAGTTGATCGTGCAAGGTTTGCACCATGCGCTTGACGAAGGTTTTTTCCTGCGACATCAGCTTGCGCGTCAACTCTGAGAGCTGGGTGCGCGATTGCTGCTGTTTCGCATCAATTCGCAACCGCTCTGTGACATCGCGCAGGCTGGCCAGCAACAACTGCTGGCCCTTGACCGTCACCTGAGAAATGGTGCCCTCCAGATCCAGCTCCACACCATCCGCGCGCAAGCCCTTGACCAGACCCAGGCCCATCATGCGGCTGGGCTCATGCGCCCTGGCAAAGTGCTGGCGCTGCCCCTGGTGCGTGCCCCGATAACGCTCTGGCAGCAGGGTTTCAATGCTTCGCCCCTCCACGCTCTGGCGGCTGCGTCCAAACACACGCTCGGCAGCAGGGTTGAAGATCAGGATGCGCCCTTCAACGTCGGTGCTGATGATGGCGTCGGTCGAGGCGTCAATCACCGCCTTGAGGATGTCTTTTTCTTCATCAGGCAGCGGCGTCATGGCTCACCTCTGGTGCAGGACGGCATCGGTCAAGCGGCTGCGCCTGGCCCGCCAGACCCCCAGCATGATGAGCAAGCCGGGGATCAAAATCATGGCCCAAATGATTTTGTCCAGATGCGCTTTGACGAAGGGGAAGTTGCCAAAGAAATACCCAATGGTGACGATGCCGCCCACCCACAGACTGCCGCCCGTCACGTCAAAGAAGGTGAAGCGGCTACGCGTCATGTGCGCAACTCCGGCGACAAAAGGCGCGAAGGTGCGAAGGAAGGGCATGAAGCGCGCAGCAATCAAGGTGATGCCGCCATATTTCTCGTAAAACGCATGGGCCTGGTTAAAGGCATTTTTGTTAAAAAATCGGGAGTCTTCCCACTGGAAAACGCGTGGCCCGAAGTAGCGCCCCAACGCGTAGTTGGACTGATTGCCCAGAATGGCAGCACCCAGCAAGAGCCCGACCGAGAGCGGGTAGCTCATCAGCCCCACGCCGCACATGGCCCCCACCACAAACAACAGCGAGTCGCCCGGCAGAAAGGGCATGACCACGACACCAGTTTCGACAAAAATGATAAGAAACAGCAAGGCATACACCCAAGCGCCGTGAGTTTGCACAAACACCTCCAGGTGTTTGTCAACGTGGAGGATGAAGTCGAGAAGCAAGACAATGAATTCCATGACCTTGATTATCCCCGGGGTTACGCCGGGATGGTGGAGATCAGAATCTGTATAAAAAATCATTTGAAAAAAACTGAACATCTACCGACTTTTTCAAAGCAAGTGGGAGCTGTATCCAATTTTTAATCACCCAGACGGATAGCGACATCAAACCGCGCAGTATTTCTCTTGAATTTCTGCGTTGGCCAACAACTCAGCCGCATCCCCTTGGTGCACGATGTGGCCCTGATCCAGGATGTACGCACGGTCTGAGATCGACAACGCCCGCTCCACGTTTTGCTCCACCAGCAAGATCGTGGTGCCGCTTTGTTTCATGCGCACAAACAGTTCGAACATCTCGTCCACCAGCAGCGGCATGATGCCTTCGGACGGCTCGTCCAGCAGAATCATGCGGGGCCGGGCCATCATGGCGCGAGCAATGGCCAGCATTTGCTGTTCACCGCCTGACAGGGAGGTGCCGTCTTGATCAAGCCGCTCTTTGAGCCTTGGAAAAGTCTGCGCAATCTCGTCAACCATTTCGTTCATTTCGCCCCGGCGCTCACTGGCCAGCAAGCCGAGTTGCAGGTTTTCGCGCACGGTCAAGCCCGTGACAATGCGGCGCTCCTCGGGCACATAAGCCAGGCCCCGGTGAAAGCGGGTATGCGGGGGCAAGGCCAGCAACTCTTCACCATCAAACATCACGCTGCCTTTGCATTGGGACACCAGGCCCATGATGGTGCGCAGGGTACTGGTCTTGCCCGCACCGTTGCGCCCCATCAGGGTGACGATTTCGCCGCGCTTGACTTCAAAACTCAAGCCCTGAATCACGTGGCTGTGGTCGTACCAGGCGTTGAGTTGTTCAACTTTCAACATGGCTTCTTTCAACATGCAATGCTTTCAACTTTTGCCAAGGTACACACGCTTGACCTCGCTATGGTTTCGAATCTCGTCCGGCGTGCCCTCGGCCAGCAGCTCACCATGGTGCAGCACGATCAGGCGATTGCACAGGCCCATCACCAGCTTCATCTTGTGTTCCACCAAAATCACGGTGCGCTCCTGGGCGAGCTCGCGAATCAAGTCCATCATCACCGTGGTTTCCTGCGGAGACATACCGGCGGTCGGCTCGTCCATCAGCAATAACTTGGGGTCGCAGGCCAGCGCCATGGCCACCTCTAGCGAGCGCTGCTGGCCATGGGCCAGATCACCCGCCGGTTTGTTGCGGCTGGGGGTAAGCCCCACGCGCTCTAGCAGCGCATCGGCCTTGTGGATGAGCTCGCCATAAGCATCACGGGGCCGCAGCAACTCAAAACGCGCCACGCCCATTTGCAGGGCGACGCGCACGTTCTCGTGGGCACTGAGTTGCTTGAAGACGTTGGTGATCTGAAAGCTCTTGGCAATGCCGTTGCGCGCAAAGTCATGCGGGGCTATGCGGGTGATGTCGCGTCCCTCATACCAAACTTGCCCTTCACTGGGCGGCACGCCGCCGCTGATGACGTTGAAGAAGGTGCTCTTGCCCGCGCCGTTGGGGCCGATGATGGCGGTGAGCTCACCCGGCGCAAACGTCACGCTGACGTTGTTGAGCGCGCGAAACTTGCCGAAATAGCGCGAGACGGCTTTGACTTCAAGAATCGGTGTGGTGGTCATGGTGCTCAAAGTGCTTATGGCGCTCATACCGCACCTTTCTGCCGACGTTGCCAGCGCTCAATCTGGTGCAGCACCGTGCCCCAAATCCCTTTGGGGAAGAACAGCACAAACACCATGAAGATGATGCCCACCACGCCCATCCAATAGCGCGTGAGGTTGGTCACCACATCCTCCAGGTACAGGAATACGGCCGCACCCACAAAGGGGCCAAAGAAGGTGCCCATGCCGCCCAGCAAGGCCATCATCACCGCATGGCCCGAGAGCAGGTAGTGCAGCGAATCAATCGGCACGATGGACAAGTGCAAGGCCCGCAGCGCGCCCGCCAAACCACAAATGCCCGCCGACAGCACAAACACCAACAGCTTGGTGCGGGCCACGTCATAGCCACAGGCCACGGTGCGTTTTTCGTTCTCGCGGATCGCCTCCATCACCGCGCCCAAAGGCGAGTTGAGCACGCGCGATACAAACCACAAAGCCAATGCCACAAACACAAGAATCACGTAGTACTTACTCAAAGGGTTGAGAAAATCAATGTGCAAGCCCAGCAGGTCAAAGGCCTCGACCTTGACGCCGCGCAAGCCGTTTTCGCCACCGGTCCAACTCTCGGCCTTGTAGAAGGCGTAGTACACAATTTGCGCCAAGGCCAAGGTGACCATAGAGAAGTAAATACCACGTGTGCGAATCGCCAAATAACCAATCACAGCACCGGCAATGCAGGACGACACCACCCCCACCCCAATGGCCAGCCACCAAGGCCAGCCAAAGTGCACCATCACGATACCCGCTAGGTAAGAGCCCACACCCAAGAAGGCAGCATGGCCAAACGACAAGATGCCGGTGTAGCCAAACAGCAGGTTAAAACCCACGGCGTACAAGCCAAACAATAAGATGTTGACCGACAGCGCGTCATACGGCATGAGGAAGGGAAACACCAGCAAAAACAGCAGCGTGGTGGCGACGCGATGGGCGCGCGCCAGATTCAACGCATTGATTAGGAAGGATTTCATCAGCTCATCAACCCCGCTTTACCAAAGAATCCCTGAGGGCGAATCAATAGCACCACCGCCATCAGGACAAAAATCGACAACTCGGCGTACTCGGGCGCGACCAGTGAGGTCATGGCAAACACGACGCCCACCAGCAGACCCGCCACCACCGCACCGGGCAGTGAACCCATGCCGCCCACCACGGTGACGACGAAGGACTCGGCCAGGATGGGGATGCCCATCTCCGGGTTCACCGCCCTTGTCGGTGCGGCCAGCAGGCCCGACAAGCCGGCGATGGCTGTGCCGATGCCAAACACCAGCAGCCAGACCTTGGCAATGTCGATGCCCAGCACCTTGACGATCTCCGGGTCGCGCGAACCGGCGCGGATGATGAGCCCGTAGCGCGTCTTCTCAATAAACAGCCACAGGCCCAGCACAATCACCGCCGTGGCCGCAATCAGAAACAAACGGTACAACGGGAAGTGGCCAAAGCCCAGATTGACCGCCCCGCGTAAATCAGCCGGGGTGGACGACGGCATGCCCTCGATGCCAAAACTAGCCCGCATCACGTCCACCATCACGTAAGACAGGCCAAAGGTCAGCAGCAGCGGATAGTCAATGCCCCGCCCGTAGAGCGGGCGCACCAGAAAGCGCTCGCACACTAGGCCAATGGCCCCGGTGGCCAGCGGCACGAGCAACAGGCTGAACCAGAAACTACCCGTTAAGGCCATGCTGTACACACCCAGAAATGCACCCACCATGAAGAAAGCCCCGTGGGCAAAGTTCACCACGGTGAGCATGCCAAAGATCAAAGACAGGCCAATGGCCAGGAGCGCGTAAACGGCCCCCAGCGCAATGCCGGTCATCAACTGCAAGGCAAAC
>JANPNG010000040.1:0-11721 GCA_031427355.1 Hylemonella sp.
TCTTCGCCGCCGATTAAAAATTCAACGGGGTCGTCGAGCACGTCGATTTCCTCGCCCAGGGTGTCTTTGATGGTCCAGGTCAGTGCGACCACGCATTGTTGATTGATTTCCATAGGGCAGAATTGTCGCATCTCACCCGCAATCAGACCGATCAGAAAGAAAATGACCATGGATATTCATCAAGCTTTGCCCTTGTTAGGCGGCTTAAGCCCGCAGACTTTCATGAAGCGCCATTGGCAAAAAAAGCCTTTGTTGATTCGCCAAGCCTTGCCGGGTTTTCGCCCTCTGTTGGATAGGGCGGCGCTGTTCGATTTGGCCGGGCGCGATGAAGTGGAGTCGCGTTTGATTGCACTCGATCAGAAAAAAGGCCAAACCGTTTGGCGCATGCGCCACGGGCCGATGGAGCGCCGTGCCTTGCCTGCGCTGAAGCAGGCCGCTTGGACGCTGCTGGTGCAGGGCGTCGATCTGCACCACGCAGGGGTGCACGATTTGCTCCAGCAGTTTCGCTTTGTGCCCGAGGGGCGGCTGGACGACGTGATGATCAGCTACGCCAGCGATGGCGGCGGCGTGGGGCCGCACTTTGACAGCTACGACGTGTTTTTGTTGCAAGCTCATGGCCAGCGGCGCTGGCAGATCGGTCGTCAAAAAGACCTCACCTTGCGCGACGATGTGCCGCTGAAAATCCTGGCTAATTTCGTGCCTGAGCAAACCTTTGTGTTGGAGCCGGGCGACATGCTCTACCTGCCGCCCGGCTACGCCCATGACGGCGTGGCGGTGGGGGGCGACTGCATGACCTACTCCATCGGTTTTCGCTCCCCCAAGCGCGGCGAGCTGGCGCGCGAGCTGTTGCAGCGTCTGGCCGAAGACGCGGCTGATGACGTGGGCGATGCTTTGTACCGCGACGCTAAGCAGCCCGCTGTGAGCACGCCCGGTGCCATGCCCGTGGCCTTGCAGGACTTTGCACGTGACGCCTTGCAAGCGGCCCTGAAAGACCCACTGGCCCTGCCACGTCTATTGGGTGAGTATTTGAGCGAGCCCAAGTCCAACGTCTGGTTTGAGGCGGGTGCAGAAGACGCCCTGGACGGTGGCCTGGCGTTAGATCGCCGTAGCCGCATGATGTACGACGCACATCATATTTTTATCAACGGCGAGAGCTACCGCGCTTCGGGGCGCGATGCGAAATTGATGCGCCAGTTGGCCGATGCGCGTCGCCTGGATGCGCGGGCTTTGACCAAGGCGAGTCCGGCGGCTGTGGCCCTGTTGCAAGACTGGTGCGATGACGGATGGGTGCATGGACTCTGATCGGGAAAATCAACCCCGTTTGGAGTTGCCCACGGGACGTCTGAGCGGTCGTGAGGCCTTCACGCAAACTGTGCGTGACGCGTTGGCTTGCGCGGCCATAGAGGGGTGGAAAGAAATCATTTTGAGCGACGCTACGTTTGAAGACTGGCCTTTGAACGAACGCGGCGTTGAGCAGTCTTTGCTAGCCTGGTCCAAGTCTGGTCGCCGCCTGCGCCTGTTGGCCACTCGCTTTGATGCGATGCAGCGTCAGCATGCCCGCTTTGTGCGCTGGCGTCAGACCTGGGGCCATATTATTGAGTGCCGCGTTTGCCGATCCGCAGACCCGTTGGATTTCCCCAGCGCGATCTGGAGCCCCGGCTGGGTCATGCACCGCATTGATCCGGTGAACAGCGTAATGACCTGCGACAGGGATGCACAACGCCGATTGCTGCTGCGAGAGGTGCTACAAGAATGGGAGCGCAACAGCGCGCCGGGTCTTCCTGCCTCCATCCTGGGTTTGTAGTCAGGGTTTGTCCGTAAGGGATTTTCTTAGTGTTCTTTTTCATCATATAATTCGGCGCTAAGTGAAGTGGGCTCGAGCCGCTTCACTTGGTCAATGCAGTTTTCTGCGCTGACGATTTCCGGAAATCGTTTTTTTAATTCTTTAGGTAATTCAACATGAACAAATCACTCGTTTTGGCAGCTGTGATCGCTGCTGCTGCCCTGGCTGCTTGCGGTAAAAAAGAAGAGCCGGCTCCTGCTCCTGCACCGGCTCCCGCCGCTGCATCCGCACCTGCTGCTGCACCTGCTGCTGACGCTTCGGCTCCCGCTGCTGCTGCGCCTGTCGCTGCTGCCGCAACCGCTGCTGTTGACGCTGCCAAGGCTGCTATGCCTGCTGTCGTTGACGCCGCCAAGGACGCCGCCAAGGACGCAATTAAGAAGTAATTCTTCATTGGACCGTCCTGTCATGTTTTTGACAGTTTGACGGTTAATAGATTGGGGGATTAACTCCCTCTACAGACGCCCGGTGAGATTCACCGGGCTTTTTGTATTTGGGGCTTGCGAAGACCGGTTAAAGTGCGCTTGCATCGCAGCAAGAACCAAAACATGGAGACATGACATGAGCTTGAAACAACGTATCGCACAGTGTTCGCTTGCCACTCTGGCGCTCACCGCCGCCATCGGGGCCGGGGCCCAAACTGCCGCACAGGGCAACGCCCCAACCTTTCCCAACAAACCCCTGCGTATCGTCGTCACTTTCACCACCGGCGGTGCGCCCGACATCATCGCGCGGCTCTTGGGCGAGCGCATGACGGCGGCTTGGGGGCAGCCGGTCATCATCGACAACAAGCCCGGCTCGGGCGGCAACATCGGAGCCGACTTTGTGGCCAAGGCCGCACCGGACGGCTACACCTTGGTGCTGGGCACGGTGGGTACGCACTCTATTAATGGTGCGCTCTACGCCAAGATGCCTTACGACATGGTGCGTGACTTCACCCCTGTCAGCCTGCTGGCCACCACGCCCAATATGCTGGTGATCAACAACGATGTGCCCGCCAAAACGCTGCAAGAGTTCATCGCCCTGGGCAAACGAGATGGCAAGATGAGCTTTGCTTCTTCGGGCTCGGGCACCTCCATCCACGTGGCGGGCGAGTTGTTCAAGAGCATGACCGGCATCGACATGATGCACATCCCCTACAAGGGCCGCGCCAGTGCCATCCCCGACCTGCTGGGCGGGCGCGTGACCATGATGTTTGACAACATGCCGTCCAGCCTGCCGCTGGTGCGCGAGGGCAAGCTGCGCGCCCTGGGCGTGACCAGCCTGGTGCGATCACCCGCTGCGCCTGACATCCCCACCATCGCCGAAGCGGGATTGCCCGGCTTTGAGGCCGTGTCGTGGTTCGCCATGTTTGCGCCGCCCGCAACGCCGAAGCCGTTGGTGGACAAAATCCAGGCCGAAATCAGTCGCATCCTCAAGCTGCCCGAGATTGCGAAAAAACTCACCGACATCGGGCTGGAGCCCGTGGGCTCAACCTCGGAAGAGTTGGCCGCCTACCAGCGCACGGAGATCACCAAGTGGGCCAAAGTGGTGAAAGATTCGGGTGCGAAAGTGGAGTAAGGGGTCAGGTCCAAGCCGTCAATTCCCAGCGGAAGTTGTCTTTTCGTCCGCCACCGCGTCGGCCTGCCGTCTCCCACGCTCAGGCGGCCACTGCCTGGCCCACCAAGCCCATCACCCTCGTCGTCACCTACCCCCCCCCAGCGGGCGGTGCCGACACCATGGCTCGCTTGATTGCGCCCAAACTGAGCGAGGCCTTTCCCCCCATTGGCTTGATTGCCTTGTTCCCCAATGTGCTTCTGGTCAACGCGCAGTTCTCCGTCAAGTCGGTGGCCGATCTGGTTGTCATGGCCAAGGTACGCAAAGATGCGGTGACGTTTGCATCCTCGGGCAATGGCTCGGCCCAGCACTTGGCGGGGGCCTTATTTGAGTCGGCTGCAAAAGTCGAGATGGCACACATCCCCTACAAGGGCGCAGGCCCGGCGATCAATGATGTGGTGGGGGCTGAGATTTACGAGTGGAATGTGATTTTGGCTCCGGCAGGCACGCCCGAGGCGGTGGTGCAGAAACTGTCTGCCGCGTTGCAAAAAGCGTTGGAGTCACCCGAGGTACTGGCCCGTATTGCGCAACTCGGTGGCGAGCTGCAAAAAGGCAGCCCCGATGTGGCGCAAAGTTTCATTCGTTAGCAAATGGCGCTGTGGGCCAGGGTTGTTAAAGAGCGCGGCATTGTGTTGGATTAAATCCAAGCTTGCGCTGAGGGAGTTAAATCTAGCGCATAAGTCTGTCTGTTGACAATCAACGGAACTGAGTTCACTTTGCTTTGTTATTTCCGGCCTTGAGTCGAGCGTTTGCACCGAAGATCAATCAACGGTCGGCATGCGACCGATCAGAAGGAGCAAGCATGCTGGAAATGACGAAGATGGACGTTACGCGCCAATGGATAAGTGCAGCTTCAGCAGCAATTTTGCATCGCTTGGGCCGACTCAACCTGATGGAGCGCCTAGCCCTGATGTGTGGCACGGTACTGGCTGCGTTCGGCCTTGTATTGATCATAGGCTTGTTCCAGTTAGAGCGGGCGCAAATCGAGGGCGAACAGTCTGCGCGTTTGGAAAGCGAGTTGACCATCCTGGAGCAAGCATTGGCCAGCTTCGCGCAACTGGGCGATCGCCAGGGCGCGATGCAGTTTTTGACGGTCTTTGCAGAGCAAGCTGGTGTCGAGCGCGTCGTGTGGCGCGATGCGAGTGGCCAAGAGAGACGTTTCGAGGGAAAGTCCACCGCAAACACGGCACCGGGTTGGCTGGTCGCCTGGGCTGGACTACCCCAAGCTCGTGACGAGCGGGAAATCATGACAGATCTGGTCGTCAACGGCAGCGACCTGGGGCGAGTGTCGTTAAGCCTGAGTCACAACGACCTTTTGTATCGTCTGTGGACATTGATGATCGGTGTCACTTTGTTGATCTTGTTCGGTGCACCGGTTTTGCTGACAGTCACTTTGCTCACCGTAACCTACGGCCTGCGGCCTGCGGCGGGCTTGGCTCAGGCCATGAAGCGTTTCGGAGACGGACATTTCGATGCGCGTTTGAATCCCGTCGGCACACCGAGGGTAGCAGCTGGCATTCGGGCATTCAACGCCATGGCCGAGCGTGTCTGCGCGACGCTTGAGACCTTGCACGAGAGCGAAGCGCGATTCCGGCATTTGGCGATGATTGTTGAGCAGTCCAGCGAATCCATCCTGACGCGCGATCTGAACGGCATCATTACGTCCTGGAACCGAGGCGCCGAGCGTCTACTTGGCTGGACCGCGCAGGAAGCGATCGGTCGCTCAGGCCGAGAATTGCACCTGCGCGATGTCAGCGATGAAGAGTACGAGCGCATGCTACAGCGCATGCACTCCTCTGAGTGCTGGGCGAGTGAAGGCCAGCGTTTGTCAAAGTCAGGTGCTGTTTTGCAGGTGATGGCCACCCGGGCGCCGCTGTTGGATGCCGATGGCCGCGTGATCGGTGAAATTGGCATCGCGCGTGATGTAACCGACTTGAAGCGGGCACAAGCCGAGTTGCTACGCGCGAACAGCGAACTGGAGGCGCGCGTGCGCGAGCGCACCGTCGAACTGGGTCGCAACGAAGCGCTTCTGCGCGCCATCATGGACGCCATGCCAGGCGTGGTGGTCTATATGGATGTCGATCAGCGCTGCCAGATGGTTAACGGCCAAATTCAGGATTGGCTTGGCGTGAGCGCTGCCGAGATGCTAGGCCAAATCCCATGGGCGTTGGCGGGCGTGGAAGCGGAGCGTGTGGTGGCCCCCTATATGGCTCAGGCGCTTGCCGGACAATCAGTGCGTTTTGAGTGGCAGTTTCACACACCCAATGGCCATGACCGTGAAGTGGACACAACGCTCGTGCCAGTACGAACGGGCAACGGCGAAAGGGCCGGCGTGGCGTCGTTCTCGATGGACATCAGCGAACGCAAGCGTGCCGAGGCGACCTTGGCGGCAAGCCGAGCACGCAACCGCGTTCTGGCTGCTATGGTTGAGCAGTCGAGTGACGCGATTCACGCGCGCGACATGGACGGCTGTATCACCTACTGGAACCCTGGCGCTGAGCGTCTGTGCGGTTTTAGTGCGCAAGAAGCGATTGGTCAGCCACTTAAAGCACTGCACTTGCGTGAGCATAGCTCTGAGAGTCTGGCGGCTATTCTGGCGCGCATTCGTGCGGGGCAATCGGCGCAGTTCGATGGCTATGCCTTGACCAAATCAGGTCAGACGCTTGATGTCATGGTGCGTACTTCCCCACTGCTTGATGGTCAGGGGCAGCCTGTGGGCGAGGTGAGTGAGCTGCGCGACATCAGCGCGGCCAAACACGCCGAACGTGAGCTGTACCGCGCCAAGGACGCGGCCGAGGCGGCCAACCGTGCCAAGAGCGAGTTTTTGGCCAATATGAGCCACGAGATTCGAACACCACTGAACGGCGTGATCGGCCTGACTGAGCTGGTGCTTGACAGCGAGCTGACGCGTGAGCAGCGGCAAGATCTGGAGCTGGTGCAGTCCTCAGGCCGCTCTTTGTTGACGATCATCAACGACGTCCTGGATTTTTCCAAAATTGAGGCAGGCCATCTGGAGTTGGAAAGCATCGAGTTCGCGCCAGCCGACGCGATTGCCGACATGCTCAAAGTGCTGGCCACCCACGCCCGCACCAAGGGGGTCACGTTAGTCTATGACCCGCAGGCTCTGCCGCCGTTGCTGCTGGGCGACCCGGGGCGACTGCGCCAGGTCGTTAACAACCTGGTGGGCAACGCTGTCAAATTCACCGGGCATGGTGATGTGGTGGTGACGGCAAGCGCGTCCGAGTGTGCTACGAGCGGCGAGGTGACATTGCATTTGAGTGTGCGCGACAGCGGCGTCGGTATCCCTAAGGACAAGCAGGTCGCGATATTCGAGGCCTTCACCCAGGCCGACGCCAGCACCACTCGGTGTTATGGCGGCACCGGGTTGGGCCTGGCCATCAGCGCAAAGCTGGTGGGGCTGATGGGCGGCACGATCCGCGTGGAAAGCGCACCGGGTGAGGGCAGCACCTTTAGTTTTGGCGTGCGCTGTGCGAAGGTAGTGTCACCGGCCAAGCTACCGGTCGGTGAGCCACATTCACAAGTCGGGCAGGCTGTGCTGGTGGTGGAGGACAACGACCACTACCGGCAGGCGCTGCTGCGCATGCTAACGGGCTGGGGCCTGTTGCCCACAGCTGCGACTAGCGGCGAACAGGCGCTGACACTTCTGGCCGAAGCCCACGCGGTCGGTCAGCCTTTTTCTTTGCTCTTGCTAGACGTTCAACTGCCCGGTATGGACGGTTTTGCTGTGGCCGAGCGCGTCATGCAATCACCGCAGTGGGCGTGTGTCGTATTGATGTTGACCGGCATTGGGCAGCGTGGCGACGCGGTGCGCTGCCGTGAGCTGGGGGTGGCGGCCTTCCTGACCAAGCCAATCAAACCGTCAGAACTCCTTGACGCCTTGGTCGCTGCGTCCAACCGTTCTTCGGTTTGCACCGAGTCGACGCGTCCGCTGATTACCCGACACAGCCGGCGTGAGGCCTGCCCAGGGCATAGCATTTTGGTGGCGGAGGACAACGAGACCAACGAGTTGCTGGCCCGTCGCGTGCTGCAAAAACTGGGACACCGCGTGCACGTGGTCAACAATGGCCAAGAGGCGGTGGACGCGGTGGCCACAGAGGCGTTTGACCTGGTCTTGATGGACATGCAGATGCCAGTCATGAGTGGAATAGACGCTACAGTGGCGATCCGAGCGCTTGAGGTGGGCGCTACCACTCGCGTGCCCATTGTGGCACTCACTGCCAACGCCATGTCGGGTGATCGTGAAATCTGTTTGGCTGCTGGCATGGACGACTACATGACCAAGCCCTTCAACGCTGGACAGATTGAGCTCATGCTGCGACGCTGGCTCAGCGCAGAAGCCGAGGCGACACCGCAGCGGGCGGGCGCGACGCTTGCCGTCGGTCATGGCGCGCCATTGGGACATGAGGGCTCCTTGGATGTTGAGGTTTTAAAGGGCTACATCGGTGATGATGACGATGACGTGGCAGTTGAGGAATTCTTGCGCAGCTACCTCGCGTTATCGAGCAAGCTTGCGGACGAAATGCGGGCGTCTTGGGATGAACGTCGTGCCGATGTCTTGAGCGCGCGCGCACATTCGCTTAAATCGATGGTGCGAACGGTCGGCGCGTTAGCCCTCGGCCATTTGTGCGAAAGCCTGGAAACCGCAGGCAAGGTTGAGGATTGGCCGACGATTGAGACTGCAATGACACGCTTTGACGATTTATTGGCTGGCGTCGCTGCCGATGCCGATCATTGGCTTGCTGGGCACGCCAACACAAGCACAAACACGTCAAGTCGAAATAGCTGAGAGTGACAACATGATCGAAACCACTGCCATCACGCAACCAAAGATTCTGATTCTTTTGAGCACATCTAGCGACGCGCATCACCTCACGGAATTGATGAGAAGGGAATCAATGATGGTGGAAATTTCAACGCGCTTTGATGACGCTCAGGCTAATTTTGAACGCTGCCAGCCTGATGTGTTGGTACTGGTGTTTCGTGAATTGGATGAGGCCGAAAAGTATTATCACAACCTGATGCAGGCCAGCGAGTTTGCGCGCAGTCATCCCCATCGCACCCTGGTGCTGTGCCGGACCGAGGACGTACCAGCAGCGTACGAGAAGTGCGTGAATGGGATCTTTAGCGACTACATGCAGTTTTGGCCAATGACGTTTGACGCCTACCGACTGCCCATGAGCATTAGACACGCTCAGCGCGATTTGCAAATGTCCGATGTGCTCGCGCGCCTACAGGTTGAGCGAGCAGCAGCGGCGGAAAAGCCTCCCGCAACCGAGCCTAAGCTTGCGACGGTACTGGTGATCGAAGACGACGAGTTTCAACAAAAAATTCTGCATCGAATGGTGACTCAAGAGAACATGCTCTGCAAGCTGGCAGGCAGCGGTTACGCGGCCTTAAGCGAGTTGGAGGAAATCCGGCCAGACCTCATCCTGTTGGACTATCAATTGCCGGACACGGACGGGATCAAGCTGCTGCATAAATTGAGATCGATGCCGACCTTGGCCAATGTTCCGGTGATCATGCTCACCGGCAACGGCGATAAGAATATTGTGATCGCTTGCTTGAAGGCGGGTGCCAACGACTATCTGGTCAAACCTGTCAGTGCTATTAGTTTGCGAGATAGGCTTCAGAAATTCCAGAGCCAGGCGACTTTGGTCGCGTGAGGCTTGTCTTGCCAGTAAGTCGCTGCTGGCGCTGGCTAACGGTCAATTCATCAACCTTGCGTGTGCCTTACCCATTGGGTTTGTTCAGAAAAAATGTCGATGGCCGCATTGACGATGCCGATGCAGGCTGGAAAGGCCGCGCCATGTCGCTTTGCACCAGGCTACCGAGTTGCTCAGGGCTGCTGATTTGAATCGTCAGGCCTTGCTTTTCCATCTGCTCACGCACCTCGGGCAGGGTCAGAACGGCGCTGAAGTCGCGGTGCAATTGAGCGATTTTGTCGGGCGCGGTTTTGACTGGGGCCAGCACTGCGTACCAAGCGTCCACCGTGTCCATGAGTTCAATGCCGGTTTCCTTGAATGCGCAGCTTGCCCGCCTTGACCTGGGGCAGCATGGAGTGAAAGCTGGCAAACATCACCTGCACCTGGCCACCCATCAAGTCGGTGGTGGCGTTGCTGCTGTTTTTGGGCCCATTGACCCTACTTTCAGCCCCTTGCGAATCAATATCTCCACACGGCTCATGTTGTAGGTCAGATTCATCAACCCGATATTGACCTTCACTCGTGTTTGCTGAGTTGCGCGTGGCGTTTGTCGATGTCAAAAAATCCAAGTTGCATGTCAAAATTACCAGTCTTGTTGCCCTTGGTCTTCAACGCAACTCACGTCGCGTTCGCTGTCAGGGGTTTCCTTGTATTTATAGAAGTGCCCTTGAAAATAAAACTCGCAAACTCATCAGCAGGCATGGGGCGGGCAAAATGATAGCCCTGCACCTCGTCGCAATGCAGTAGGCGCAACAGGGCAAGCTGGCGTTCATCCTCGACGCCCTCGGCGATGGTGGTCAGGCTCAGACTTTTTGCCATCTGGATGATGGCACTCACAATCGCCGCATCGTCCGGATCATCCGCCATATCGCGTACAAATGACTGGTCAATTTTCAGCTTGTCCACATCAAATCGTTTCAGGTAGGAAAGACTGGAATAGCCGGTACCGAAGTCATCGATGGATAGTTTCACACCGAGTGACTTCAAGCGCTGCACCGTGGCCAGCACTTTCTCGGTATCCTTGATCAGGATGGATTCGGTTAATTCGAGTTCGAGCAAAGCAGGATTCAAACCGGATTCGGCCAGTGCCTGAATCACACTTTTCAGCACATCGCCGCGCTTGAATTGCACCGCTGAAAGGTTTACGGCAATCAGCAGCTCTGGCAATCCGGCCTTGCGCCACGCAACAGACTGGCGACACGCTTCGCGCAACACCCATTCGCCGATCGGCACAATCAGCCCGCTATCCTCGGCAACCGAAATAAAACGCCCCGGTGGCACCATGCCAAGCTCAGGATGCTTCCAGCGGATCAAGGCTTCAGCACCAAATACCGCGCCAGTGGCAAGGCTGATCTGCGGTTGATAATGCAACACAAATTCGCCTTGTTCCAAGGCACGCCGCAAGCCATTGCGGATGCGCAAGTGCTCAAGCGCATCGATATTCATCTGATCGGTATGGAATCGATGGGTATTGCGCCCGGCATCCTTGGCTTGATACATAGCAGTGTCGGAGTGTTTGAGCAGCGTATCAAAGTCCTTGCCGTCATCCGGATAGACCGCAATGCCGATGGACAGTGAAATTGACAACTCATGATGGTCGATCTCAAAGGGTTCCGCCATTCGCCCCAGGATTTTCTCTGCAACCACGGTGACGGACTCAGTGTCACGCATATTGTTAAGCACAATCAGAAACTCATCTCCCCCTTGCCTGCTGAGGGTATCGATGTCTCTCAGGCAATCGCGCAGCCGGATCGCGACGCCCTTAAGCAGCCCGTCTCCAATGACGTGGCCCAGCGAATCGTTAATGGTCTTGAATTTATCGAGGTCAATAAACAGCAGTGCAACCTTGGTATTTTCACGCTCGGCCGCGAGTATCGCCTGCTCCAGGTGATCCTTGGCCAGCAGGCGATTCGGCAGCCCGGTCAGTGCGTCATGGTAGGCCAAAAATTCAATCTGCTTTTGTGCTACCTGGCGTTCACTGATGTCGTTCACCATCGCCACGAAGCGCGGGTCCTGACCCTCCAGACAGATGAGCTGGAGAAAGACTTCCACCGGCACGTCATGTCCGTCCTTGTGGCGGTGGACGGTCTGGAAAGTAAGCGACTGCTGCACACCCTCGATCAATGGCTGTATTACTTGCCGGAGTTGCGCCAGGGTAAGTTCGGGCTTGATATCCACCGCTGTCATTTGCATCAGCTCGGTTTCGCTGTAGCCTACTTGCCGCATCGCGCCTTGGTTCACATAGGTGAAACGCAGCGACTCCGGATCGAATATGAAGATGGCTTCCAGCGCTTGGTCGAGGGTGCTTTTGAATTGGCTCAGTTGGGTGTTGAGATGGAGAATATCCGCCGCGATCCTTTTGCGTTCAGTGATATCGCGCAGAAAAGTATTGAAAAAGACAGCATCTCCGCTGCGAATCGCCACAATAGCCATCTCGATAGGAAATTCGACGCCACCCGCCCGCATGGCGGTGACTTCGATGCGCTTCCCCAGCACGGGGCCTACACCGGTTTTAAGAAAGTGTTTGAGCCCGTGCCGGTGTGCTTCGCGCATAGCGGGAGG
>JANPNG010000041.1:0-2270 GCA_031427355.1 Hylemonella sp.
GGGAATCAGGTAATCCATGAAAGTGCCGCTGAGCAACTGGCCTTCATCGGAGTACTCAAACTTTTCCATCAGTGCCGCACCCAGGCCATGGGCGATGCCACCATAGGTCATGCCGTGCACCACGTCTGGGCTGATCATCACACCGCAGTCATGGCCGCAGACGTAGCGGTGGATGGCGACTTTGCCGGTTTCGGGGTCGATGCTGGCCAGCACCACATGGGCCTCAAACGAGTGGCAGGGGTACATCTGCACGCGGCCATCAGCAGTGGGCATTTGACCGCCGGTGGGCACTTCCCAGACAAACTTCTCTTGCAGACCGGGCTCCATGTCGGCAGGGAGTTTGTGGAACTTGCGGTGGGCAATTTCGACCAGGGCGTCCCAGCTCAAGCTGCGCGTGGGCTCTGCCTTGACCACCACATTGCCACCGTCGTAATCCAGCTCAGCTTCAGTGACTTGAAGGTTGTGCGCGGCAATGCGCAGCAGCTTGGCCCGCAGCTTCTTGGCCGCACCCGCCGCCGCACCGCCCAGCATGATGGCCATGCGGCTGCCGACCGGGCTGTTGGACGGCAAGGCGTTGAGCGAATCGGCGTGCAGCACGCGAATGCTGTCGGGCTGGCGGTGCAGCACCTCACCCACCACGGTGGAGACCAAAGTTTCATGCGACTGGCCGGAGCTGGAGGTGGCCATCAAGGCCGTGACCGTGCCGCCCAGGTCAATGCGCACCAGACAGGATTCCATCCAGGTCGTGGTCTCGTTTTTGGGGTTGAACAGGGGCTCGAATGACGAGTTGCCGCCCGAGGGCTCCAGGCAAGTCGAGATGCCGATGCCCGCCAGCAGGCCCTTGGCACGCAGGGCGTCGCGCTCTTGCATGATGGCGTTCAAAGGCGCTGCGTTCAAAGCCTTGTCCAGCACCGTCGCGTAGTCACCCGAGTCGTAGGAGGTGCCGCTGGGGATAAGGTAAGGAAACTCGTCCTTGCCAATCAGGTTGCGCTTGCGCAAGTCCACGCGGTCCAGCTTCAAGAAACGCGCCACCTTGTCGATGCCGGTTTCAATCGCGTAGTTGGTGGGGGCTTGGCCAAAGCCGCGCACCGCCTCTTGCGGTGTTTTGTGGGTCATCACCGCCATGGCGTCGTACTCCACGCTCTGGATGCGGTACGGCCCGACGATGGCGCCCACCGGCTTGCCCAGTTGCAGCGGCGAGCGACCAGCGTAAGCGCCGATGTCGTCTAGCGCCTTCATGCGCATGGTGCGGATGATGCCGTCGGCGTTGAAGCCCAGGCTCACGTCAAAAATGCGGTCGGGGCCTTGCATGTCGCCACCGCGCATGTTCTCCAAGCGGTCTTCAATCAGGCGCACCGGGCGACCCAGTTTTTTGGCCAAGTAGCCCACAAGAATAGTGTGCTTGAGCCCACGTTTGACGCCGTAGCTGCCGCCCACGTCCACGTCAAAATGCACGCGTACCGCGTTGTTGGGCAAGCGCAGGGCCTTGGCCAATTGGTCGGGGTACTTGGGCATTTGGATCGAGGCCCACACGTCCAGCACCTCGGTCGCGTCATTCCAAGAACAGGCCACGCCAAAGGTCTCAATCGGCACGGTGGCGTTACGCGACCAGCGCACGCGGTAGCTCAAACTGTGATCGCACTGGGCGAACTGCTGGTCGGGCGTCTCACCATTCGCAGCAGGCCAAACGAACTTGCGGTGAAAAATGATGTTGCTGCCAAAGACCGGGTGCACTAGGGGCGCGTCTGACTTGATGGCAGCTTCGGGCTCCACGATGTGTGGCAGGGTCTCGTAGTCCACCTGCACCAGCTCGGCCGCGTCTTCGGCCAGGGCGCGCGTCTCGGCCACAACCGCCACCACCCACTCGCCGCAGTAACGAACCACGCCGCGCGCCAAGGGAAAGCGCGTGACTTGCGGCGCATCCACACCGGGCAACATGGGTTCGGTGGCAGCGCAGAGCTCGTCGCCGGTCAGCACGGCATGCACACCGGGCAGGGCCAGCGCGGCGGCTGCGTCAATGGCCACAATTTTGGCGCTGGCGTGCGGGCTGGCCACCACGGCGATGTGCAGCAGGCCGGGCAGTTGAATGTCCGCCGCGTAGCGGCCCTTGCCGACGACGAAGCGCTTGTGCTCCACCGCGCGGCGGTGTTTGCCGACGAAACGAAAACCCTCCGCAGGCTTAACAATCGGTTCAGACATGGGTCGTTTCCTGAGGTGCGGTGGCGTACATGACGGCATCCACGATTTGCTGGTAGCCGGTGCAGCGGCAC
>JANPNG010000042.1:0-1973 GCA_031427355.1 Hylemonella sp.
GGCTTCAAAGGCATGCAAAACCCGGACGAAGTGGGCGCAGCGGCGGTGGACTATTTGCGCGTGGCAGGACACCTGGTGTTTTCCTACTTCTTTGCCCGCATGGCGCAAGTGGCCTTGCGTGAAATGGCTGCCGGCAATGCCGATCCTTTCTACCCCGCCAAGTTGCAAACCGCGCGCTTTTATTTCGCCAAGCTCTTGCCCGAAACGGCCATGTTGACGCGCACGGCGCGGGCTGGTGCCAAGGTGCTGATGGACACGGATTTGGCCTTGATGTGAGACTTTGCGGGACAGACCGCAGCGACACGCAGTGCGCCAGCTCTGTCCTCAACTGATTAGAGGTAAACATGAATAAATATCAAGTCAAAAAAGTCGCCGTCCTCGGCGCAGGTGTCATGGGCGCGCAGATCGCGGCGCACCTGGTCAATCTCAAGGTGCCCGTCATCTTGTTCGACCTGCCTGCCAAAGAAGGCCCCAAGAACGGCATTGTCAGCAAGGCCATTGATGGGCTGAAAAAACTTAAGCCTGCCCCGCTGGGCGCGCCCGAAGACGCCGCGCTGATTGGCCAGGCCAATTACGAAGAGCATCTGGAGCAGTTGCGAGGCTGCGACCTCATCATCGAGGCGATCGCCGAGCGCATGGACTGGAAGCTTGATCTCTACAAAAAAATCGCACCCTTCGTCGCGCCGCACGCCCTACTGGCGTCCAACACCTCGGGCCTGTCCATCACGCAATTGAGCGCGGCCTTGCCCGAAGAAATCAAACCGCGCTTTTGCGGCATCCACTTCTTCAACCCGCCGCGCTACATGGCCTTGGTGGAACTGATCAACACGCCCACCACGCAGCCACAAGTGCTGGACGCGCTGGAGACCTTTGTCACCAGCGCCCTGGGCAAGAGCGTGGTGCGGGCCAAGGACACGCCCAACTTCATTGCCAACCGCATCGGCATTGCGGGCATGTTGGCCACCATGAAAGAGGCGGAAAATTTCGGGCTGAGCTATGACGTGGTGGACGACCTCACCGGCAAAAAACTCGGACACGCCAGTTCGGGCACCTTTCGCACGGCGGACGTGGTGGGGCTGGACACCATGGCCCACGTCATCAAGACCCTGCAAGACACGCTGAACGCGCAGACCGATCCTTTTTATGAAAGCTTCGGCACACCCGTGGTGCTCCAAACGCTGCTGGAGAAAGGCAACTTGGGGCAAAAAAGCAAGGCTGGTTTTTTCAAGAAGATGGGTCGCGACATCTTGCGTTTTGATGCAGCCAGTGGTGATTACGTGTCCGCTGGACAAAAAGCCGACGACATCTTCGTGCGTATCTTGAAAAAACCGGCTGCTGAGCGCTTGAAGCTTTTGCGCAACAGCGAGAACCCACAGGGCAAGTTTCTCTGGGCCATCTTGCGCAACAGTTTTCACTACGCCGCTGTGCATCTGGCGACCATTGCCGAGACTGCGCGCGACTTGGACTTCTGCATGCGCTGGGGCTTTGGCATGAGCCAAGGCCCGTTCGAGCTTTGGCAAGAAGCGGGCTGGTTGGAGGTGGCCCGCATGGTGCAGGACGACATCGACGCGGGCCGTGCCTTGTGCAAAGCGCCGTTGCCTGACTGGGTGTTCACAGGGCCAGTCGCCGAAGCCGGTGGCGTGCACACGCCTGCGGGCTCCTGGAACCCCAGCACACAAAAATTCGAGCCACGCCATGACTTGCCGGTCTATGCACGACAGCACTTCCCGGAGAGCGTGCTCGGCTCCGGCGCACAGTCAGCCCAGTCCGCAGGCAAGACGCTGCATGAAGACGACGCCATCCGCCTGTGGGTGTTGGACGACGCGGCGACTGACAGCGTGCTGATCGCCAGCATCAAAACCAAGATGCACGCCATCAGCCCAGGCGTGACTGAGGGGCTCACGCGGGCCATCAACCTGGCTGAAAAAGACCATGCAGGCTTGGTGATCTGGTCGCCGGACGACATGTTCTCC
>JANPNG010000043.1:0-4993 GCA_031427355.1 Hylemonella sp.
TGACTACGCAGTCGGCACGATTAAAGAGAACGTGGCCAAACTGCGCGAACTTTCCCCGCTGTGGGAAATGTTCAAGGATGGCGTGGACATTTCCAGCATCCAGTGGGCTGCGCATTAACCTTGTCTGAACTAATTTAAAGGTAAAAAATCATGGCTTATTCTGAAAAAGTGGTAGACCACTACGAAAATCCCCGCAACGTTGGCTCGTTTGAAAAAGGCGACGACACCGTAGGCACCGGCATGGTTGGTGCACCGGCTTGCGGCGACGTGATGAAGCTGCAAATCAAGGTCAACCCAGTGACGGGCGTGATTGAAGACGCACGCTTTAAAACCTACGGCTGTGGCTCGGCCATTGCCTCCAGCTCGCTCGTCACCGAGTGGGTCAAAGGCAAAACCTTGAACGAGGCCGCCGCTTTGAAAAACAGCCAAATCGCCGAAGAGCTGGCCCTGCCACCGGTCAAGATTCATTGCTCTATCCTGGCCGAAGACGCCATCAAGGCCGCAGTTGATGACTACAAGAAAAAACACGCCGTACTGAACTGAAACCACTATGTCTGTTACTTTGACTGAAGCTGCCGCCCGGCACGTCAACCGCTACCTGGCCAAGCGCGGCAAGGGTGTGGGCGTGCGTTTGGGTGTGAGGACCACGGGTTGCTCAGGCTTGGCGTACAAGCTGGAGTACGTGGACGAGTTCGCACCTGAAGATGTGGTGTTTGAAGACCAGGGCATCAAGGTGCTGGTCGATCCCAAAAGCCTGTCTTACATCAACGGCACGCAGCTCGATTTTGTACGCGAGGGCTTGAACGAAGGTTTTCGCTTCAACAACCCGAACGAGCGCGACAAGTGCGGCTGCGGTGAGTCGTTTCGGGTGTGAATCTCCAGTCCAGCGATTTCGAACTTTTTGGTCTGGTGCCACGTTTCGCACAAGACCGCGCAGCGTTGGACGCCCGCTGGAAAGAGTTGCAGCGTGAAATTCATCCCGATCGGTTTGCAGCCCAAGGGGCCAGCGCCCAGCGCGTGGCCATGCAGTGGTCGGCGCGCATCAACGAAGCCTATCAACGGCTGAAAGACCCGCTCAAGCGCGCCGCTTACCTGTGCGAGTTGAACGGCGCGGCCATCAAGGCCGAAGACAACACCGCCATGCCCGCCGCGTTTTTGATGCAGCAAATGGAGTGGCGTGAAGCGTTGGACGATGCCCATGGCGTCGAAGAATTGAATCAAATCAGCTCGGAAGTCAATAAAAATATGCGTGAGTCGCTACAAAAATGTGAGCAATTTCTGGACGTGGCGCATGACTACTCGTCTGCGGTGGCGCAGGTTAGGGCGCTGATGTTCATCGAACGCTTCTCTCGTGATATCGAAAACCGGTTTGAACGACTGGAAACATGAATTCCTGAAACTTTGCGGGACAGACCGCAGCCACGCGAAGCTGGCCAGCTCTGTCCTCAACTGATTAAAAAGCAATGGCACTCCTGCAAATCTCCGAACCCGGCCACACGCCCGACCCGCACAAACGCCGTGTGGCTGTGGGCATTGACTTGGGTACGACCCATTCATTGGTGGCCTCCGTGCGCAGCGGTGTGGCAGAGTGCCTGCCCGACGAACAGGGCCACGTCATCTTGCCGTCGGTCGTGCGCTACCTCGCCAACGGCGGACGACAAATCGGGCGCGAGGCGCAGGCCGCGCAAGCGGGCGACCCTGAGAACACCATTGCATCGGTCAAACGCTTCATGGGCCGCAGCGTGAGCGATGTGGCTGGACGCGAAAAACTGCCCTACCACTTTGTCGATCACCCCGGCATGTTGGGTCTGCAAACGGTGGGGGGTGAGAAGTCACCGGTGGAGGTGAGCGCCGATATTTTGGCCACGTTGCGTTACCGCGCCGAAGACACCTTCAATGAAGACGTGTTTGGTGCGGTCATCACCGTGCCCGCTTACTTTGACGACGCCCAGCGCCAAGCCACCAAAGACGCCGCGCAACTGGCCGGCCTGAACGTGCTGCGCCTGATCAACGAGCCCACAGCCGCCGCCATTGCCTACGGCCTGGACAACGCCAGCGAAGGCATTTACGCCATTTACGACCTGGGTGGCGGCACGTTTGATATCTCCATTCTGCGGCTGACGCAGGGCGTGTTTGAAGTGATTGCGACAGGCGGTGACTCAGCCTTGGGCGGTGATGATTACGACGCGGCTTTGGTCGATTGGGTCTTGCAGCAAACCGGTTTGTCCAGCGTAACGGCCATGGACAAGGTGGCACTGAAGGTGGCGGCACGGGCCGCCAAAGAGGCTTTATCCGCCGTCGATTCAGTCACCTTTGTGGCCACAGTTGCAGACCACGCCGTGAGCTTGAATGTCACGACCCCGCAATTCGAGAGTCTTTCTGCAAGCCTCACCGGACGCACTTTGAGTGCTGTGCGCAAGGCCTTGCGTGACGCCAAGCTCAGCGCCGACGAGATCAAAGGCGTGGTGATGGTGGGCGGCTCCACCCGCATGCCGCAAATTCGGCGTGCGGTGGCTGAGTTGTTCGGGCGCGAGCCACTCATCAACCTCAACCCCGACGAGGTCGTGGCCTTGGGTGCGGCCATTCAGGCCAACCAGCTTGCGGGCAACGCAACCACCGATGACTTGTTGCTGCTGGACGTGATTCCCCTCTCGCTTGGCGTAGAGACCATGGGCGGCCTGGTGGAGCGCATCGTGCCGCGCAACCAGACCATCCCCACCGCGATGGCGCAAGATTTCACCACCTACAAAGACGGCCAGACCGCCCTGGCCCTGCACGTGGTGCAGGGCGAGCGCGACCTGGTGGCCGATTGCCGCAGTCTGGCGCGTTTTGAGCTGCGCGGCATTCCTCCCATGGCCGCCGGTGCAGCGCGTATTCGCGTGACCTTTACAGTCGATGCAGACGGTCTGCTCCATGTGGGTGCGCATGAGCAGGTGAGCGGTGTGCAGGCCAGCATTGACGTCAAGCCTTCTTATGGGCTGGAAGACGCACAAATTGCCCGCATGTTGCAAGACAGTTTTGCCACGGCGGATGAGGACATGCGATCTCGCGCGCTGATTGAAGCGCGAGTGGACGCCGACCGCATGCTGCTGGCCACCCAGAGTGCGTTGGAGGCTGATGGTGATTTGCTCGAAACTGAGGAGCGCGAGGCCATCGACCGCTTGATGGCCGCGCTGGCCGCCGCCAAATCATCAGACCAAGCCGCAACTGTAGAAGCCGCTACCGACGCACTGGCCAAAGGCACCGAGTCCTTTGCTGCCCAGCGCATGAACCGGGGCATTCAAAAAGCCTTGTCCGGCAAAAACATCGCCACCGTTTAAAGTCACTTTATGCCCATCATCAAGATTCTTCCCCATCCAGAGTACTGCCCGCAGGGCGCTGAAATTTCAGCCCCTGCCGGAACGTCCATTTGCGAAGCCCTGCTAGAGAACCACATCAACATCGAGCACGCCTGCGACATGAGCTGCGCCTGCACCACCTGCCACGTCATCGTGCGCGAGGGCTTGGCATCTCTCAACGAGCAAGACGAAAACGAAGAAGACCTGCTAGACCGCGCCTGGGGCCTAGAGCCCAACTCGCGTCTGAGCTGCCAGGCCATCCTGGCACAAAAAGATCTGGTGGTGGAGATCCCCAAGTACTCCATCAACCACGCCAAAGAAAATCACTAGCATTCCCTATGCGCCAAATTTTTTTGGATACTGAAACCACCGGCCTGTCCGCCGCCACTGGCGACCGCGTGATTGAGATCGGCTGCGTTGAGCTGCTCAACCGCAAGCTCACCGGCAACAACAAACACTTCTACCTGAACCCAGAGCGCGACAGCCATGAAGATGCGCTCAAAGTGCATGGCATCAGCAATGAGTTTTTGCGTGACAAGCCTAAATTTGACGCGGTGGCCGATGAGTTGATGGACTACCTGCGGGACGCCGAAATCATCATCCACAACGCGCAGTTTGATGTGGGTTTTCTCAACAAAGAGCTGGAGTTGGTCGGCAAACCCCTGTTCCGAGAATTCGTCACCAGCGTGACCGATACCTTGGTGATGGCCAAGGAAATGTTCCCCGGCAAACGCAATTCGCTGGACGCGCTGTGCTCGCGCCTGGGCGTGGACAATTCTGGACGCACTCTGCACGGTGCCTTGCTGGACGCCGAATTGCTAGCCGATGTGTACATCAACCTCACACGCGGCCAAGATGCTTTGCTGATTGATGCTTTTGACGCCGAATCAACGCAAGTGAACGCCGAAAAAGTGGACCTGAGTGCTTTCAGTCTGCCTGTGATTGCCGCCAACGAACAAGAGAGCGCCGCGCACCTCGACCAGCTGACCCAGCTCGACAAATCCAGTGGTGGCAAGACGCTGTGGCGGAATTTGGTGGCTGATGTTGTGGCATAATTCGGGCCTTGCCTGAACCCAATTCAGGGCGGTTAGCTCAGGGGTAGAGCACTGCATTCACACTGCAGGGGTCGCAAGTTCGAAACTTGCACTGCCCACCAATTTATTGGTTATAAATCAAGGACTTACGAGAAATCGTGAGTCCTTTTTTGTTGGCTGGTGTCTAATAAGTGTCTAGGAGTCTGGGCGGCAGAATCAGGGAAATCCCCAGCAACGAATGGCCTACTTCATCAACGACATCGTGTGGGCGACAGCGCAGGTGCACGACCGAATTTTGGTGACTCGCAACACCAAAGATTTCGCAGACGATGAGCCCGGGGTTCGCGTGCCATATCGCTTGTAAGCACGGGTGGCGGGTGGATCTGGGCGGCAGCTGATCACCGGTAGATCGTTAGGTGTGATTTCAACCCTGGAGCTAGGCGGTGGAGTTTCGGGCCTTGAGTTACGCTTGAGTGCTAACCAAGCTACAGGAGCCCCGATGCAATCACTGAAAAAAATTCACGCCGGCGTGCTGGAAATTGCCTATGCCGAATACGGGCCGAAGGACGCCACGCCTGTGTTTCTGATGCACGGCTTTCCCTATGACATTCACGCTTACGC
>JANPNG010000044.1:0-1939 GCA_031427355.1 Hylemonella sp.
GCGGTAGGCGTCGGCAATCTTGCGCACTCGCGTGGCATGATTTCCATACGCTAAGTGCTCATCGCGGTCGTCGTCATAGTGCTCATCTGACTCAGAGTATCTCTCGTCGTAAAAATCGGAACTGAACTTCCTCAGCTTGGATATGAACTCACGGGAAAGAAGCAATGTTCCAACAGTCGTTTGCCGCACGACCTCTCGCTGAGCTGCGGCATAAACCTCGGCAGGAGTCTTACCGTCAAAGTGACCGACTGAAGGCAGCATATGGGTCTCGGATGACACTTCGTCACCCCAATACCGTATAGCTTCTACCGCCTCAAGCACTCGCTGATACGAGGCGTACTTGTCTTGCCATAAGCGCTCGTGTTTGAACTTTCGCATTGCGATCCACAGTGCACCCCAAGCAGCCATCGCGGGCACAACGATGTCCTTGAATAAGTTAATCGAAGTCAGCTGGTCAAATAGGTTCTGCATATTATTGGGATCAAGGCGTAACGTTTATCTGCCGCAAGACCAAGTCTGTAGACATCAGAAACACCTTCTTCAGTAGATAAGCGTTGTTGAACGAAGCTGCCTGCGAGGCGGATGCGGCGTGGGGATTGAAATCTTTGTCCCCGTCAACTCGCCTAATTCATGCTCAAGATTGTGCTCCCCTACTTCGGCAAAAACAACACCCAATAAACCAGCAACAAATTAAACACCCCACTAAACGCCAACAACAGCTTCCAAATCATGGTGGGGTCGCGCTGGATCAAAGGCGTCGCGCTGGGGGCGGACAAGGGCCGAGACGCACCGCGCTCCAACGCCAGCAGAAATTCTTCAGCGGTCTCAAAGCGCTGGCGTTTGTCGCGGGCTACAGCTTTGAGCACGATGTGGTCGAGCCAGATGGGCACCTCGGGGTTGTGGCGGCTGGGGGGCGTGGGGTCGCGGAAGTAGCGGCCACTCTGGTAGGGCAGAACTTCGCCATAGGGCAGTTTGCCGTTGGTCAGCAGTTGGTAGAGGGTGACGCCCAGGGCAAACAAATCGCTTTGCGCGTCGGGCGGCTCTTCCACGCCTTTGGCGTCCACGCCGCTGGCTTTGATGGCAAAGCCCCATTGCTCGGGGTTGATGTAGCTGGGCGTGCCCGCGTGCAGGCGGCGCAGGGCCTCGGGCTCGCGCCCGCTCAGGGCCACGCCCAAGTCGAGCAGGCGCAGCACGCTGTCTTCACCCAGGTGCAGGTTGGCGGGTTTGATGTCGCGGTGGATGACGCTTTGGCGGTGCAGGCGGCCCAGCGCTTTGAGCGCCTGCGTGGCCAGCACCACGGCCTGGTTCGGGCTGAATTTGTGCGAGCGGTCGAGTTGTTGCTGCAAGGTTTCGCCAGAGTGCCAGTCGTACAGCAGGTAATACGCCGTGGGGGACTTGCCACTGGGCAAAACCTGGTTCAGATGCACCAAGTGATCTGCTGCGAGAGAAGTCTGCATGCACTGCGCCAGCCAGGCTTCATGCGCCAACATGGCGCGCTCTTGCGCGTCCGCCGCACGGGCGGGGTGCAGGGTTTTGAGGGCGTAGAGCGTTTGTGTCTGCGGGTCACGCACTTGGTAGAGCAGATTGATACCGCTGTCGGCAATCAATGCCGTCACGCGCAGGCCGTCCACGGTGTCGCCGACTTTCAGGCGCACGGGTATGGGCAAGGCCTGCGCTGCGCGGTTTTTGTCGTCCAGCGTGGCGTCCATCAAACCCAGCACGCGCACCACCAGCGCGGTGGCGTTGTCGTTGCTGCCCATTTTGATGGCGGCATTCACCAGGTTTTCACTGAGGGTCTGGGCCTGGGCTGGACTAGGCTCACGCGCACTTTGCGAGAGCTCGGCCAGTTGGCGCAAGCGCACGAAACCGTGCACGCCGTCGGTGACCAGCACAAATACATCGCCCACTTGCAAATCACCCTGGGTGTAGTCCACCACCA
>JANPNG010000045.1:0-3276 GCA_031427355.1 Hylemonella sp.
GGCGTCGGTCACGCGCATGCCCTGAATGAACTCGCCTTTCTTGCCCAGGCGACCCAGTGCGGCCTCGATCTGCGGCCCCCCCCCATGCACCACCACCGGGTTCATGCCCACCAGCTTGAGCAGCACCACGTCTTCGGCAAAAGCCTTTTGCAAGGCTGGGTCGGTCATGGCGTTGCCGCCGTACTTGATGACCAGGGTCTTGCCGTGGAATTGGCGGATGTAGGGTAGGGCTTGGGCCAGGATGTCGGCCTTGTCCAGCGCAGCGATGGTGGGAGTGATAGAAGGTGTGATGTTGTTACCGTCAGTCATGAATACTCTTCCAGAAAATTAAGGCCTCGAATTAGCAATTCGAATTAAGGCTTCATACGGCCCAATTGGCAAATTGCAGCGCATCCACCCGCTCAAACTCACCCAAGTTGTTGGAGACCAGCGTCAAACCCTCACTGCGGGCGTGAGCCGCAATGTGCAGGTCGTTCACGCCAATCGTTTGCCCCCGTTTTTCCAGCGCACTGCGAATGCTGCCGTAGTGCTGCGCCGCGTTGGGGCCGTAGGGCAGCACCTCCAGCCGGCTACAGAAGTCTTCGACTGCGGCAAGAGAGCGCAGTGGCGCGTTGCTTTTTTCTGCGCCATGCAGCAACTCGGCCAGCGTGATGCTTGAGATGGCCATGTGCCCCGCGTGTTCATTGAACAACTCCAGCGCCGACAAGGGTCTGCGCTTGATCACGTAAATCACGATATTGGTATCTAGCAGGTACAACAACATCAGAAAGCGTCCCGCTCGGACTGCACCTGGCTGGGGCGGGCGTCCATAAAGTCGTCTGCGGCCCGAGGTCCATCCACAAAGAAGCTGTCCCACGTCTGCCCTAGAGGCGCAATGATGCGCTCGCAGCCCCGCGCCCGCACGTCCACCCGCTTCACGTTGTCGGGCAGTCGCAATTCCGCAGGCAAACGAATCGCCTGGCTGCGGTTGTTAATGAACACGGTCGTGGCGGTCATGGCTTAAGCCCTCTCACCTTGGTTGGATAGCGCACAAGTATATGCCAACCCATGAGGTGGACCCCATCAAAACTGTCACCTTGCATCCGGCTGCTCTGCGTACCCATGCACGCAGGCCTGTAACACCGACTTAATGGCACTCGCATCGTTGCGCTCAGCGGCTTGTCGCAGCGCCTGCAACTGAACGTCCAACTCGGGCCAGTCCAAGAAATCCTCATGGGCTTTCATGATGCGGGGGTGATCCGTTGGCGAGGGGTTGTCACCAATGAGGAGCTCTTCATACAACTTTTCGCCCGGCCGCAAACCCGTCACCTTGATTTCAATCTCACCATCGGGGTTGGCCTCATCCCGCACCGTCATGCCCGACAGCTCTACCATGCGCCGCGCCATGTCCATGATCTTCACGGGCTGGCCCATGTCCAGCACAAACACATCGCCACCGACCGCCATGGCACCCGCTTGCAGCACCAACTCGGCGGCCTCAGGCATGGTCATAAAATAACGGGTCACCTCGGCGTGCGTGACCGTCAGCGGGCCGCCATGGTCTAGCTGACTGCGAAACAAGGGCACCACGCTGCCGCTGGAGCCCAGGACATTGCCAAAGCGCACCATGCCAAAGCGTGTGCCCTGTGATCCAGCCTGCGCCGCCAAGGCCTGCAAGATGAGCTCGGCCATGCGCTTGCTGGCCCCCATCACATTGGTCGGGCGCACGGCTTTGTCGGTGGACACCAAGACAAAGCGATCCGCCTTGCAGTCGATGGCCGCCTGCGCCATGTTGAGCGTGCCAAACACATTGTTGAAGATGCCTTCGGCCGGATTGGACTCCACCAGGGGAACATGTTTGTAGGCCGCAGCGTGGAAGACGATGGCGGGTTGGTGGGCGCGACAGATGTCCTGCAAGCGCTGTGGATTGCCCACACTGCCCAACAGCGGCAACAGCTCGGACGTGAATCCTTTGGTCTTTGCCAAAGCCTGCAATTCCTGGTGAATGCTGTACAGACCAAACTCGTTGTGATCCAGTAGCAGCAACTGGCGCGGTCGCTGCATCAAAATCTGTCGACACAACTCGCTGCCAATGCTGCCGCCAGCACCGCTCACCAACACCACTTTGCCGGCCAGATTGCGCGCCAGCAAGTCGGCGTCGGGGGGCACTGGGTCTCGGCCCAGCAAATCCTCAATATCAAGTTCCTTGAAATCCTGCACGGTGACGCGCCCGCTGGCCAGATCAGCCAAGCCGGGTAGCGTGCGAATGTGCACCGGCACATGGCGCAGGCTCTCGATGATTTTGTTGCGCCGTTCCCGGCTTGCGCTGGGCATGGCCAGCAGCATGTCGGTCACACCCTGGCGCGCGACCAGTTCCGGCACCTGCGCTGGCGAAAATACCGGCACGCCGTTGATGCTGCGCCCCACCTTGGTCGCATCGTCATCCACAAAGCCCAGTAGTACAAACTGACGGGAAATCCCCAGCGCCGAAGCCGTCTGAACGCCGGCGGTACCCGCACCAAAAATCAGCAACCGCCCCCCTGAGGGGTGCTGCGACTGCTGCAAACCCGCCAGCCAGAAGCGGGCCATGGCGCGGCTGGCACCTACCAGCAGAAGGAATATCAGCGGCTGCAACACGCCCACGCTTCGCGGCACACCCGGCCAACGCTGCCAGAGCAATATGCCCAGCAGCAAACCGCCATACACCGCCACCGCCTGGGCCGTGGCCATCAGGGCCGCTTGGCCTGTGTAGCGAAAAATCGCCCGGTAAAGGCCGAACTTCACAAAAACTGGCACGGACAACACCGGTGCCAAGACGTACACCCACCACTGCATACCGGTAGGCTGGTTCAGCTCATCCAGCCGCAAGGTGAATGCGATCCAAGTGGCTGCCAGGGCCAACGCCACATCCAAACCCACGACAACGGCGCGCTTGGCTGACCTGGGCCAGCCTAGCAATCTGCTTTGCATTGATTCCCCCTGCGCGCTTAAGGATGGTCTGAATAACTCGCAATCCAATGGCGTAGCGAGTCGGTAGTTTTCAAATGGTGGAATTTCACGCGCAACCGTTCAAAGTGGCGCCGTTTTGCGCACCCATTGGGCTGCTTTTCAGCCCTTGTAGGGCATTTCCCCGGCTTTCGGGCGCACTCATCCCTGAGCTCCCATCAGTTTGCCGCGCACCATCCACAAATTCGACAGCGCAAACAGCGTGACGAGTTGGGCCGTGTTCTTCTTCAAACCGCGATAGCGAACTTTCACATAGCCGAACTGGCGCTTGATCACCCGAAACGGATGCTC
>JANPNG010000046.1:0-11693 GCA_031427355.1 Hylemonella sp.
GGGTTAATCACCTGAACCGAGTCGTAAAACTGTTCATGGACCATGTCTTCAGACAAGAGATAGCGGCAACCCAGGTGCTGCGCTGCGGCCACCACCAAGCAGTCCCAGTAATGCAAGCCATAGCGGCTTTCCACCGCCCAGGCGGACTCCAGCGTCGCATGATCCGTCGTCCACGGTTGCCACAGCGCATAGCGCCGCACCTCGGCCCTGGCGTCGCCAGCGGGCAGGGGGGGGGTGATTTTTCGCGTGGCATTCACGTAGAACTCATTGAGCACTTGCGTGCTGGTGCAGCCGATGCGGCGTTGCCACAACACTTGCAACCAGGCCAGGGCAGTGGCCTGTTTTTGGGCGTCAGCACCATCTTCGCTGTAGAGCAAGATGTTGGCATCGACAAACACGATGTTCACAGGAGTACCTTCGTGCTGGGCACTGCGGTGCTATTCGTCTTGGGAGCGGCCCGGCGTCTCATGCGCAGCGGTCGTGCGTTTGCTCACGGGTCGGGTAAGCGCTGCCGTCGGAGCGCCACTGGCGCTCTTTGCCCAGCCAGCCACGCATGGCCTGGGCATAGGCGTCTTCTTGCCGCATCTTGTCGGCCAGCATTTCGCCCACCAACCGTGACACGCTGGTGTTGCGCTTGGCCGCTTCAATGCGTGCCCACTCCAGGGCCGACTCTTCGACGGTGATGGTGACGTTTTTCATGGTCTGATTTTAACACTAATTTCGTGTAACACGGAATTAGTGTTAATTTTTATCCTTCATCCGCATCTCCGCCGCCCGCGCATGCGCCTGCAAACCCTCGCCGTGCGCCAGCACCGAGGCGATCTGGCCCAGCGTTTGCGCGCCCTGCTCGCTCACCTCAATCAGGCTGCTGCGTTTTTGAAAATCATAGACACCCAGTGGCGAGCTAAAGCGCGCCGTGCCGCTGGTGGGCAGCACGTGGTTGGGGCCGGCGCAGTAGTCGCCCAGGCTCTCGCTGGTGTAGGCCCCCAAAAAGATGGCCCCGGCGTGCTTGAGCAATGGCTCCCAGCGGTGCGGGTCGCGGCTGGAGACTTCCAGGTGTTCAGGCGCAATGCGGTTGCTGATGGCGCAGGCCTCTTCCATGCTGCGGGTGTGGATCAAGGCACCCCGGTCGCTCAGGGACTTGGCGATGATGGCCGCGCGCGGCATCTCGGGCAGCAGGCGATTCATTGCGGCCTGCACCGCGTCGATGTAAGCCGCATCAGGGCACAGCAAAATGCTTTGCGCCAGCTCATCGTGCTCGGCCTGGCTGAATAAATCCATGGCCACCCAGTCGGGCGGGGTGGTGCCATCGGCCAGTACCAAAATCTCGCTGGGGCCCGCAATCATGTCGATGCCCACGGTGCCAAACACGCGTTTTTTGGCGCTGGCCACATAGGCGTTGCCGGGGCCAGTGATTTTGTCCACATTGGGAATAGTAGCCGTGCCGTAGGCCAGCGCGGCAATGGCTTGCGCGCCGCCGATGGTGAAGGCACGGGTGACACCGGCGACAAAAGCGGCGGCCAGCACCAGAGGATTCTTGACGCCTTGCGAGTCCGTGGTGACGCCATCCCTGCGGGCTGGCGTGGGCACCACCATGATGATTTCACCCACTCCCGCCACATGCGCGGGGATGGCGTTCATCAGCACCGACGAGGGATAAGCCGCCTTGCCACCCGGCACATAAATGCCCACGCGGTCTAGCGGCGTGACCTTTTGGCCCAGCAAGTTGCCGTCGTCGTCCCGATAACTCCAGCTCTCACCACTGGCCTTTTTTTGCGCCTCGTGGTAGCTACGAACGCGCTGTGCTGCGGCCTGCAAGGCTTCGCGCTGCGCATCGGGCAAGCCGTCAAACGCGGCTTTGAGTTCAGCTTGCGTCAGCTCTAGCGCTTGCATCGATGTGGCCTGCACACCGTCAAAACGCTGCGTGTACGCCAACACTGCCGCATCGCCGCGCTGCTGCACGTCGGCCAAGATGCTGGCGACGCGTGATTCGATCTCGGCATCGGTCTCGCCTGACCAGTGCAAGCGGGCCTTGAATTGAGCCTCAAAATCGGCTGAAGCCGTTGAAAGACGTGCACAAGCAGCTACCAAATTCATAGCGATGATTGAGCCGCAAGGGCCCCGGCAAAAGCGTCAATGATGCGGCGAATCGGGGCCTGCTTGAGCTTGAGGGCGGCTTGGTTCACCACCAGACGCGAACTGATGTCCATGATGTGCTCCACCTCCACCAGGTGGTTGGCCTTGAGGGTGTTGCCAGTGGAGACCAGATCAACAATGGCGTCGGCCAGTCCGGTCAAGGGGGCCAGCTCCATGCTGCCGTAGAGCTTGATCAAATCCACGTGCACGCCCTTGGTGGCAAAAAATTCGCGCGCAATCGCCACGTACTTGGTGGCCACCGTCAGACGACCGCCTTGTCGTACGGCGGCGGCGTAGTCAAAGCCTTCACGCACGGCCACGCTGATGCGGCACTTGGCAATCTGCAAATCCAGCGGCTCGTAAAGCCCGCCGATGGTGGCCGCACCGCCCCACTCCATGCCGTGCTCGATCAGCGTGTCTTTGCCGGTGATGCCTAAATCTGCACCACCGTACTGCACATAGGTGGGCACGTCTGTTGCGCGCACCAACACCACCCGCACCTCGGGCTGGTTGGTCGCCAAAATCAGCTTGCGGGTTTTCTCAGGGTCGTCCAGCACCTCAATGCCAGCGGCTTTGAGCAGGGGCAGGGTTTCCTCAAAAATACGACCCTTGGAGAGTGCGAGTGTGATCATTTCAGTCTTTCAATGTCAGCGCCAATGCCTTGGAGCTTGGCCTCCATCTGGTCGTAACCGCGGTCTAGGTGGTAGATGCGCTCCACCACGGTGTCGCCTTCGGCCACCAAGCCAGCAATCACCAGACTGGCCGAGGCGCGCAGATCAGTGGCCATCACCGTGGCCCCCGAGAGCTGATCTACGCCTTCAATCAGCGCCACCTTGCCGTCGATCTGGATGTGAGCACCCAAACGCACCAGCTCGTTGACGTGCATGAAACGGTTTTCAAAAATAGTTTCTGTCACGCGCGAGGTGCCCTGCGCGATCGCGTTGAGCACCATGAACTGGGCCTGCATGTCGGTGGGGAAGCCTGGGTATTCCGTCGTGCGAAAGCTCTGGGCTTTCAGATGCTGGCGCGCAGGTCCTAGTGACTGCACCCGGATGCCACCCGTCACGGCGGTGACGCTGGCTCCCGCATCGCGCAGCTTCTCGATCACCGCGCCGAGGTGCTCGGCGCGGCCATGCTTCAAGATGACATCGCCACCGGTCGCTGCGACGGCGCACAGAAAAGTACCGGCCTCGATGCGGTCGGCCACCACTTGGTGCGTGCAGCCCTGCAGTTGCTCCACACCCTGGATATGGATGCGGCTGCTGCCATGGCCTTCAATCTTCGCGCCCATCTGGATCAGCATCTCGGCCAAGTCGCTAATTTCGGGCTCTTGCGCGGCGTTTTCCAGCACCGTTTCGCCCTCTGCCAGAGCAGCGGCCATGAGGAAGTTCTCAGTGCCCGTGACGGTGACCATGTCAGTGGTGATGCGTGCGCCCTGTAGGCGGCTGCGTCGCACACCATCGACCATGGCCAGCTTGGCCAGCATGTAGCCGTGCTCCACCACGATCTCCGCGCCCATGGCCTGCAAGCCCTTGATGTGCTGATCCACCGGGCGTGACCCAATGGCACAACCACCGGGCAGCGAGACCGTGGCCTCACCAAATCGCGCCAGCAACGGCCCCAAGGCGAGCACCGATGCGCGCATGGTCTTGACCAACTCATAAGGCGCTTCGGGCGAACTCAAGCCCCCCGCGTCCACGCGCACCGAGCCGTCTTCACCCCATTCCGCGCTGACGCCCATATTGCGGATCAGCTTGAGCATGGTGGCCACGTCTTGCAGACGCGGCACGTTGGCCAGTGTGACGGGTTGGGCGGTGAGCAAACAGGCGCACAGTTCCGGCAGGGCCGCGTTTTTGGCACCCGAAATCCGCACCTCGCCCCGGAGTTGTCGGCCACCGCGAATCAATAATTTATCCATAGCTCTTCAAATATTGGTCATTAGCGACGACATCACTTGATGACAAGCTAGTCTTCGCTGAAACTTCGTTTTCCTGCGCGGGTGGGAATCCAGGAATCCATCAGCGTTCAGTCGCACTCAGTGCGATGGGTTTTGCCCAGCAGCCCACTCCGCCGGGGTCAGCGTCTTCATCGACAGGGCATGCACCTCGTCCGTTTGTATTTTTGCACCCAGGGTGGCATAGACGCGCTGGTGGCGTTGAATGGCGCGCTTGCCTTCAAACTCAGTTGAGACAATGGTGGCGTACCAGTGGCGGCCATCGCCCTCCAGCTCAAGGTGCTCGCAGGCGAGCCCGGCTTGGATGACTGATTTGAGTTCGTCGGCGGTCATGGGGTTTGAATTTACTAAAAAGCGATTAACCGCGAATTTTGTAGCCGATGCGCAGCAAATGCACGGCCAGCGCAGAGACCAACGCCAGCACCACACCCACAATGCTCAGGCTGAGCCAGGGCGACACATCACTGACACCAAAAAATCCGTAGCGAAAACCGTCGATCATGTAGAAAAATGGATTGAGATGGCTGACGCTTTGCCAAAAATCGGGCAACGAGTGGATGGAATAAAACACACCGCTGAGAAAGGTCATGGGCATGATGACAAAGTTTTGAAAAGCGGCGAGCTGGTCGAATTTCTCGGCCCACAAACCTGCAATCAACCCGAGCGTGCCCAGCAGAGCGGCGCCCAGCAAGGCAAACACAAAAATCCACACCGGGGCCACAAAACTCAACTCAGTGAACCACGCTGTCACCGCAAACACACCGCCCCCCACCACCAAACCGCGCGCCACCGAGGAGCCAACATAGGCGAAAAACCAGTTCCAGTGTGACAAAGGTGTGAGCAGCAAAAACACCAAATTACCCATGATCTTGCTCTGGATCAGCGAGGACGAGCTGTTGGCAAATGCGTTTTGCAAGACACTCATCATGATGAGGCCAGGCACCAAAAACGCGGTGTAACTCACCTGGTCATAGACCTTGACGTGTTTGTCCAGCACATGACCGAAGATCAGCAGGTACAGCACCGAGGTCAGCACCGGTGCGGCCACGGTTTGGAAACCAACTTTCCAGAAACGCAGCGTTTCTTTGTACAGCAGCGCTTGCCAGCCAGTCATGCTTGTTGCCCCATCACGGCGATGAAAACATCTTCCAGATCCGCCTTGCTGATTTCTACGTCCTCAGCGAACAGTCCGGCTTGTCGGATGGCCGCCAAGTAACTCTCAATCTCTTCGGCATTGTGGGTTGGGAACTGCACGAAGCGCCCCGTCACACGCGCCTTGGCGGCCAGCGCTGCGGGCAATTCACCATCCAGCTTGAGTCGCAACACATGGCTGGACGCAGCCTTGAGCAATTCACTGGTGCGCTCCAGCGCCACCACCCGGCCCGCCTTAAGCATGGCGATGCGACCGCACAGGGCTTCGGCTTCTTCGAGGTAGTGCGTGGTCAAGAGCACGGTATGGCCTTGCTTGTTGAGCTTGGCGATGAACTGCCACAGGGTTTGGCGCAACTCCACATCAACCCCGGCCGTGGGCTCGTCCAGCACGATCACCGGTGGCTTGTGCACCAGGGCCTGCGCCACCAGCACGCGGCGCTTCATGCCGCCTGAGAGTTGACGCATATTGGCGTTGGCCTTGTCGGCAAGGCCCAGACTGTCAAGCAGTTCGTCAATCCAGTCATCGTTGTTTTGGATGCCGAAATAGCCCGACTGGATGCGCAGGGCTTCCCGCACATTGAAGAAGGGGTCGAACACCAACTCTTGTGGCACCACGCCCAGTTTTTTGCGCGCCTGGGCATAGTCACCTTGAACATCGCTACCCAGTACATGGACTTGGCCAGCGCTGGCGCGTGTGAGTCCTGCCAAAATACTAATCAAGGTCGTCTTGCCTGCACCATTGGGGCCGAGCAAGCCAAAGAATTCGCCTTCTTCGATGTTGAAATTCACGCCATCCAACGCAGCAAAGGTCGCCCCCTTGGGGCCACGCGGCGCAGGATAGTTTTTGGAAACGGATTGAAAAGAGATGGCAGACATGGGAGGCCACTATTCTAAAGACTTGCGGGACAGACCGCCGTTACGCGAAGCGAACAAGCTCTGTCCCCAACTGATTCGGATCATGCAGCAGGCAGTAGCTCGGCGATACCGTAGAGAGCGGCCAGGTCGGCCAGTTTGGGGGCCAGACCCTGAATCGAAAACCGCTGGCCCATTGCCAGGCATTCGCGCCTGAATTCCAGCAACACAGCCAGGGCGGATGAATCAAAACGCTGCAAGGCGCTGGCGTCCACCATCACGCCCGCTTCCTTATTCTGGCGCAGACCTTGCACCAGCATTTGCAAACAGGCGCGGGCCTGCGCGTGGGTGAGTTCGGGGGGGAGAACAAACACCGATCAGCCTTTTTTGGCGTTGGCTTTGTTGCGATCCGCCAGCGAACAAATCAGCCCGTCAATACCGTTGGCACTGATCTCCTGCGCAAACTGGCTGCGATAGGTCTCCACCAGCCAGACGCCCAGCACATTCAGGTTGTAGATCTTCCAACCTGCTCCGTCGCCCGGTGTTTTTTCCAGTCGGTAGTCGAGCTGAATCGGGTCGCCGCGCCCTTTGACTTCCGAGCGCACGACCACTTCTTTGTCTTCAGGCGAGGCGCGCAAAGGCTTCATCTCCACCACCTGATCGTTGACTTGAGAAAGTGCCCCGGCATAGGTTCGCACCAGCAAGATTTTGAATTCCTCTTGCAAACGCTTTTGCTGCTCAGGCGTCGCCTTGCGCCAATTCGGCCCTACGGCGGAGGCGGTCATCCGATGGAAATTCACATTGGGCATGATCTTGCTGTCCACCAGCGTGACGATGCGCGCCACATTGCCGGACTGCAAAGACTTGTCGGTCTTGATGGTGTTGAGCAAATCGGTGGACAGTCGCTGGATCATGGCATCAGCGGCCTCATCGGCGGCCAAGGCCGGGGTGAGGATCAACACCACGGCGCTGGCAACCACACCGGCCAGCAAACGATTGAATACACGACGGTACATGAGAAGTCCTTCCGCTTAAAACAAAGTCAACGGCGTCTATAACGCCTTAGATCCAGAATGCGCCGACCTGAGTGGCAACAGGGTAACTAGAACCCCTCATCACTTGGGCGCGGCATCTTGCGGCGCCGCATCTTCCTCCGGTGCTTCTAGCTCTTCTTCAGGCGGGTTGCCATCGTAAACGGCATTACGGCGCCGTTGCATGAAGGCATCTCGGATGAACGAATACTTGTCCAAGGCAGCCTCTTCCAGCACCGACTCAGCCTTAAGTAACTCGGCACGTTTATCCACCACCCGCGTCACCAAAAGCGTGTTGCGCACCGGCACATTGTCCATCTGGCTGACCGCATCGCCTTTGAAATCCACCGGCAGGGCCACCGTGTCACGCAGTGTGGAGGGCCCCAGCAGGGGCAAAACGATGTAAGGGCCGGCACCGACACCCCAATAGCCCAGCGTTTGACCGAAATCTTCCGTATAGCGTTGCATTTTCATCTCGCTGGCCCAATCCAGCACACCGCCCAAGCCAAAAACCGTATTGACACTAAAGCGCATGAAGCTACTGGCTGCGGCCTCACCTTTGAGTTGAAAAACGTTGTTCACAAACGACCAAGCGTCCTGAAGGTTTGCAAAAAAATTGCCAACGCCCCGCCGCACAAGATCAGGTGTCACGTCCCGGTACGCCGTGGCCACGGGCTTAAGCACGGCTTGGTCCACCGTGTCGTTGAATTTGTACATACTGCGGTTAAACGGCTCCAGAGGGTCTGCCGGGTTCGCGTTGGGCCCAGTGGCGCAGCCCGTCAGACTCAAGCACAGCAGCAGCACGAACAAGCGCAATTGGCCTTGCCCGCTTGAGCAAACAGGGCGGGTTAAAAAAGACCGCGTGGTCATTTCACGCTCTTGCCTGTGGCGGCCACGGGCGTCTTTCCATCGGCGGCTTTGCTGTAGAGGAACTGGCTGATCATGTTTTCCAGCACCACCGCCGATTGCGTGTTGGAGATGGTGTCGCCCGCCACCAGGGTCTTCTCGTCGGCCCCGGCTTCAATGCCGACGTATTGCTCACCCAATAGGCCGCTGGTGAGAATCTTCAGTGAACTGTCTTTCGGGAAAGCGTAGCGGCTCTCCATCGACAACATGACACGGGCCTGGAAGGTCTTGTCATCAAACGCCAGTGATTCGACGCGCCCCACCACCACACCGCCGCTTCGTACCGCCGCCTTAGGCTTAAGACCACCGACGTTGTCAAAACGGGCTTCCACACGGTAAGTGGACTGAAAACTCAAGTTCAGCAAATTCGCCGCTTGCAGCGCCAGAAACAGAATGGCTGCCGCACCAATCAGAACGAACAGGCCCACCCACACATCATTTTTTGAACGTTGCATCTAATATCCTTTTTTTCAGTCGGGGACAGGGCTGACTCGCTTCGCGTAGCTACAGCATGTCCCAAAAATTTTCTTTAAATCGTGAACATCATCGCGGTTAGGATGAAGTCCAGGCTCAGAACAGACAAGGACGCCATCACAACAGTGCGCGTGGTCGCACTCGCCACCCCTTCTGGGGTAGGCTGGGCTTCAAAGCCCTGCAACAGCGCGACAAAGGTCACGGTAAACCCGAAGACGATACTTTTAACCATGCCGTTACCCACGTCCTTCCAGACATCCACGCCGCCCTGGATCTGACTCCAGAACGACCCGGCATCCACACCGATCATGAGAACCCCCACCACCCAGCCGCCAATAATGCCCATGGCGCTGAACACAGCCGCCAGCAAGGGCATGGCAATCACGCCCGCCCAGAAGCGCGGCGCCAGAATGCGCTGTACCGGGTCCACCGCCATCATTTCCATGACGCTGATCTGCTCGCCCGCTTTCATCAGGCCAATCTCGGCGGTCAGGGACGTACCGGCTCGCCCGGCAAACAACAGGGCAGTCACCACCGGGCCGAGTTCACGCACCAGACTCAATGTCACCAACAGCCCTAAGGCTTCGGATGAACCATAACGCTGCAAGGTGTAGTAACCCTGTAGGCCGAACACAAAGCCGACAAACAGACCCGACACCGCAATGATGACCAGTGAATAATTGCCAAGAAAATGGATTTGATCGCGGATCAGGCCAAAGCGCCGAAAACTTGAGCCTAAAGTACCCAAAAGCCGAAAGAACAAGCGGGCACCGTGGCCCAGATCGGCCAACTTGCTGCGGGTAGAAAACCCGAGGTTCGAAGGGGTGTACCAGCTCATGTCGAATCTCCTGGTCGCTGTGACTTCGGCAAGTTCAGACCCAGACCAAAATCCTCCTCCACCGAGAGCCCCGGATAGTGAAAGCGGACCGGGCCATCAGGCAGGGCATTCACATACTGGTAGACCAGCGGGTCTGTGCTTTGGCGCACCTCGTCGGGCGTGCCCTCGGTAGCAATCTTGCCGTTGGCCAAAATGATCACATGATCGGCAATGGCAAAGGTCTGCTCAAGTTCGTGCGAAACAAAGATGCTGGTCAGGCCCATGGCGTCATTCAAGTGGCGAATCAGACGAGCGGCCGTGCCCAGGGAAATCGGATCCAGGCCGGAAAACGGCTCGTCGTACATCACCAGCTCCGGGTCAAGGGCAATGGCACGCGCCAGCGCAATGCGCCGCGCCATGCCCCCCGACACCTCGCTGGGCATGAGGCCACGCGCACCGCGCAGACCAACGGCATTGAGTTTCATGAACACAATGTCTCGAATCAAGGGCTCTGGCAGGTCGGTATGCTCACGTAAAGGGAAGGCGACGTTTTCGAACACATTGATGTCAGCAAACAGAGCACCGAACTGAAATAGCATGCCCATGCGACGCCGGGCTGCATAAATTTGCGTCTGGTCCATCACCGTCACATCCTGACCGTCGAACAGCAGCTCACCCGCCTGTGCCCGGTTTTGTCCACCGATCAGCCGCAATATCGTTGTTTTCCCGCCGCCAGACGCCCCCATCAGTGCCGTGACTTTGCCACGCGGCACGCTCAAGGTCACGTTATCCAGGATGACGCGATCCCCATACCCAAAGGTCAGATTGCGCAGTTCGACGAGGGGTTCAGAGGTGGATGCGGCCATAAATGTCAAAAGCCGGAACAGTCCGGCTCTTGAATCATAAGGGATAGTTGGACCGCCACAGCAGGCAGGCAAGATCAGCGAGGCAATTCGCTGGACCCCATCAAGAACTCATCTATCGCACGTGCCGCCTGACGGCCTTCACGAATGGCCCACACCACCAGGCTCTGGCCACGGCGGATATCGCCGGCGGCGTACACCTTGGGCACGTTGGTGGCATAGCCCCCTTGTGCCTCTGTGCTCGCTTTGGCATTACCGCGACCGTCCTTGTCAATGCCGAAGGACTCCAGCATGGTCGCCACCGGGCTGACAAAGCCCATGGCCAGCAAGACCAGATCGGCCTTGTATTCTTTTTCGGTGTTGGGGACTTCAATCAACTTGCCGCCCTTGAACTCGATCTGCACAGTTTTGAGACCGGTGACCTTGCCCTTTTCGCCCATGAATTCCTTGGTGGAAACGGCGAATTCACGCACGCAACCTTCTTCATGGCTGGAGCTGGTACGCAGTTTGAGCGGCCAATAGGGCCAAGTCATGGGGCGATTTTCTTCTTCGGGCGGCTGGGGCATGACTTCAAACTGCGTCACGCTGGCCGCGCCATGGCGGTTGCTGGTGCCGACACAGTCAGAGCCCGTGTCACCACCGCCAATCACGATGACGTGCTTGCCGTCGGCACGCAATTGCGCTTTGAGCTTGTCACCCGCGTTGACTTTGTTCTGTTGCGGCAAAAACTCCATGGCGAAATGAACACCACTCAGTTCACGCCCCGGCACCGGCAGGTCGCGCGACTGTTCGGCTCCGCCCGTCAGCAGTACCGCATCAAAATCTTTTTGCAGCTGAGTGGCAGAAATGGTTTCTTTGGCCCAGTTGGTGACTTTGCTGTCCGCCGGGAATTCTCCGATCAGCACGCTGGTACGGATGGTCACGCCCTCGGCTTGCATCTGCACCACGCGGCGGTCAATGTGCGACTTCTCCATCTTGAAGTCAGGAATGCCGTAGCGCAACAGACCACCCACGCGGTCGTTTTTCTCAAACAGCGTCACATCGTGACCGGCGCGCGCCAGTTGCTGGGCGGCGGCCATGCCTGCGGGGCCGGAACCCACGACGGCCACCATCTTCCCGGTCTTGTGCAGGGCGGGTTGCGGCACGACCCAGCCTTCGTGCCAGGCACGGTCAATGATGGCGTGCTCAATCGACTTGATGCCTACCGCAGCGTCGTTCACGTTCAGCGTGCAAGCGGCCTCGCAAGGCGCGGGGCAAATACGACCCGTGAACTCGGGGAAATTATTGGTGCTGTGCAGGGTGTCAATCGCATCTTTCCAGTCGGCGCGGAACACCATGTCATTGAAATCCGGAATGATGTTGTTGACCGGGCAACCGCTGATACAAAACGGTATACCGCAGTCCATGCAACGTGCGGACTGCTGCTTGGCCTGCGCATCGTCCAGACCGATGACAAATTCCTTGTAAGTTTTCAGACGTTCAGGGATGGGCTTGTAGCCCTCCTCGAC
>JANPNG010000047.1:0-3912 GCA_031427355.1 Hylemonella sp.
CCGGCATGGAGCGCATCCTCAGCTATAACGGTACCTCAGTCCGGGACAGCGTCGGCAAGCAGTCCGCGTTTCTGACCGTCAACGACATCACCGAGCGCAAGCAGGCCGAGGCGCATCTGCGCGAACTCAATGACACGCTGGAGCGGCGCGTGCTCGAGCGCACGCAGGCGCTGGGCGAGAGCGAAATGCGGCAAAAGCGGGCTACTGACGCCGCCGAGTCGGCCAACCAGTCCAAGAGCGATTTCCTGTCCACCATGAGCCACGAAATTCGCACCCCGCTCAACGGCTTGCTGGGCATGACCGAGCTGCTGCTGACCGAGCGCTTGACGCCGCAGCAGCGTCAGTATGCGGCGCTGGCCCATTCCAGCGGCAAGACCCTGCTGGCGCTGGTCAACGACCTGCTGGACATCGGCAAGATTGAAGCCGGTCAGCTTGATGTCGAGCACATTCCCTTCAGCCTGAATGAGTTGCTGTCGGAACTCACCGAGCTCTACACCCTGCGCGCCCACGAAAAAAGTCTGGTGTTTAGCACCAAGAAAGCGCCCGGTGTGCCCAAGACGCTGCTGGGCGACCCCGGCCACTTGCGGCAAATTCTGAACAACCTGCTGGTCAACGCGCTCAAGTTCACGCCGCAAGGAGAAATCGGCCTGAGCGTGCAACGCCTGAGCGGCGACGGACACAGTTGTCTGTTGCGCTTTAGCGTGCATGACAGCGGCATCGGCATTGCCCCCGAAGCGCAGCCGCGCCTGTTCACACGCTTCACCCAGGCTGATTCATCAAGCACAAGCCAATACGGTGGCAGCGGCCTGGGCCTGGCCATCGTCAAGCAGTTGTGCGAGCACCTGGGCGGCGAGGTGGCGCTGACCAGCACGCCCGGCCAGGGCAGCGTCTTCAGTTGCGACATCCCCTTCACTGAAGTCGCGCAAACAGTGCCAGTGCCAGTGCCAGTGCCAGTGCCAGTGCCAGTGCCAGTGCCCGTACTGAGCCCGACCCGTATTCTGATGGCTGAAGACAACGCGATCAACCAGTTGCTCGCCCGGGCCCAGCTCCAGCAAATCGGTTTTGTGCACATCACCATGGTTGACAACGGCCAGGAGGCGGTCAATGCTGTGCTCGCTGGCGACTTCGATCTGGTCTTGATGGATTGCCGCATGCCCGTGCTGGACGGCTATGCGGCCACCGAGCAGATCAGAGCGGGTGGCAGTCGGCTGCCCATCATCGCGATGACCGCCAATGCCGCTACTGCCGAGCGCGATAAATGCCTGCAACTGGGCATGAACGATTACATGTCCAAGCCCTTCAACATCGCTACGTTGCGCGAGACCCTGGCGCGCTGGATCCCGTAGCCTGGGCGATTTTTAAGGTCATTTAGGGCTCTAGCCCAATCAACATGTGCATAAGTAGCTATTAAATCAGTAGTAACTATTCCGCTGAATAGCAGTAAAACAGGTGGGTAAAAATATCTAATTAGGTATAATTCAACACATGCCAATCCCCCGTTCTGAAAAGCCCTTGCATTGGGTGGGTTTGTCTAAAAAAGATTTATTGACATTACCGGCCGAGGTGGTGGACGATTTTGGTTATGCGCTGGGCGTTGTGCAGGCGGGGGCAACGCCGCCGCAGGCCAAACCATGGAAGGGCGAGGGTGCCGGGGTGTTGGAGTTGGTCGAAAACCACCGTGGCGACACTTTCAGGGTGGTGTACACCGTGCGTTTTGCGCAGGCGGTTTACGTGCTGCATTGTTTTCAAAAAAAGTCGCCCAGTGGGGTTCGCACGGGGGCGGGCGATATAGCAAAAATTGGCGAGCGTTTAAAGCTGGCCCAGCAGCATTACAAGGACATGTATGAACATCAAGACTAAACCTATCGCCCCCGAGGCCGTTGAAATGGGCTCGGGCAATGTGTTTGCTGACTTGGGTCTGCCAGACTCCGCAGAGCGCCAATTGCGCGTGCAACTGGCGTTGCGTTTAAATGACTTGCTGCAAGCCGAGGGTTTGACGCAGGCCGCCTGCGCCAAGCGCCTAGGCATTGCGCAGCCGCATGTGTCAGAGCTTAAACATTACAAGCTGAGCCGCTTTTCCAGCGAGCGCTTGTTGCACTACATCACCTTGCTGAACCGTGATGTAGAGATACTGATTCGCCCCCGCACGGGTGCTGCCGCTACGGGTTACGCGGCTGGGGCGGTGATGGTGTGGGCGGCAGCTTGAACGCGATAAATGCCTGCAACTGGGTATGAACGATTACCTGTCCAAACCGTTCAACATCGCCACGCTACGCCAGACCCTGGCGCGCTGGATCCCGTAGCCTGGGCGATCACCGCCTGGGCGACCACATCGCTGTGGCCGCGCCAGGCGATGATGTGATCGGGGCGGATCAGCACCAGCGGCGCTTCATAGAGCGCCAGCAATTCTTCAGCCGCGTGGCGCACCACAGCCAGGCTGATGCCACGCTCCCGAGCGTATGTTTCAAAGGCTGACACCGTAGGCGGTTTGGGGCCCAGCACCAGCAAGGTCCATTCAAAATGAAAGCTGTCGTACAAAGAGCGGCCATCCGCCAGCCAGGCGTGGGGCGGGCGCCCGCCCGGGCAGGCGCTGGGCGTGTAGCTGTTGGCCGCATCAACCGGCGGCGTTGTGCCATCGGGCACGATCAGGGGCGAGCCATCGTAGCGACCGCCAAACGTGATGCCGGGGATGTTGAACTCGCGCCGCACATGGGCGTTCAGGTACTCAGACGCGATTTGCCTAGCTTGCTCGCCAGTGGGTGAGTCGTCGTCCAGTTCGGGCACGGCGTCGAACAGGCCAATCGAGTCGGCCAAGCGCCTGGCGTGGCCGGTGTTGCGCTCGGCCAGTGGTTTGCGCTCTTGCTCGTAGCTGTCCAGCAGCGTGGCAGGGGCTTGGCCTTTGATGACGGCGGCCAATTTCCAGCCCAGGTTAACCGCGTCTTCCACCGCCGTGTTGTAGCCCAGGCCGCCAGTGGGGGTGAAGAGGTGCACCGCATCCCCGCCCAAGATCACACGCCCTTTTTGAAAGCCTGAGGCCACCAGCGCGTGGCCTGCCGTCCAGGTGGCCAGCGACAGAATTTCAATCGGAATATCGAGCCCACTGGCCTGCGCAAACAAGCGCCGCGCATCGGCTTCGGTCAGGCTGTCACCGTCCACGCCCTCAGGCACCTGGGTGTGAAAGGCGAATTCACCGACCCCATCGACTGACATGATGAAGGCGCGCAAAGCGGGGTTCACCATCACGTACATCCAGGCGCGGTCATTCGGGTTGAGTCGGTAAAAATCGGGCGCCTTCATGTACACGGCAAACATCTTGCCGCCCATGAAGTTGCGCTTGATGCCGGTGTCGCCCTCCCATGTGAAGCCGAGTTGGCTGCGCACCCTGCTGCGTGCGCCGTCCGCACCGATCAGGTACTGGGCGTGGACGGTGATGTGCTGGCTGTCATCCACCGGCGCGATGGTGGCTTCAATGTGGTCGCCGCAGTCTTCAAAGGCTTGCAAACGCCAGCCGTAGCGCACCTCCACGCTGGCCTGTTTTTCGGCCTCTTCACGCAAGGTGACTTCCACAAACTTTTGCGACACCCGGTGCGGCAGTTCGGCTGCACTCCAAGAGCCGCCCATGGTCTTGATGACTTGCGTGGCTACAGCAGCGGTGGGCAAGCGCAGACGCGCCAGTTCGCGCCCGCTAAAGCGCGTTAGGTAAGCAATGTCGCTCGGGTGATCGGCTGGCAGGCCCAGGGCGCGGATTTTGTGCGCAAAGCCCAGGCGGCGAAAGTGCTCCATGGTGCGCGCCTGCGTGGCATTGGCCTGCGGGTTGAAGGCTGTGCCGGGCTTGGGGTCAATCAGCAAGCAGCGAATGCCGCGCCGCCCCAGTTCATTGGCCAGCATCAAGCCGCAGGGGCCACCTCCGGC
>JANPNG010000048.1:0-11961 GCA_031427355.1 Hylemonella sp.
CGACCTCGTCGAGCCGGCCTAAGCTTGCCACCGTGCGCTGGCGAGGCTGGCCGGCGTCATTGCGGTAGGACTCGACCAATTGCAGGTAGGTGTGGCCGCCGGATCGGGTGGGCTTGATGAACATAGCCCGGAGTGTAGCAAACAATACCAATGATTGCCACCACTAATGCCTCAACACATTGCCACTACGTATTCTTGACTCGACTGCTCTAAGGCATTGATTCGATTGACTGCACGCTCGAGAAATCGGTGAAAAATGGAACTTGGTGTCGAACTCGGGAGGCCTGTGCGTTGACAGCGGGCACCATGGGTGGCAGATGAGCCAGCGCCGCGATCCGCAGCCAATGCCCACGCTTGAATCGGCCACGAACAGCATCGAGCTGGGCCAGCTCGGCCGTGTTGAGGCGAACGGACACGCAGAGGGCGCGCTTTTTCGCAGCGGTCAGCGGCACCCGCCCACGGGGTCGGGGGCGGTCAATACGGGCGGCGGCGGGGTGTGTAGCAGGCAGCATAACGATCGAACACAGTGAGAGCGCAAGGGGTCCAGGGGTGAAACCCATGGCAAGGAAGATAAATTAGCGAAGCGCGATTTAGCCCTTGCACTCCAGGAGTATCAAAAGGCGGTATCGAACATCAATTTTTGGCAGAGAGAACGAGTACGAATGTCAGAATAGAAACGGCGCACTCGGCCAAGCCAGTCAGACCGTGGAATCACCCAGTCTGATTGACGGGCAGATCAACCGGCGGCGCACTGGCCCGATGCTCACGCTGAACTCGACGGACAGCGGCAATCGTTCTGGACAAGGAATCAGCCAGTTTCTCGGCGGCCTTGGCATCCAGGGTTTGGGGGCCGATCAACCCAGCTGCGGTGTCCAGGTTGGACACCAGCGCAGACAATCGAGCACGGGATGTTTCGAGCTGCTCATGGTCCAGATGCTCGGCCAACTCACGCAATTCTTTTTGCGTCAGATCGTCGCGTAAATCGACCGGAATGGCGTCCGGTCTGGTACCCGCAGCAAGAGTACCAATCTTGACCTCGATGGTTTTTCCATCGACCTGGCCGCCGTACCGGTACAGGGTGTGAACCTGCCCTGATGATTTGATTCGCATGATTGAGCACCAACAACAAGAGAATGCTCAATTTTAAAGTAGCCGAAACCGCCAGATGGCGATTTGGGCAGCGCCAGAGCCATTTCATTTGACCCATTCAAGGCACCGGGTTTGACGTCACTTCCCGGCCAGGAGCCTGACCTGAAGCCGATGCAACGATCGGCTTGACCGCGGCTTGCCCAGGTTGGGCGCCAGATCGCCAGGGGCACAGCCATGGTCAGGCTGCACCCAGCTCATCCCATGGCGTCTGAAGACGCTTCTGACTCAGAGCGGGTTCATTTGGCCGTTTCAGGCTCCGGGTCTGGACCGGATTGAGCGGCAGGCGGAACCGACTTGCTCTGCATGGCAGCCCAGATCTCGAGCGCACGCAGCTCAGAGACCCGCTCCAAGAGACTATTCACCTGGCTGCGCAGCGCCTGGCGCTCGATTTCCCAATTGGCAGCAGCCAGTTTGGCCGCAGCCTCAGCCTCGACCTGAACGCGTGCAAGGTCCGACCGCAGGCTGGCAATGGTCGACGTGCTGGCCGCCCGATCCCCCTCCAACTGAATGCGCAGTTCCTCCAGCGCGGCCTGCGCCTTGGTGGTCGCCTGGGCGGCTGTCGCAGCCGCATCGCGCAAGGCATCAGCCTCCGCACCAGACGCCTCAAGGTCAGCGGCCTGGGCCGCCGACAGCGTCGACAGCGAATCGCGCTCCGCCGTAATGCGGTCCAGCCGCGCCAGGGTTGCTGCTTGCGCAGCCGACCAGGCAGCCGACCAGATCGCAGCCACCGCATCGGACGGCGCCGGCGGCGCCGCACCGGCCAGTGGTGGCACCGACAAAGCACTGACCTGACGGCGGATATCGTCCAGATGCCGCTGGATCGTTTGATTACTGCCGCGCCCCAGGCTGGTACGGATCGACCCCGCATTGACCCCAGAGGCAAAAGGCAGCGGCTGACCGTCCTCCCCCCGCGGAATCGCGGCGAGCACATCAGCAAAGGTGATGGGGCCCTCGCGGCTGGTAGAGCCTGGCTGCTGAATCGTCGACATGGCGTCAATCTCCCGTAAATTACACTGTAAACGTACTTTCGTACTTTACACTAAAATTTATGATACAGATCAATGATTGACTGTAAATATCTGGCTGATTACGGCTCGAGCAACCAAGCGGTCGATCCCACAGTCAGGCGGCCCTGACTTCGCTGAGCAGGTCGGGGTGACGGTCCAACAGCTTGAACAGCTTGACCAGAGCAAGCGGCGGCTTTGTCTTGCCGTTCTCGTACCGCGAGAACGCATTGACACCGCCACCGAAGATTTCAGCGGCCTCCCGCTGATCGAGATCGAGCTTCTTGCGCACCGTGGTGATGAAGCCCGGGTCAACGATGGCCGCATTCACCTGCTTGGAGAAAGCACGCATCTCACGCATGACCCGGTTGGACTCCGCCGCATCCAGGATCGATTCCGCGCAGGCCGGACAAAAGTCGCCCGTCACCGCCGCAATGACCGTGGTCTCACCCTTGTACGTGTAGGGCAAGTCGCGGGTGTCGTGGATCAGCTCAGTCGCACCGCAGACAGGACATTTCATGTTCATAGTCATAGCTCCTTGAACGACACGATCAGCACGTCCTCAATGACCGTCAGCTTCAGGTACACGTCCCCCACCGGCGTACTGGGCCGGTAGACGTCCTGCCAGACCGCATGATCGGCATGGGTCGTCATGCTCTTGTAGAAATCCCCAGGCGCCAGCGCCATCACCACATCCAGCATCTCCGAGAACGCCAGCCCCAGCTCATTGGCGCCCGAACGCGCCGCGTGGGTGGTGCGCACCTTGCCCGCCTCGACCAAGGCTTTGACCACAGACAGCTTGCTGTGCGGTGTTCGCTTCTCCATGACAAATATTAACCTAGTTGGTGTATTTTAGGCAAGTTGGTTAGAGCCAAGGGACCCCTGCCCTCCGCCATCGCCACAGCCGCCAGGCGACGGCGTGTCCCACAAACCGGCCGGCGCAGCCTATCCTGCCCTCCCCTTTTCAACATCAAGAACCAGCCAGACGACCCTGAAAGCGCGGCCGGCCCCAGGTTGACGCTCTGGCTGAGATGGCGGCATCGAACATCACCCAGCGGTAGGCACTTGGCCACCACGCCATAAGCAAAACATACCCGGTCGCCCCCAAAAGTCATCGGCGCATACGCACTCGGACATCACACGGACCGCACCGTCAACAGCTGTACATCGCCTGGCACCCCAATCGGCGCGTGGTCGCCGGCTTCGAGGAAGCGGTCACCACGTTCACAGGTACTGAATCGTCAATCTATTCCCAGTCAAGCCGGAAAATAAATGGATAAAGGCCCACGATGGCAGAACTTCTATAATTGGCGCCTCTTCAACCTCATGGATTCAAATACCGAAATGGCAACCCTTGCTGAATTGCTGGCTCAAAAAGCCGCGCTGGATCAAGCCATCGCCTCCCTGCAGATCGAGCAGCGCGCCAGCGCGACCGCCAAGGTGCGTGAGCTCATGGCCGAACACGGTCTGACCGTGGCAGATCTGTCACCCAGAGCAGCCACGGCCACGCCCAAGGCCCCCAAAGCCACCGGTAGCGCAAAAGTTGCTGCCAAGTACCGCCACCACGCGTCTGGCAGCACCTGGAGCGGACGCGGCCTGAAGCCGCGGTGGCTCACGGCGGCCTTGGCCGCCGGCAAGAAGACTGAGGATTTCGCGGTCTGACTTTTTGCCTGGGATCGATCAGAAAGCCGATCGCCAAGCAGGTCGAGCACGGCCAGGCCGATCGCCTGGCCAATGTCGTTGATGCCACGCAACCCCAAAGACCGGGCGACCAGGAAGGCCGTAGAGCGGTTTTTCGAAGCCGGGTGAGGCCCCGGTAGCGGGCAACCCGGTTTGCGCTCGCCAGGAAGCCTTTTACTCTGCTCCCGCGCCTTCACTGCCGGGAAGCTGAAGCCATGCCTGTCGACCGCTCCTTTTCTGGATAGCGTATTCGTATTGGGTTGTCGGCGCACGGAGTGCGCCTCAACCATCTCGATGATGGGTGAGGCCGAAGGCCGAGGGGCATAGCCCCTGTATTTCGAAGTTGGGGATGCCGGGTGGGAGCGCCGTCAGGCGCGGGCGGAGGCCTGCGAAGCGGGCCGGAGGAGCCGGCGGGGGCGCAGCCCCCAAGAGGCGGGGCTGTTCGGTCTGAAGTGTTGTTGCCTGCTGTGTTCCTGACCTTTTTTGGCTACCCGCCTTCGATGACAGGTGTGCCTCGTCTATCACTTGGCCTGAACCATGGTGACTGTCGTTAAAGACATTGAGAGTTAAAAAGGAAAGAAGTTAAGACGCGCGCGCGTGTTAAGGGTGCTGTAAGTGCTTGTCGCAAAATGGTTTTTTGGTTGCTGGCATGGGTGATGTACCAAGCTGACAGCTGGGTGATCGCACGTTGTTAATGATGGCTGGCATGGGTGATAGACCGTGCCTGTCCACAGGCGATCATGGGTGATATAACGAGCCAATCCACAGCGTTTCAGGCCGAGCGGGGCGATGGTTTGAGGTGCCTCCATCTGTCGGTGGGGACTCAAAGCGCATCCAGCGCACTGGTTTAGCAGATATCACCTACTCCATGGCATGGGTGATCTAACGAGGCGCTGGCGCACCTGACGCAAAGCATGGGTGAAACAACGAGGCTGCGACCCACCCAGCCAGATCTTCATGGAAGCAGGTCAAGCCGACTCTGCTGCAGTGAGCTGTTTCACCTTCCGGTTCGTGAACGTGATCTGGTCTTTGTCCCAGTTGGGGATCAACTGGTAGTCCGGCAGCAGATCGTCAGCGACGATTTCGCGCAGCATCCGGCGGAACTCATAGAGTTTTGACTTGCTACCGCACTTCTCCTGCAGCAGGGCCACCCCGATGGTGAAGCCGGGCTGCGCCCCGCAATGCTTCCTGGCCAGCTCATAGAGCCGGCGCTCGATGGGCTTCCTGAGACGGAAATAATCGGGATTGATGGTCAGGACTTCATGCGCCTGCACCGCGTTGAACAACCACTTCGAAAGCGTAACCTCGACGCCGATCATGCGATCGTCGTCGGGCGATTTTTCGATGATTGTCCAGCTTGAGACGATGCCGAAGCCTTCTTTGATGCGCTCCCCGCCCGTCTTGATGTTGGTCTTGATCGATGTTCCTTGAAGCCGCTCCAACGCGTCCTGCAGGCGACGGTATTCCGACCCACCGACTGGCTTGTTCGTCGACACCAGGTAGTCATAGACCACGAAGCGGACCGTGCGGTGATGGGCATCTGCCCGCCCGCGATTCAGCGCCTCGGTCATCTGGCTAACTACGTAGATAAGTAAATCCTTATCGAACTGAGTTGCTCGCCCCAAAACGCTAGGGGTAACGGTGAGTGCCCGACTCTTGTCCTTGCTCTCCCAGCGCCAAACGGACGTGTCCGGCTTCGTGGCCAGCGTAAAGATCGGCGCCTCCATGCTCACCCCATCATCTTTCATCGCGTAGTCGAAGATGTCGCACAAGAAAAAATCGCGATTGGGGTGGTGAACAGGCAGCAGTCCTCGCGGCGAACTGGGCCCTGCCATCCTCACACCAGGTAACCGATCCTCGGTGATCGGCGTGAGTTGCTGCGTTTCCTCTTGCGGTCCGGCGTCAACTTGGGCCGAAGCTCCAGTGCGCTTCTGTGCAGCCTTCTTGGCGGGCCTCTTGCCAGCTTCCGAAAAAACAGTGCGGTCTGCTGTCAGCCTTGCGTCTTCGGCGGAGATGCCGGCAGCAACCTGTCCGGCAAATAACGCTTCCCTTCGTGGGTCCGGTCGCGCCACAACGCCCTTGTCGCCTGAAGGTTCAGGGAAAAGCTGAGGCTGCGCACTTGTCGCCATGACCTCAACCGATCTTGGCCAGGTAGGCGTCCAGCGCCTCGACAAAAATTTCCTGGCTTTTTTTGTCGAGCTTGATTCCGGCGCTCTTCAGCGTCTCGTATCGACTTCTGTCCAACTTCACGGTGAGGGCTTTGTAGTAGCTACTCATCGTCGACGGCGTCGCGGCCGGCAGCTCTGGGGAGAGCATCACTGCGGCTGGGACGGCCTGCCCCTTCTTGGCCACCAAGCCTGCAGTCAATGAAGCCGTTTTGCTCATTTACGCATTCCTATAAATACATACATACGTACTTTATCAAGATTTCTGCAATTGCGCAGATACGTATTTCCACAAGGCCCGAACTTCTTCGGCAGAACGACTCTTCGGATCGATCTCCTGAACGGTTCGGCCATCGATCATGCTGCTGGCGAAATCGGTCCGCTGGTACAGCGTTATCGGAGCCACGGTGCCATGCTGCGACAGAGCAACCGCCGCCTCTCCAGCGATCTTGGCGCGCGCTGCAGCACCATTGATCACGAAGATCATTTTTTTGCCAGCAGCCTCAACGAGCTCGACAGTCGTTCCTACGGCACGAAGGTCATGTGGGCTTGGGCGCGTCGGTATCAGCACCAGATCCGCCACCCGAAGAACCGCTCGGATCATGTCCGTCACTGCCGGTGGTGTGTCAATGATGGCCAGCTGGACACCGGCCTGGTCAAGGGCCTGCAGGTGGTTCGCCAAGTTGTCGATCGCGACGCTCGCGAAGAGAGGGGCATCGGCGGCACGCTCGTTCCACCAGGACGCGAGTGAACCCTGTGGATCGCAATCGATCAGGGCGACGGGTCCAGCGCCGCTCTGTTCTGCGACGACCCCTAGGTGTCCCGCAAGGGTGGTCTTGCCGACGCCGCCTTTTTGGCTGGCTATCACTAACGTACGCATTTACGCACCTCCGTGTATGCATCGATACTGTACAGCGTATCTACGTATTCAGTGATGCTCATTTGCGCACGACCTACAGCGACTGCCGACGGCACGCAGTGGGCCCCGCGCTTGGCCAGTGCCTCCAAAAATGGCCGCCCGATGGCAACGCCGGATGCCTCCGTGAAGTGCGAACGCATAGACACAAGCCCTGCGCCACTGCGGCGTGGTCGACGCGATCCAGAAAAATGCAATCGGCCGGGGCGCAACCCCGTCAGATCGAGTATTTGGACGACGGACAGCAAGCGCTGACAGTCGCATAGAGGCTTGAAATTTGTCGGGTTTTTGTATATGGTGATTGTCGGGTTTTTGCAGGGCTTCACCGAGCGGAGAAAGGACGCCAATGCGCCAGACCAAGTCACTGCGAGAACGAGTCGACCTCCGCATCAAGCGCAGCCGCGCCAGCGTCTTTCTGCCGCGCGAATTCAACGACTTGGGCGGTGAAGACCAGGTACTGCGCGCCCTGCGCCAACTGGTCCAAGCAGGCCGGCTGCTGCGCCTGGGCTATGGGGTCTATGGCCGCGCCGAACCCTCACCGCTGTCCGGCCAGCCCATGCTGGCCGCTGTGGACGGCTTCATCGGCGCCTCCCGCGAAGCCCTGACCAAACTGGGGGTCCGTTGGGAGCCCAGCTCCTGGGAGCGGGCCTACAACGAAGGTCGATCGACCCAAGTCCCGGTCAATGCCGTGGTTCGCATCAAGGGCCGCTTTGCCCGCCAGCTGAGCTATCGCGGCAAGCCACTCGTGCTGGAACGGTAGGGCAGGGTGCCCAGCCGTACCGAATTCCGCGCCGCCCAGGAACATTTCGGACTCGCGCAAGCCGCGGCCGTCGAGAAGGATTGGCACGTCGTGCGCGCGCTGCAGGCGGTCATCGCGGTGGACGCCAGCCCATTCCGCCTGGTCTTTGCCGGCGGCACAGCGCTGGCTCGGGCCCACAAGCTGGTGCAGCGCATGTCAGAGGACGTGGATCTCAAGATCGTCCTGCCTGATGACGTCGTGCTGAGTGGCAACCAACGACGCATCCAGCTCGGCGCCCTGCGCGAACGCATCACGGCCCGCCTGCAGGCGGCCGGCTTTGCCATCGACCCACAAGACGAGCAACAGCTCCAATCCCGCGACGCCAACGCCTACACCTGCTACCAGCTCAGCTACGTGCCGTTGGAAGGGCAGGGGGTCCAGCTGCGCCCCAGGCTGCAGGTCGAGTTGAGCTTTGCGCCGCTGCGCTTGCCTTCGGTCAGCCTGCCGCTGGCCACCTTCGTGACCGAAGCCCAGGGCGCTGCCCCCGAAATCCCCGCCATCGAGTGCGTGAGCGTCACCGAAACCGCCGCTGAGAAGCTGGTAGCCTTGACCCGACGTTCAGCCATGGTCCTGGCGGTGCCCGGCACCCCAGGCGACATCACCCTGGTTCGGCACCTCTACGACCTGCACATGGTCCGTGAGCATGTTGACCAGCCCCGGCTCATCGAGCTGGCCCGTCGGATTGCCCAGCAGGACGCCCAGGATTTCAGGCACCAGTACCTCGCCTATCTGGCTGACATCCCAGGTGAATCCCGGCGTGGCCTGCTGTTCTGGACCCAGCCAGGCGCCGGCCAGCATCTCTACTTCAACTTCGTGGCGGCGATGGTCTACGGCGAAACGGCCGATTTCAGCGCCACGCTGGCCACCCTGAAGGACTTGGTTGACGCCACCTGGCCGGCGGTCGAGTAGTTCTTGGCCTGCCGCATGAACCAATGCTTGAAACGAGGCGTCCACCCACCACACAGCCGGGCCACGGCTGGACGCCCGTGAAGATCACCCCGGACAGCAAGCGCTGACGTGGTGACCCTGAAGGGGGCGGCTGAAGCCGTCCCTTTCTGTTTTTCAGTACGCCACCTTGTACGTCGGACTGTCCTCAGGCCGGGTCTTGCGGTGGTCGTAAATGCGGGTGGTGGCAACGTTGGCGTGCCCCAGCCACTCCTGGACTCTGGCGATGTCGGCCTGGTGGTCCAAGGCGTTGGTGGCCGCTGTAGCCCGCAACGAATGCGCGCCGACCTTAAAACCCAGCGCACCTGAGTAGGCGCGAACGATTTTGTAGACGCCATCGGCCGTGATGGCCTGCGCGGCCCCCTGGACCCGGGCATGGTGCAGCGGCCTAAAAAGCGCGCCGTCGTCCTCTCCCCCGTGACCGGCAGCGGTCAGGTAGTCAGCCACCAGGCTGCTGGCGGCAGGGTGCAGCGGCACATAGCGCGTCTTGCCCCCTTTGCCCGATACGCGCAGGTGCGCCACGCCGCGCCGCTCGTGCTTGAAATCCTTGACCGTCAACCGGCACAACTCATCGCGGCGCAGCGCGTGATAGAGCAGGGTGGCCAGCAGGGCGCGATCGCGCTTGCCCTTGATGTCGTCCGCCGGCGGCGCGTCGAGCAGTTGGCGCGCCTGGTGGTCACCCAGCGCCGGGGTCTTGCCCTCATAGGTCTCCACGGCCGGCCTTTTCACCCCCTTCACGGGGTTGTGGGTGACGGCGTTCTTCTCACACAGGTACTCAAAAAGCGACGATAACGCGGCCAGGCGGTGGCGGATGGTCATGCCGCTCAAGCCACGTCCAGTCGCGCGTTCGGACGCCCGCCCAGCCGGCACGCGTTTCGCCAGGTCGTCGCGCCAGGCGATCACGTGGGCGCGGGTGACGATGCGGAACTCTGCTGGGGTGGCAATGCCCGTGAAGGCCATGAAGTCCCCCAGCGCGTTCTCGTAGGCCCGGCGCGTGGCCTTGTTGCCCAGGTTGGCAAACCACTCGAGCTCAGGCGGCACTTCGGCCAGGTGCTGGAACCGGGCGGCCGTCAGCAGGCGGCCGCCGGTCAGTGGAGCCAGTGCGTTTTGATCATCCATGAAGAACCTCCCACAACCGCAGAAACGGTCCACCAGGTCAACCACTTGCTGGCCGCGGCGGCCTCAAACGCAAATCGGACCTCACGGACCAGATAGAGCAAGAACTTCAGGATCTCGCTGTCAAAGTGGCCGAAGCCATCGTGGTCGTCATCAGGCTTTTTCGGGCGTTGCATTCAGGGCTCCTTGCCTGGGGATCGACAGGCGTTTTCGAAATGCTAGGAAGACAGCTTCGCATCCCTTTTCAGGGCCCTCGTGGGTGCTTACCGATGCGCTGTTCTCATGATCCCGTCACGACCTCCACCACACCAACTGCAAAATTTCGTTGGTCCCGCCTAGGCCTAGGGGCAGCGATTGGTGCCCTGGTGTCTTATCTCTGCAACAAGCCGGGGCCGTGGGTGAAGCGCGTCCCGACATGGTCGCCGTCCTGCCTACCCGTCGTCTTGGTGAAATGCTTCACCTCCTTCGATCTCCACTTTACTATTGATAAAATATGTTATCAAGAGTACATATTTAGCAAAGTCATGAAAACATCAGCCGCAACGCTTGCGTTCAGCGCAAGTCAATGACGGCTTAGAGCTTGCCTTTTAGGCAAATACGAATCTAGACAGGAAAATAGGAGTACCAAGGCTGCCGGGAACCCCACATTTCCTCGCTCAGGCCAAGTTTGGCGGCTCCCCCAATCAGTACGCCTAAACCCATGACCACAGCCACGGCAACGAAGTAGCAAAGCGACATGACTGCTTCCGATCGCAATTATTACGCACTGGATCCAGTGCCACCCGCGAGAAGTTGTTATAGAAAATAGATATCACGAAGTGATAATACTCCGGCGATCGACTTTGTCAATCGCATTGATAATATTAAATATTAAGGTTTCTACTTCGACGCAACAAAACCAAAATCCGTATTTTCATATTTCTCAAAACTCAACTCGTTCAACTTCAGGGCCATAGGCGCTAAAAATTCAGATCCAAAAACCAAAAGATACTTGTAACCCTGCCCTTTGGCAAACTCATTGTGATGGTCATCAAGCGAGAATGCGATTCGCGTAGTCGCTGCTTCGAAAGTTTCATCCGCCTTCATCGGGAACCAAGTTAATCTCGGCGGACTCTGCGATTCCTCTAAATTCTTTCTTAGAGAAGCATGCCAAGCTGTTTCAGCTATCCAGACAGGCATCGAACAGGCTATAGCCTCAACGGCAACCGCACTGTCCATTTTTAGAATTAGTGCAACTGTTTTATACATAAAGATTTATTTTTTCGTTACGCCGGGCAGGAAAGAGGCTTCCGGCCACGAGGCCACGGGGAAAATCCACCTTTCGGCGGGTCCTCACGGCCATCTGGACCCCAATTATGCGGATGTGGTGAAACTCCATCATGCGTGTGATCCCAATCAATATCAACCGCTGGTCGTCCGTTGGGGCCATACAGACGTTCCTGTCCACTGCCCGGATTGGTAGTCCAAGAACCTGGAAGACCTGTATTTGGTGTTTTATCCTGAAAGATAGGACCAATAATATTCCAACCGATGATGGCGCCCACTACTGCGCCGATCGTCCCCCCAACTACAGTACCGATAGGGCCGAAAGCCGATCCCGCTTCTGCACCGACGATCGCACCGGCGATGGGATTTGTTCCTTGGGGATCCACAGCACTAAGCGGATTACCTCCGACATATTGGTATCGACTAAGCCCACCGTTCAATCCAATTGGGTCGGCTTCAATGTACCGCCCTGTCGCTGGCGAATAGTCCCGCATCCCGTTGGAGTGCAGTCCCGTGATGTTGTCGTAGAGCTGACCCGGAAACCTCAAATTGTAGGTCACCGATCCACTACCAGGATTCGGATTCGCAGGGAGGGCGGCCCCGAAAGGATCACTGTCCCAGCGCCACAGCTCAACATTGTCCGCTGCGCGCACGACACTTCTGGGGGTGCCAAGATGATCGGCATAGACATAGTGCAGATTTCCGCCCTGCATCGTGGCTACGGGTTGGCCATTGATGTCGGCGCCGATCCAAATCTGAGCCACCGCGCCGACCGAATATTGAGCCAGGGGTGGAAGCCGACTTTGAGAGGGTCGGCTGTGGATAAGTTTAGGTCCTGGTCTGTTTCGTTGGCCTCCTTCTGGGGTTGAGTGGACCAGCGCGGGGGATGACGCGAAGGGCGTAGCCCTTAGCGGCTGCCCC
>JANPNG010000049.1:0-3716 GCA_031427355.1 Hylemonella sp.
CTTAGTGCTGTTTTCCCCATGACGACTATCGGTCACTCGCTGTGTCTGGCTTCTGCTTCGCGGGATCAGGCCCGCGGCGCACTCAGCTCCGCGGCTGTCCCCCGTGTCGGCCTAGGGCCGACAACTCCTCCTTTATGCCGCTGCGCTGAGCGCGCCACCGACCTGATCTTGCGAACGTGGCGGGTATCTCACCGCCGCGTGCCCACCGTGCTCGCCGCCTCGGCGCTTGCGGTGAGTGGCCTAGCGTGGACTTGGGGTTTTGCCAAATCAAGGAGGAGCCCGAAGGGCGGGGGACATTCGCGTAGCCACTTACCGCAAGTGCCGAGGCGTACAAAAAACCATCGGCATCGTGAACTCCGCAACGGTACTTAAACCACAAACAACATCACCCGCAGACCAGGAGACCCCAATGAGCGCATCACCCGCAGTCGCCGCACCCGGCGCGCACTTCAATTTCGCCCAGCACTTGCTTGCGCGCAACGCGCAGCGCTCCAACAAAATCGCCTACATCGACGACGATGGGCAACTGAGTTATGGCGCGTTGGCCGAGCGCATCCAGCGCATGGCTGCCGCCTTGCAGGCCAGCGGCGTGCGACGCGAAGAACGCGTGCTGCTGCTGATGCACGACTGCAGCGACTGGCCGGTGAGTTTTCTGGGGGCCATGTTCGCGGGCATCGTGCCGGTGGCGGTGAACACGCTGCTCACCGCAGACGACTACGCCTACATGCTGCAACACAGCCGCGCGCAAGCCGTGCTGGTGTCCCACGCGCTCTTGCCCACATTGCAAGCAGCCATGAGCACCGCCAGTGGCACAGGCGGCCATGAAGTCAAACGCATCATCGTCTCACGCCCCACAGCGGTTTTGCCCGAGGGCATGGTCGCGCTGGACGCACTGCTGACCCAGCACTCACCCCAGTCCACCCCCGCCGACACTGGCGCTGACGACCCCGGCTTCTGGCTGTATTCCTCCGGCTCCACTGGCAAACCCAAAGGCACGCTGCACAGCCACGCCAACCCCTACTGGACGGCCGAGCTGTATGGCACGCCCGTGTTGGGACTCACCGAGCAAGACGTGTGCTTCTCTGCCGCCAAGCTGTTCTTTGCCTACGGCCTGGGCAATGCCTTGAGCTTTCCCTTGAGCGTAGGAGCAACCACAATTTTGATGGCCGAGCGCCCCACGCCGGAGGCCACCTTCAAACGCTGGCTGGGGCAGGTGGGTGGGGTCAAACCCACGGTGTTTTTCGGTGCACCCACCGGCTTTGCAGGCATGCTGGCTTCGCCCGCACTGCCCGCCAAATCGGACGTGATTCTGCGCCTGTGTTCGTCTGCCGGTGAAGCACTTCCCGCAGAGTTGGGAGAGCGATTCACACAGCACTTCGGCGTCGAGATCGTGGACGGTATTGGTTCCACCGAGATGCTGCACATCTACCTCTCGAACATCCCCGGCCAAGTGCGCTATGGCACCACCGGCTGGCCTGTGCCGGGTTACGACATTGAGCTGCGCGGCGACGACGGCCACCCCCTGCCCGATGGCGAAACCGGTGACCTCTACATCCAGGGGCCCTCAGCCGCCCTGATGTACTGGGGAAACCGCGAAAAATCACGCGACACCTTCCAGGGCGCCTGGACCAAGAGCGGCGACAAATACGTGCGCAACACCGACGGCACCTACACCTACTCGGGTCGCAGCGACGACATGCTCAAAGTCAGCGGCATCTACGTCTCGCCGTTCGAGGTCGAGTCCACGCTGGTGCAACACCCAGCCGTGCTCGAAACCGCCGTGATCGGCGTGAACGACAAACAGGGGCTGACCAAGACCAAGGCCTTCGTCGTGCTCAAGGCCGGTCATACCGCCAGCGCCGACGAACTCAAGGCCTTTACCAAGGAACGACTGGCCGCCTACAAGTACCCGCGCACCATCGAGTTCGTGTCCGAATTGCCCAAAACGGCCACCGGCAAGATTCAGCGCTTCAAACTGCGTGACAAAGAGGCTGCAGCCAAGTGACCCATCCCGTGACGTGGATCGAGATGGGCTGGGCCGGGCGCTCGGTGCGCATCGAGCACCAGTGGCTTGAGCCCACTCCCGTTCGGGCTGAGCTTGTCGAAGCCCCGCTAACTCGTGCAAACCCTTCGACAAGCTCAGGGCGAACGGGAGTACAAGACCCGCCGCTGATGATCTTTCTGCATGAAGGTCTGGGCTCGCTGGCGATGTGGAAGGACTTTCCGCAAACGCTGTGCGACGCCCTCGGTTGCCGCGGTCTGGTTTACTCGCGCCCCGGCTATGGTCAATCGACGCCACGCGCTGCGGACGAAATCTGGGGGCCGAACTTTATGCACCGTCAGGCGCTGGAGGTCTTGCCCGCCTTGCTCAACGCGTTGGATGTGGACACAACAACGCAAGCCCTCTGGCTGTTCGGCCACAGTGACGGGGCTTCCATCGCCCTGCTCTACGCGGCGCACTTCCCTGAGCGAGTTCAAGGCACTGTGGTGCTCGCCCCGCACATCAGCGTCGAAGACATCGCGGTGCAAAGCATCACGGAAATCCGCGCGGCCTACCTCAACACCGATTTACGCCAACGCTTGTCCAAGTACCACGACGACCCCGACTCAGCCTTCTGGGGCTGGAACCGCATTTGGCTAGACCCGGCCTTCAAAGCGTGGTCGATTGAGGCCGACTTGCCCCGCATCACCTGCCCCGTGTTGGCCGTGCAGGGGCAAGAGGATGAGTACGGCACAATGCAGCAGCTCGACAGTCTCAAGCACGCTGTGCCCCAGGCGGAGCTGCTGAAATTGCCCGCCTGTGGCCATTCACCGCAGCGCGACCAAGCTGCTCTTTTGATCGACCACGTTAATCAGTTTTTTAGTCAATTTGTCAGTTAATTTACCCGTTAATTTTTTCAACAACAGCCCCCCAGGAGACAGACCATGAAAATTCTTCGCACCACCCTCATCGCCAGCGCCATAGCCGCATCCTTCAGCGCACCCATGGCGCTGGCGCAAACCGCCGCCGCACCCAAACTCAAAGTCGGCCTGATGCTGCCCTACACCGGCACGTTTGCCGCCTTGGGCAACGCGATTGAAAACGGCTTTCGCCTGCACGTCGCCGAACAAGGTGGCAAGCTGGGCGGGCGCGAGATTGAATTTGTGAAAGTGGACGACGAGTCCGACCCGGCGAAGGCCACCGACAACGTCAACAAACTCATCAAGCGCGACAACGTCGATGTGCTGGTGGGCACGGTGCATTCGGGCGTGGCCATGGGCATGGCCAAGGTGGCCAAAGACACGGGCACGCTGCTGATCGTGCCCAACGCCGGGGCCGACATCGTGACCGGTGCCATGTGCGCGCCCAACATCTTCCGCAGCTCCTTCTCCAACTGGCAACCCGGCTACGCCATGGGCGAAGTGATGGCGAAAAAAGGCCTCAAAAAAGTCGTGACCATCACCTGGAAATACGCGGCCGGTGACGAGTCGGTCAAGGGCTTCAAGGAGTCGTTTGAAAAAGACGGCGGCAAGGTCGTCAAAGAGCTGAGCCTGCCTTTCCCTGGCGTTGAGTTTCAAGCCCTGCTGACCGAGATCGCCGCCACCAAACCCGACGCGGTCTATACCTTCTTCGCGGGCGGCGGTGCAGTCAAGTTCGTCAAAGACTATGCCGCTGCGGGCTTGAAGAAAACCATTCCGCTCTATGGCTCAGGCTTTCTCACCGACGGCACGCTGGA
>JANPNG010000050.1:0-23755 GCA_031427355.1 Hylemonella sp.
CCGGTGGGCCCAAAGCCCTCCAACTCAAGCAGCAGGCCGAGGCCACTCAATCCCCCAATCTCTGAAAGAAAAACTGTCATGGCCATGCGTTCCCACTATTGCGGTCTAGTCACCGAAGCCCTGCTGGGCCAAACCGTCACCTTGTGCGGTTGGGTCAACCGCCGCCGCGACCATGGCGGCGTGATTTTTGTCGATCTGCGCGACCGTGAAGGTTATGTGCAGGTGGTGTGCGACCCGGATCGGGCCGAAATGTTCAAGGTTGCCGAAGGCCTGCGTAACGAGTTCTGTATCCAGGTCAAGGGCCTGGTGCGCGCGCGCCCTGAGGGCACGGTGAACGACAACCTCAAGAGCGGCAAGATCGAGTTGCTGTGCCATGAGCTCACGGTGCTTAACCCCTCGGTCACGCCCCCATTCCAGTTGGATGACGATAACCTGTCTGAAACCACACGCCTGACGCATCGGGTGCTGGACCTGCGCCGCCCCTACATGCAGAACAATCTCAAGCTGCGCTACAAGGTGGCGATGGAGGTGCGTAAGTTCCTAGATGAAGAAGGCTTCATTGACATCGAAACCCCCATGCTCACCAAGAGCACGCCCGAGGGTGCGCGTGACTACCTGGTGCCCAGTCGTGTGCATGATGGTCACTTCTTCGCGCTGCCGCAGTCGCCTCAGTTGTTCAAGCAGTTGCTGATGGTGGCCGGTTATGACCGTTACTACCAGATCACCAAGTGTTTCCGCGATGAAGACCTGCGCGCTGATCGCCAGCCTGAATTCACCCAGATTGATATTGAAACCTCGTTCCTGGGCGAGGAAGAAATCCGCGACATGTTTCAGGGCATGATCACCAGCGTTTTCAAGAAAACCATCAACGTCGATCTGGGCGAGTTCCCGGTGATGACTTATGCCGACGCCATGCACCAGTACGGCTCCGACAAGCCCGATCTGCGTGTCAAGCTGGCTTTCACCGAGCTGACTGATGTGATGGCCGACGTGGACTTCAAAGTGTTCTCCGGTGCGGCCAACATGAAGGGCGGCCGCGTGGTGGCCCTGCGCGTGCCGGGTGGCTCGGTCGAGGGCGGGGGCATCAGCCGGGGTGAGATTGACGCCTACACCGAGTTCGTCAAAATTTACGGGGCCAAAGGGCTGGCCTACATCCGCGTCAATGAGTTGGCCAAGGGCAGGGATGGATTGCAATCCCCCATCGTCAAAAACATCCACGACAAAGCACTGGCTGAAGTGCTCTCGCGCAGCGGTGCGAAGGACGGCGACTTGATTTTCTTTGGTGCCGACAAAGCCAAAATCGTCAACGACGCGATTGGCGCACTCCGCTTGAAGATCGGCCTGAGCGAGTTCGGCAAAAAGAATGGTTTGTTTGAGGCGGGCTGGCGTCCGATGTGGGTGGTGGACTTTCCCATGTTCGAGTACGACGAAGAAGCCCAGCGCTACACCGCCACCCACCACCCCTTCACGGCCCCCAAAGACGGCCATGAAGACTGGATGGTCACCGCGCCTGAGAAGTGCATCTCCAAGGGCTACGACATGGTGCTCAACGGCTGGGAGATGGGCGGCGGCTCGGTTCGTATCCACCAAGCCGATGTGCAGCAAAAAGTGTTTGATGCGCTCAAAATTTCGCCCGAAGAAGCGCAGCAAAAATTCGGCTTCTTGCTCGACGCCCTGCAATACGGCGCGCCCCCGCACGGTGGCCTGGCCTTCGGCTTGGACCGCATCGTCACGCTCATGACCGGCGCCGAGTCCATCCGCGACGTGATCGCCTTCCCCAAGACCCAGCGCGCCCAGTGCCTGCTGACGCAGGCACCGAGTCCGGTGGATGAGAAGCAACTGCGTGAGCTGCATATTCGGCTGCGCACGATGGAGGCCGCCAAGGCTTGATGACGGGGGTTTGAGGCAGAATGAAAGGGCGCTGAATCAGCGCCCTTTTTTGTTTAAGGTCTTTCTATGTCCAAACCACTGTCCAAATCGAATCTGCTGGCAAGCAAACTCATTTACGCCGCCATGACTTTTGTTGCGTGATACCGGTGGTGAAATGAAGGCGTCCGATATTCTGGATGCCTTGCCTAGCAAAGTGACTCTGGACGACTGGGCCAGCGAAATTATTGAGAGCAATGGGCTGACGCGGTGGCGAACTTATGCCCATTTCTTTTCAGTTGATGCTGTCAAGGCGGGCTATCTGTTGAAATCCAAAGGCGTCTGGCGCATCACGCCGGAGGGCATTGAAGCCTTGAAGCTCGGTGAGACGGGCTATTTTTTGCAAGCACAGCAGGGTTATAGGAAGTGGCGCAAACAGCAATTGGCTCTGGCTGGTTCCACCCAGACAGAGCGTAGCGATGAGGTGTCTGTTGAAACAGCTGAACAAATCCCGCCGGAAGTTCAGTTCGATTCCTTACGACGTGAGTTGAATGAAACGCTTGCCGCAGAAATTCTTGAGCGCATCAAAAGCAATTCCTGGCAGTTTTTTGAACGTCTGGTGGTGGAGCTTCTGCTGGCCATGGGTTACGGCGGGGTCGGGGGCAGTGGGCTGGCGTTCCAGCGCGGCAGTGATGGCGGGATTGATGGCTTCATCAATCAAGACAAGCTTGGTTTGGACGTGGTCTATGTGCAGGCTAAGCGCTGGGCGGAGCAAACCGTCGGTCGGCCAGATATTCAACAGTTCGTCGGGGCCTTGGCGGGGCGTCAGGCCAGTCGGGGGGTGTTCATCACCACTTCAAGATTCAGCGCCGATGCGCGCGAGTACGTCAAGCCGCTCAACGTTCGCGTCATTTTGATTGATGGTGAGCATCTGGCTCAACTCATGATCGAACATGGTGTGGGCGTGTCGGTCTGGAAGTCCTATGAACTCAAGCGCATCGACTCTGATTTTTTTACTGACGAGTGAGATATCGAATGAATGGCTAAAATGGCCACTCAGCCAAGGAGTCCGATCATGCAAGTCACTGCCACGCAAGCCAAGAACCGGTTCGGCTACGTCTGCGCCCAGGCCAAGAGCGAGCCGGTGTTTGTGGAGAAGGATGGACGGATTGATTCCGTCATCGTCTCGGTAGAGCAGTTCGAGGCGCTCAAGGCGGCAGGGCAGAAGAAGTCGATGGCGCAGCGCAAGAAAGAATTCAACGAAAAGTACAAGGACTGGATTGCCGAGCAAAACGCATGGGTTGAAAAACACGGTGTATTTGGCGAAGACTTCCGCCCTTGGTAATGTCTATGGCTCAGTTTGACGTGTACCGAAATCCAAGCCCGCACCAGCGAGAAGCCATGCCCTATATGGTGAATGTGCAAAGTAACTTGCTCGACGGCCTGCCGACCCGCTTGATGATGCCACTGGCCAGGCCCAGTGTGGTGCCTGCCTTTATTCCGCAAAATTTGTGTCCGCGTGCTGATTTTGAGGGTGAGCGCCTGCATCTCCTGGCTCAACTGGTTTCACCTTTTAGAACGCGTGATTTAGGCAAGTGTCTGGGAAATGTGGCCAGTCGTGCCAGCGATATCGTCGCAGCCCTTGACGCCGTGATATCTGGTGTCTGAAACACCCATCTACAAGATCCCCGAATCCGTGTTGGTGGTGATTTACACCCCGGCGTTGGATGTGTTGCTGATCAAGCGGGCGGACGCGGATGACTTCTGGCAATCGGTCACGGGCAGCAAAGACCGTGTGGACGAGGGTTGGCGCGACACAGCCATCCGCGAAGTGATGGAGGAAACCGGTATCCACTGCGCGCCTGGCACACCATTGGCTGGCGCATTGCGTGATTGGCAGCTAGAGAATGTGTATGAAATTTACCCCCGGTGGCTTCACCGCTACGCCCCTGGGGTGACGCACAACCGGGAGCATTTATTCGGCCTACAAGTCCCCGCCGACACGCTGGTCACTCTGGCCCCACGTGAGCACACAGCTTATTGCTGGCTGCCCTGGCGCGAGGCGGCAGACCGCTGTTTTTCACCATCGAACGCCGAAGCCTGTCTGTTGCTGCCACAATTTGTGTCATGAACCTACTGCGCGTTGCCACTTACAACATCCACAAAGGCGTCCAGGGCCTGGGCCCACAGCGTCGGTTGGAGATTCATAACCTGGGCCATGCGGTCGAGCAGCTAGACGCTGACGTCGTTTGCCTGCAAGAGGTGAGCAAGCTGCACCGGGGCGAGGCACAGTATTTCAGCCGCTGGCCCGAACTGCCACAGGCCGATTTTCTGGCACCCGAAGGCTACGAGGCGGTGTACCGCACCAATGCCTACACCCGTCAGGGCGAGCACGGCAACGCGCTGCTGTCACGCTGGCCGGTGGTGATGCATCAGCACGAGGACATGTCGGATCACCGCTTCGAGCAGCGCGGCTTGCTGCATGTAGAGGTGCTGTTCCAAGAGCGACCGGTGCATGTGGTGGTGGTGCACTTTGGTTTGATCCCGGCCAGCCGGATCAGGCAAGTGGTGCAGCTTAAAAAATTCATCGCCCGTGAGGTGCCCGAGGACGCCCCCTTGCTGGTGGCGGGGGACTTTAACGACTGGGGCTCGAGCGTGGAAAACGCGCTCAAAAGCATCAACCTTCTCGCCCTCAACAAGCCGCGCACGGCCACCTTTCCCGCGCGTCTGCCGCTGGTGCAACTGGACTACGTGTACGCACGCGGGCTGGCGCTGGTGGATGTGCAGGTGCCGCGCGGGCGGATATGGTGGCGCATGTCGGATCATCTGCCGTTGATTGCTGAATTTTCCCTGCCGGATTAAGGAGACCAGACGTGCGAGCACTGAGGGCTGGTCACCAAGTGCAACTCCTGCAAGGCGGGCAGGCCTACTTCCCGGCACTGGTGCGGGCTATTGACCGGGCCGCGCACGAGGTGCGCATGGAAACCTACATCTTTGACCTTGATCCTTCGGGCCAGCTGGTGGCTGCTGCGCTGGTTCGCGCAGCACGTCGCGGCCTGGCGGTTTACTTGGTGATGGATGGCGCGGGCACGTCTGCCCTGCCTGCGTATTGGACCCGACAGTTTGACGAGGCCGGTGTGCACTGGCACATCTTCTCGCCCTTGGGCAATCTGGGTTGGCTGATCCCCAACCGCTGGCGGCGTTTGCATCGCAAACTGTGCGTGCTGGATGGGCGCGTGGCGTTTTGTGGCGGGATCAATGTGCTGGATGATTTTCTGGATCCCAACCATGGCACTTTGAGTGAGCCGCGTTTTGATTTTGCCGTACGCGTGACCGGCCCCTTAGTGCGTGACGTGCATGAGGTGGTGACCCAATTCTGGTGGCGGATGCAAACGGCCAGCAATGTGCGTAACCGGGATTTTTCTGCGGCCTGGGTCGCTCTGCAGGAGGCGGTGGGTCTGGAGTGGGAGGATGAGCCCGAGGCTACCCTGTTGCCCCAGGCCGCAGACCCCAAGGGACGCAGTGCCAAGGCCGATTTGCTGTTGCGTGACAACCTGCGCCATCGCAGCAGCATTGAGCGCGCCTACCGCAAGGCGATTGCCGGTGCGCGCCAAGAGGTGATCATTGCCAACGCTTACTTTTTGCCGGGCAGAAAGTTGCGCCAAGCCCTCATCCATGCCGCTCAGCGCGGTGTGAAGGTGCGTTTGCTGCTGCAAGGGCGCTATGAGTATTTCATGCAGTTCCACGCGGTGCGGCTGGTGTACGGCGTGCTGCTTCAGGCGGGAGTGGAGATTCATGAGTACGCGCCCAGTTTTTTGCACGCCAAGGTGGCCGTGATTGATGGTCACTGGGCCACGGTGGGCTCCTCCAACCTAGATCCCTTGAGTCTGCTGCTGGCGCGAGAGGCCAACGTGGTGGTGGACGATGCCGGTTTTGCCCACGACCTGCGGCACAGGCTGGTGCAAGCCATGGAACAGCACGGCCTGCGGGTGGACCCCGCCCACTACGCCCAGCGGCCCTGGCAACAGCGCGTGCGTGACCGTTTGGCCTATGGCTTGATGCGGCTGGGTGTGTTTCTGACGGGTAATCGCTATTAAATTAATAGCTGCTTACGCCAGTGCATAAAGGCTTTCAAGCCAATAACACTTATAAAAAATCGCTGTTAACATTGGCCTATGCTAAAGACAACCCAGAGTACCCTGATGGCCAACGACACCGATGAAGGAACCCCGGTTTCCGTCAAAATCCGCGAACGCTTGCAGGCCAGCCGCAAGCGCTTCAATGCCAACGACAATATTGCCGACTTCATCGAGCCGGGTGAGTTGGCGCAACTGCTCGACGAGGTCGAGGCCAAGATGCAACACGTGCTTGACAGCCTGGTCATCGACACCGAGCGCGACCACAACACCGGCAACACCGCACGCCGCGTCGCCAAGATGTATGTGAACGAAGTGTTCAAAGGGCGCTACGTGCACGCGCCCACCATCACCGAGTTCCCCAACGCCGAGCATTTGAACGAGCTGATGATCGTCGGCCCCATCACCGTGCGCAGTGCGTGTTCGCATCATTTTTGCCCGGTCATCGGCAAGATCTGGATTGGCGTCATGCCCAATGAGCACACCAATGTGATTGGCCTGTCCAAATACGCGCGTCTGGCCGAGTGGATCATGGGGCGCCCGCAAATCCAGGAAGAAGCTGTGGTGCAACTGGCCGACCTGATCCAGATTAAGACCCAGCCCGACGGCCTGGCCATCGTCATGGAAGCCAGCCACTACTGCATGGCCTGGCGCGGTGTGAAGGACATGGACAGCAAGATGATCAACTCGGTCATGCGCGGCGTGTTCCTGAAAGACCCGAACCTGCGCAGAGAGTTTTTGTCCCTGATCCCTCGAAGGAGCTGATATGTTGGTACGCCTGCTTTACGCCAGCCGCGCGGTCGATCCGAGCCCCGAGGCCATCGAGAACATCCTCACCCAATCGCGCCAGCACAACCCCAGCAGCGGCATCACCGGCATTTTGTGTTTTGGCGGCAGTGTCTTTTTGCAAGCGATTGAGGGCGGGCGTGATGCGGTCAATGCGCTGTACGGACACATCCAACGCGACCCGCGCCACCAGGACGTGATGCTCCTGCACTACGAAGAAATTGCCGAGCGCCGCTTTGGTGGCTGGACCATGGGCCAGGTCAACCTGAGCCACATCAACACCTCCATCCTGCTCAAGTACTCGGAGAAACTCGAACTCGACCCCTACGCCATGTCGGGCGCAGCCGCGCTGGCGCTGCTGCAAGAGCTGATGGCCACGGCCTCCATCATTGGGCGCTCCTGAAGTTTGTCGGGGCTGGGGTCAGGCGTGACGCTGCAACTGCTGGGTTGCGACTTCTCCAGTCGCCCCACCCGTCAAAAAAACATCGTTTTAGCCCTGGGGGCCAAGCAAGACAAGCGTGTGCAGCTATCAAAACTGGAGCGTTTCAATTCGCTCCAGGGGTTTGCCGACTGGCTGCACCAGCCCGGTGACTGGCTCGGCGCTTTTGATTTCCCTTTTGGCTTGCCGCGCGAGCTGGTGCAACACCTGGGCTGGCCGCTGGAGTGGCAAGCCTGCATGCAGCATTACGCCAACCTGAGCCGTGAAGACATCCGCTCAACCTTTGCCGCGTTTTGTGATGCGCGCCCGGTGGGGGCCAAGTTCGCCCACCGTGCCACTGATGGCCCCGCAGGTGCCAGCCCCTCCATGAAATGGGTCAACCCGCCCGTGGCCTACATGCTGCACGCGGGTGTGCCGCTGCTTATTGACGCGGGCGTTCACTTACCCGGCCTGCACCCGGGGGCGAGCCATGATGTGATGGACGGTGTGGACGCCCAAAGCAGTCCCCGAAAAATCGCACTGGAGGGCTACCCCGGCCTGCTGGCGCGTGAGGTGTTGGGCCCGCGCAGCTACAAGAGCGACGACAAGGCCAAACAAACCCCGGAGCGCCTGATTGCCCGCAAAGACCTCATCACCGCGCTGGAGCACGGCCAAACGCGGCTCGGCCTGCGCCTCAAGCTGAGCCACGCCCAGCGTGATGCGGTGGTGGATGACCCCAGTGGCGATGCGTTGGACGCCGTGCTGTGCCTGATGCAAGCCGCCTGGGCGCAAGGGCAGGGCGCGCCGCTGTATGGGCTACCCCAGACGATGGACCCGTTGGAGGGGTGGATCGTGACGGCTTGAGAGCCTGCCTTTAGTTTATTTAGACAACGTTCATGCCAGCTTGGCAATCACACTTTCCTCCAGCTTGATGGCGATTTGCGAGAGTGCCAGGCCTGCCGGACAGCCGGGCGTGTTTTGCATTAACAACTGGCGGCGCATGACGGCTTGACGCACTTCGGGGTCGGACGGGATGTCCCCCATGTGGACCAGGCGGATTTGCTGGCCGGGCTTGTTCTGCACGAAACGGTCCAGCACTTGCTGAAGCTGTAAGGTGATGGCGCGGCCATCACCCATGCGTGCGGTCTGGTTGATGATGGTGCGGATGAGTTTGCGATTTTGCTGGGCTGCCAGCACCTTGATGGTGGCATAGGCGTCGGTCAGCGAGGTGGGCTCAGGCGTGGCCACCAGCAAGATTTCAGAGGCCAGGGACACGGCAAACAAAACCACGTCAGAAATACCGGCACCGGTGTCGAGGAGGATCACGTCGAACTGGGGTGCGAGGCTTTCCATGATGCCTAGCAGGTCGTCGCGCATCTCATGCGTCAGGCGTGAGTATTCCACCAGGCCAGAGCCCGCCAGCAGCACCGAGAACCCGCCGGGGGCTTTGATGATGGCGTCTTCAATGGTGACTTTTCCGGTGAAGACGTCGTGCAATGTGGTCTTGGGGTAGAGGTTGAGCACCACGTCCAAGTTGGCCAGCCCCAGGTCGGCATCCAGCACCAGCACACGTTGACCACGCCGGGTCAATGCGGCAGCCAGATTGGCCGATACAAAAGTTTTGCCCACGCCGCCTTTGCCGCTGGTGATGGCCATCACCTTGCCCATGGGCTTGATGGGGTCGACGGGGGCCACTTGCGGGAAAGTCCGCACATCACTCATGGTTGACCCCTTTTTGCATTGGTTTGTTGTCAGTAGGTTCTTCGATGGCACTTGCAATCCATGCCGGATCACCCGTGCTGATCGGGCCGAACAGAAGGCTTTTTTCTTCAGCACTCACCGATATCGTTTGGGGGTGATTAATGCAGACACGGTTACGCCCCTCGGCCTTGGCCCGGTAGAGTTGTGCGTCGGCACTCTCTATCCATAAATCGGAGGTGGAGCGAACCCAGACCGGGGCAAAGGCACCCCCAATACTCAAGGTAACCTGCAGGCTCAGAACGGGAGAGACTTGAATGCTCAACTCAGCCAGTGTCTTGCGAATGCGCTCGGCCACCACATCCCCATAACCAGCCTTGCAGTCGGGCAGGATCACGGCAAACTCCTCGCCGCCATAACGTGCCACCGTGTCGCGAGGCCGCACGCAGCTGGCGATGCACCGGGTCACCGCTTGCAACACCTGATCGCCCGCCAGATGGCCGTGCTGATCGTTTATTTTTTTGAAATGATCAATGTCCAGCATGAGCAGCAGGGCGGAGTTGCCCGAGCGCGCGACATGCTCGATTTCGCGAACGAGAACGGAATGAAAGTGCCGCCGGTTGGACAAGCCTGTCAGCGGATCCCGCAGCGAAATTTCACACAGCCCATCGATGATTCTTTGGACGTAGGCGCGTGGCCCGGCATGGTCATTTGGCAGATGGGCGATATCGCCATGCCCCAACAAGGCCAGCGCGTCACCCAAACGCAACTCGCTCAGATCGACTGAGGTGCAAGGAGGTGTATGGATCTGTGGCTGGGTCATGATTTTCAATTAAAGTCTAGCGGCCAACGGGTTTTTGAAAGTAGGAAAGTTGGGCTTAAAAAGGGGGTAATTGATGGCTTCGATCAAAGAATATGACAGATCTCTCACGCGGGTGCTGGTTTTTCTCTGGCTTGTCGCCTTGGCAAGCGGTGCCCACGCGGTGGCCAGAGCCTCCTCCTGGCAGGGCACGGTGACCCATGTCACCGATGGCGACACCCTGTGGGTTCATCCATCGCGTGGCAGAGCTCCCCACAAAATCCGACTCGATGGCATTGACGCCCCCGAGATTTGCCAAACCTACGGTGGTCTCTCACGTGACCTGCTGGCCACCCATCTGATGGGCAGGCTGGTTCATGTGAAAGTACGGCGGCTGGACACCTTTGGGCGGTCTTTGGCCCACGTCTCACTCAATGGCCAAGACATCGGCGGGTGGATGGTGCAGCAAGGCGGTGCCTGGTCCTACCGTTATCGCCGTGACCCCGGCCCCTACGCCCACCAGGAGTCGCAAGCGCGATCACAGCGGCTGGGTGTGTTTGCCGACGCGCAAGCCGAGCGACCCAGAGACTTTCGCCTACGGCACGGTAGTTGTCATTGAGCGTCCACATACAGAACATTCCGGGTTGCGCGGCAGGCGCACTTCGTTCCACTCCATGTTGCGACCATCGAGCATCAACAGACGCCCGGCCAATGAGCTGCCCACACCCGTGATCAGCTTAAGGGCTTCGGCGGCCTGCATGGTGCCGATGATGCCCACCAGTGGCGCGAACACGCCCATGGTCGCGCAGCGGGTTTCTTCAAACGCGGCATCCGGCGGGAAGACGCAGGCGTAGCAGGGCGAAGCCTCAGTTCGTGGGTCATAGACCGAGATTTGCCCGTCAAACCGGATGGCCGCGCCCGAGACCAAGGGTGTGCGGTGTTTCACGCAAGCGGCGTTCACGGCGTGACGCGTGGTGAAGTTGTCGCAGCAATCCACCACCACGTCAGCTTGTGACACCAGCGTGTCGAGGAGGGCTGCATCGGCGCGGGTTGCTAAGGTTTCAACCCGGACTTCGGGGTTGAGCGCGGCAATGGCTGCAGCCGCCGACTCGGTTTTGGGCTGGCCCACGCGCGCCAGAGTGTGGGCAATCTGGCGTTGCAGATTGGTCAGGTCCACCACGTCGTGGTCCACCAGGGTGATATGCCCCACGCCAGCGGAGCCCAGGTATAGTGCCACGGGCGAGCCCAGTCCGCCCGCACCGATGACCAGGACATGCGCATGCAGGATGCGTTGCTGGCCTTCGATGCCGATTTCTTCAAGCAGGATGTGGCGCGAGTAGCGCAGCAGCTGGTCGTCCGTCATGCGCCGGTCAATTGTCCTTGGGCTCTTCCTTGCGCTCGGTCAGCGTTTTGCTGACCATCACGGGCTGGCCTTTGAGCTGGTTGATCGCCTGGATTAATTGGAAGTCTTTCTCGCTGCCAAACTCTGGCAGCTTACGTTCTGTCTGGGGTTTTTTCGAGTCCTCTTCCAGTTTTTTCAGGGCTTCGTCGCGGGCCTTTTCACGGGCTTCGTCTTTTTTGTCGGCCCCTTGGCCGCTGCTCAAGTGCTTATCCAGGTCGGCCTCGCGGGTGCGCAAGGCGGCAAAGAGGTTGCCGCCTTCGGTTTCATCCAGCATGACATCGGGCACGATGCCGCGCGCCTGGATGGACTTGCCACTGGGCGTGTAATAACGGGCGGTGGTGATTTTCAGGCCGGTGTTGGGGCCCAGGGGGCGCACGGTCTGCACGGAGCCTTTGCCAAAGGTCTGGTTGCCCATCACGATGGCGCGCTTGTGGTCTTGCAGGGCACCTGCCACGATCTCGCTGGCCGAGGCCGAGCCTTCATTGACCAACACGACCAGCGGGACATTTTTAAGCGCAGCGGGCAGGCGCTTGAGCGGATCACCACTGCCGCGGTAGCGGTAGAACTCGGGAGAAGCTTTGTAAACGAACTTGCTCTCGGGCAATTGGCCGTCCGTGGACACCACATTCACTTGCTCGGGCAGGAAAGCGGCCGAGATCGCGACAGCGGCGTCCAGCAAACCGCCTGGATCGTTGCGCAGGTCAAGCACCAGGCCTTTGAGGGTGGGTTCCTTTTTGTAGATTTCTTCGAGCTTGCGCACAAAGTCATCCACGCTCCGTTCCTGGAATTGGCTCAGGCGGATCCAGGCGTAGCCGGGCTCAATGACCTTGCCCTTGACGGACTGGGTTTTGATTTCTTCGCGCGTGATCGTGACCGGGAAGGAGCGGTTCTCGTCTTTGCGGAAAATGGTGAGATTGACTTTGGTGTTGGGCTCGCCCCGCATGCGCTTGACGGCTTCGTTCAGCGTCAGCCCCTTGACGGCGGTGTCGTCAATTTTGGTGATCAGGTCATTGGTTTTGAGGCCTGCCCGGAAAGCGGGTGAGCCTTCAATGGGTGAGACTACCTTGACCAGTCCGTCTTCCTGCGTGATCTCGATCCCCACGCCGACAAAACGCCCGGTCGTGCCTTCGCGAAATTCTTTGAAGGATTTTTTATCGAAGTACTGGGAGTGCGGATCCAGGCTGGCCACCATGCCGGAAATGGCGTCGGTGATCAGTTTCTTCTCGTCTACCGGCTCGACATAGTCGGTCTTGATCATGCCGAAGACAGCGGCGAGTTGTTGTAACTCTTCCAGCGGCAGTGGTGCCAGCGCGTTGCGGGCTACGGTTTGCAGGGAGACCGTAGTCAGTGCCCCTGCCAGCACGCCCAGCGAAATCCAACCCGTGATTTTCAGTTTCTGTCCCATAAGTAACCCCTTGTCGCTGCAATATACCTGTTTGGAAGTGAGCCCACTGTATAGGTTCCCTTCAGTAGGGCTGTCCGAGAATAAAAATGGCTTCCCCCTGCATCTAATCGTCTTCAGGCTTTGCCTTGAGCTGCAACCGCAGCGGCAGCTTGGGCGGCCACTTGCGGGTCGCCCAGGTAGTAGTGGCGGATCGGCTGGAGCTGCGCGTCCAGCTCATAAACCAGGGGAATGCCGTTGGGGATGTTCAGGCCCACGATCTCGTCGTCGGCAATGTTGTCCAGGTACTTCACCAGGGCACGAATGGAGTTGCCGTGAGCGGCAACCACCACCCGTTTGCCCGTCCGTATGGCGGTTGCCATCGACTCGTTCCAGAACGGCAGCACGCGCGCCACCGTGTCTTTGAGGCACTCGGTCAGCGGCACCTCGCCGGGCTTGAGCCGGGCATAGCGCGGGTCGCTGCGCTCGCAGCGTGGGTCGTTGATGTCGAGTGCAGGCGGCGGCATGTCATAGCTGCGGCGCCAGACCAGCACCTGCTCGTCGCCATACTGCTTGGCGACTTCGGCCTTGTTCAGGCCTTGCAGGGCGCCGTAGTGGCGCTCGTTGAGGCGCCAGCTGTTGACCACGGGCAACCAGGTGCGGTCCATCTCGTCCAGGCAATGCCACAGTGTGCGGGTGGCGCGCTTGAGCACGCTGGTGTAGGCCAGGTCGAAGTCATAGCCTTCAGCCTTGAGCAGACGCCCGGCGTTTTTGGCTTGCTCGATGCCGGTGTCGGTCAGATCCACATCGGTCCAGCCGGTGAAGCGGTTGTCAAGGTTCCAGGTGGATTCGCCGTGGCGGATCAGGACGAGTTTGTACATGGTGGGGCGGGGGTGGGCGGAGGGTAGGGGATGAAATTCGAGGCGTTTTTCAGAGTTTTTTCAGGGTTAATAGCCCCCTGAAAAACAGCAAGCAAGTCGCCATTCTAAAATCAGACGCTTTGACGTTGAATAAACAAGGATAAAAGTGAAATTCATTATCGATAACTGGACGCTGATTTTGGTGGCCCTCACCTCGGGCGGCTTGCTGGCCTGGCCTATTTTGAAGGGCGCAACCGGGAGCTCGTTGACGCCCACCGGCGCGGTGCAACTCATCAACCGGGAAAAGGCCGTGGTCATTGATGTGTGCGAGGCCAATGAGTTTGCGGCGGCTCACATCAGTGGTGCCAAAAACATCCCGCTGGGCCAGTTGGCTGAAAAATTAGGCGGTGTGGTGAAAAACAAGGACATCCCACTGATCTTCGTGTGCCAAGCCGGTCGGCGTTCCAGCAACGCAGCGGGCGTAGCCAAGGGCCTCGGCTACCTGAAGGCGCAGTCGCTTGGTGGCGGTCTTGCCGCCTGGCAAGCCGCCAACCTCCCTGTCGGCAAAGCCTGAAGGAAGCCCCTGTGATGCAAGCCGTCAAGATGTACACCACCGCCGTCTGCCCGTATTGCGTGCGAGCCAAGCAGATTCTCAAGTCCAAAGGGGTTGAGCAGATCGAAGAAATCAGAGTCGATACCCACCCCGAGGCACGCATGCACATGATGGAGATCACGGGTCGCCGCTCGGTGCCGCAGATCTTCATCGGCAATACGCATGTGGGTGGCTGTGACGACTTGATGGCGCTGGACGAGCGCAGCGGGTTGTTGCCGCTGCTGCAGGCCGTCTGATCCTGAGATAATCACGGATCCCGATTGTCAGCCCGCTTCGGTAGTTTCTGCCAAGCGGGCTTTGTTTTGACCCTTTAGAAATGAACAATACCATGTCCGATGTGCAAGATCCCGTTTTCCAAATTCAGCGCGTTTACCTCAAGGAGTCTTCCTTGGAACAACCCAATTCGCCCGCCATCCTGCTGGAACAGACCCAGCCCACGGTGGACATTCAGCTTGGGGTGGAGGGTGCGCCTGTGTCGGAGGGGATTTTTGAGGTGACGGTCACAGCCACGGTGCAAACCAAAATTGGCGACCGCACCGTGTTTCTGGTCGAAGCCCGTCAGGCTGGCATTTTTGAAATCCGCAATTTGCCGGACGACCAAATGGGCCCCATCATGGGCATTGCCTGCCCCCAGATCGTTTACCCCTATCTGCGTGGCAACGTGGCGGATCTGATTCAGCGTGCGGGCTTTCCGCCCGTGCACCTTTCGGAAATCAATTTCCAGGCCATGTTTGAACAGCAGCAAGAGCAACAACAGGCGCAGCAGCAATCCCCGCAGGTTACGCAGACGGTTCAATAAAACCTTCGGATAACTCCCCCTCGCCCAAATCTCCCAGTACTGGCTGCCCATGAAGATTTTTGTGCTGGGCGCGGGCGCATGGGGGACGGCACTGGCCATCAGCGCCAGCCAGAACCCTTCCAAAAAACACCAGGTCAGCCTGTGGGCGCGTGACCCGGCACAGGCCGCCGTCATGCAGACCCAGCGCGTCAATGCGCGCTATCTGCCGGGTTGTCCGCTGCCTGAAGCCTTGCAAATCTGCAACGGCCAGGCGCAAACGCTGGCACAGGCTGTGCAGGGGCAAGACTTGGTGATCGTGGCCACGCCCATGGCGGGTTTGCGCGGCGTGCTGAGCCAGTTGCGTGATTTCAGGCAGCCGGTCGCCTGGCTATGCAAAGGCTTTGAAGCTGCAAATTCGGCGTCTTTTTCAGAGTCATTTGGGCTTCTAGCTCACGAAATACTTGCGCAAGCAGCTCCTGAATTAATAGCGGGTGTTTTGAGTGGCCCCAGCTTTGCGCAAGAAGTCGCCGCCGGACAGCCGACTGCCTTGGTCGCCGCTAGCACACATGCGGCTGTGCGCGAAGCCCTGGTCGTCGCTTTCCACAGCCCCTCCTTGCGGGTGTACGCCAACGAGGACGTGGTGGGGGTGGAAGTGGGCGGTGCGGTGAAGAATGTGATGGCGATTGCGGCGGGTGTGCTGGACGGCATTGCCGCCGCCGACTTGCCCGATCACCTGCGCCCCGGCCTCAACGCGCGCGCCGCCCTCATCACACGCGGGCTGGCCGAGATGACTCGTCTAGGCCTCGCGCTGGGTGCGCGAGCCGATACCTTCATGGGCTTGTCGGGTCTGGGTGATTTGGTGCTGACGGCCACCGGCAGCCTGAGCCGCAACCGGCAGGTGGGTTTGCTGCTGGCGCAAGGGCAGACCTTGCAGCAGGCCGTGGCCTCTTTGGGTCATGTGGCCGAAGGCGTGTACAGCGCTCGCACCGTGCTGCAACGCGCCCGGCATCTGGGTGTGGACATGCCGATCACACAATGTGTGGTGGCTCTGCTGGACGGCCAGATGCAGCCTGCGCAAGTGGTGGCTGCGCTGATGGGGCGTGAGCCTAGAACCGAAGCGGGCATTTACTGACCGATTGAGCGTTTCGGGGTTCGCACCGTCTGGGGTTCGGGTACAGGGATGTGCTTCGCTGATGCACTTGGTGTGGGTAGCTCCGCGGCTGTCCCCCGCCCTTCGGGCTCCTCCTTGATGCCGCTGCGCCACCCACACCAAGCGCATATCAGAGTTAGCGACGCGCGACGGTGGACTACCCGCCACTTCAGCCGGATCAACTCGGCGGCGCACTCAGCGCAGCGGCATCAAGGAGGAGTAGGTGGCCCTAGGCCACCACGGGGGACAGCCGCAGAGCTGAGTGCGCCGCCGAGCTGATCCCGTACAAAACTCAGCACGGAAATCTCATTGACTCTTGGCGATCTTGGCAGCAATGTGCGCCAAAGATTCCTCGACCTGATCGACAAGGATCAGGCATAAATCACCTTCACCTAGTTTGTCCATGACCGTGTCGATGGCGAGAAATTCACCGCGAATCTCAGTGATGGTCTTGGTGCGGCTGGCCTGCACCAAGCCTTGCTGCAACAGAGCCAGAACTTCACCGTCTTCACGCCCACGCTGGCACTGGTCTTGGTAGAGCACAGCTTCGTCAAAAGCTTCGCCCAGCAGAGCGGTTTGCTCGCGGATGTCTTCGTCACGCCTGTCACCCGCACCGCTGATCACCACCATGCGGCGCCTAGCGGGCAGGGCGTTCACGGCTTGCACCAGCGCGATCATGGCGTCCGGGTTGTGGCCGTAGTCGGCAATTACCGTGGCACCCCGGTAGGTGAACAGGTTAAAGCGACCCAGCGCGTTGTCGCTGTCGTTGATGAAGCTGGCCAGCCCACCGCGAACGGTGTCCCAGTCAAGCCCCAAGCCCCAGACGGCGGCGACTGAGGCCATGACGTTTTCGACCTGAAAACCAATCGCACCTTGGTGCGTGATGGGGACGTGGGACATGGGGAAGCGCTGACGATGCGTGCCCTCAGCCGCGATCACACAACCGTCTTCCACATACACGCCGCGCTTGCCCTGGGCCAGATGGGTGGCCATCACCGGGTGGTTGCGGTCAGCGGCAAAGAAGGTAACCGTGCCTTTGCAGTGCACGGCCATGGCCGCCACGATGGGGTCGGCCGCGTTGAGCACAGCCACGCCCTTGGCGGCGATGTTTTGCACGATCACGCGCTTGAGCACGGCCAGGTCTTGCACCGAGGTGATGTAGTTCAAACCCAGGTGGTCGCCACTGCCCACGTTGGTGACCACGGCCACATTGCAGCGGTCAAAGGCCAAGCCTTCGCGCAGCATGCCGCCGCGCGCGGTCTCCAGTACCGCCGCATCCACATCGGGGTGGGCCAGCACATTGCGCGCACTCTTGGGGCCGCTGCAGTCGCCGGTGTCGATGCACTGGCCGTTGACATACACCCCGTCGGTATTGGTCATGCCCACACGCAAGCCGCTGTGGGCGAGCAGGTGAGAGATCAAGCGCACGGTGGTGGTCTTGCCATTGGTGCCGGTGACCGCCACGACAGGGATGCGACCGTTGTCGTTGGCAGCAAACATGCTGTTGATGATGGCTTCGCCCACGGCCCGGCCCTTGCCAAACGAGGGCATCAGGTGCATGCGCAGGCCCGGTGCGGCGTTGACCTCCACCACGCCGCCGCCTTGCTCTTCAAGCGGCTGCAAGATGCTGTCGCAGACCATATCCACACCGCAGATGTCCAGACCCACCATTTGGGCAGCGGCCACGGCACGCTCGGCCACGGCGGGGTGCACGTCGTCGGTCACGTCGGTGGCCGTGCCGCCGGTGGACAGGTTGGCGTTATTGCGCAGGTTGACACGTTGCCCCTTGGGCGGGATGGTGTCGGCGTTGAGGTTTTGCGATGCCAGGCAAGTCAGTGCAATGTCATCAAAACGAATTTTGGTGAGCGAGGTGGCGTGGCCCGAGCCGCGTCGCGGGTCTTTGTTGACCGTCTCTACCAATTGGCGAATGGAGTGCACACCGTCGCCCACCACATTGGGTGGGTCGCGCCGTGCAGCGGCCACCAGCTTGTCACCTACCACCAGCAAGCGAAAGTCGTTGCCCGGCAAGAAACGCTCGACCAGAATTTCATCGTCAAATTCAGCCGCTGCGGCATAGGCAGATATCAGGTGTTCACGCGAGTTGATGTTGACCGTGACGCCCTTGCCTTGGTTGCCGCTTTTGGGTTTGATGACGACCGGTAGGCCGATGTCGCAGGCCGCTGTCCAGGCCGCCTCGGGGCTCTTGACCTCGCAGCCCAGGGGCACGGGCACGCCTGCGGCGTCCAGCAGTTTTTTGGTGAGTTCTTTGTCCTGGGCGATGTCTTCGGCAATGGTGCTGGTGACGTCCATCTCAGCCGCTTGAATGCGCCGCTGGCGGCTGCCCCAGCCAAACATGATGAGGCTGCCTTCGGTCAGGCGGCGGTAGGGGATGTTGCGCGCCAGCGCAGCGTCGGCGATGGAGCCCGTGCTGGGGCCAAGCCGCACGTCTTCATCGAGCTCGCGCAAGTCCGCCAAGGTCTGAACCAAGTCAAAGGGTGCATCGTTTTGGGCCGAAAGGCACAGGGCCTCGGCCAGTTCCATGGCTTGGCGGCCCACGGCTTCTTCGGAGTACTCCACCACCACCTGGTAAACCCCCGCGTCCACGGTAGAGGAGGTGCGGCTGAAGGTGACGGGGCAACCGGCCTGGGCTTGCAAGTCCAGCGCCACCACCTCCAGCACATGGGCCAGCGAGACCGAGCCGTCGTGCCCCGTGGGTTGAAGCGGGCGCAGGTTGGGGAAACGGGCCCGTAAGCGCTCTTCAAAACCGCTGGACACGCCAATGGCGCACTCCTCGGGTGAGCAACTCACAATGGCTTCAATGGCGGTGTGGTGGCTCCATAAATTGGGGCCGCGCAAGGCGCGAAGGCGTGAAACGTCCATGGGGCTTGTTAGGTCGGGCCTAGTAGGTTTTGTATTGGGGGGTGGACTCAAACGTGCGCAGACCTGCGCCCATCAGTTCGGGCGCAATGCCCAGCGCCCAGGCGGCGGCCACAGCGGCCATGACCATCTCGGGCTTTTCTGACTTGGCGGGTTTGAGTGAGCTTAAAGGGATGCGGGCGACCTCAATGGGGCCGTGGCCCAGCACGATGTGTTGGTCTTGCACAAAGGTGACACGCTCGCCCTGCGCGCGATGGGCGGACAGGACGGTGTTGGCCGGATCGAGTGCGAAATAAATGATGCTGCCGTCGCACAGAGCCGCCATCTCCACCACGCGCGGGTCAGCCGCGTTCAAGACTGCCGTGCCCTGCGGCAAGACGACATCGACTTGGGTGCGCACCACGTTGTAGAGTTTGTCGGCGTCGTCAATGTAGAAATCGCTTAAAGCATGGTGGTCACCCAGATCAGTCACCACGCCCACCAAGCATTTGTCATAGGCAAGACCTTCGCTCAGGATGGTGCGACTGCTGTTTTCAAACACAGCGGCTTCAATCGAGCGGTTGATCAGCAAGCGTTGCCCAGCCGCCCAGTTGGCACTGTTCTTGGCTTCAACTTGGCGTGCACCGAGGAAAAAACCATCCTCGCAGGCCAGGCCCACGCGCTTGCCACTGATGTGCAGCAGCCAGGTCACCAGCCGTGCAATGCGGGTGGTGTGCTGGGTGCCGGTGATACCCACCACCGGGATGCGGCCTTCGCTCGCGTCTGGGAACAGATGCTCCACAATCGCCGCGCCCACCGGGCGGGGTTGGCCCTCTGCGGGCTTGAGGTGCATGAGCAGGCCCGGCCCGGCATTGACTTCGATGATGGCACCGCCCTGTGGCTTGAGGGGGCGTGAAATGTCCTCGACCACCAGATCAATGCCGGCAATGTCCAACCCGACCACTCGGGCAGCCAATGCGGCAGCAGCGGCCACCTCGGGGTGAACCTGGTCGGTCACGTCATAAGCCAGATCCCCATTGCGTTTGATCAGCACGAGCTGATCGACGGCTGGGACCGAATCACCACTCAAACCCTGTCGGCTCAACTCCAGTTGCGTGACGGGTTCGTTTTCAAGGATGACGGGCTCTAGCGGGAACTCTTCCTCGGAGCCGCAACGCGGGTCGCTGTTGATTTGGACTTCAATCAGCTGCCGAACGCTATGCACCCCGTCGCCGGTGACGGTCAAGGTCTTACCACGTGTGGCTGCCACCACGTTGCGGCCCACCACCAAGAGACGGTGAGCATTGCCTCGGATGAATTTTTCAACCAAAACACCGCTTCCTTCTTCTCGCGCTGCCGCATAGGCTTGCTCGATGTCGGCCTGGGTTGAGAGATCGGTGAAAACGCCTCGACCATGGTTGGCGTCGGTGGGTTTGACGACGACCGGTAGGCCGATGTCTTGCGCCGTTTCCCAGGCCTGGGCTGCGCTGTCCACTTCCTCACCCTCGGGCACGGGTACACCACACGATTGCAGCAGACTTTTGGTCAGGTGCTTGTCACTGGCGATGGACTCGGAGATGGCGCTGGTCTGGTCGGTCACAGCCGTCCAGATGCGGCGCTGGTTGACCCCATGGCCCAGTTGCACCAAGTTGCCGTCGGTCAGGCGGATGTGGGGAATGCGGCGCTCGGTCGCGGCTTCCACAATGTGGGCGGTGCTGGGGCCTAGGCAGCGTTTGTCCACCAGTTCACGCAACCGGGCCACGGTAGCGGCTACATCATGCGGACGGTCTTCAATCGCGTCCAGCAGCAGCACGCGCCCGGCTTCCAGCGCCGCGCGGCCTACTTGCTCCTCACGCGTGCGAAAAGCCACCTTGTACACCCCGCGTTGAGGCGTCTCCCGCGCCTTGCCAAAGCCGGTGGGCATGCCGGCCAGGCTTTGCAACTCCAGCGTCACGTGCTCCAGGATGTGCGCGGCCCAGGTGCCATCGCGCAGGCGCTCCAAAAAACCGCCGGGTTGGCCCACACCGCAGCGGTGTTCGGCCAGGGACGGCAACAGGGTGGTTAAACGCTCGTAAAATCCGGGGATGGTGTTGGAGGGGTGATCTTCCAGATTCCCAATGTCCACCCAAGCCTCAATCACAGAGCGATAGGTCCAGATGTTGGGGCCAGGCAGATAAGTCACCCGCAGGAATTGAATATTTTTCTTTGTCATGTATCTAAACAGGTCTGACCCCGAACCGAAACCTCTGGACTTCATGAATAACGAAACCGCCGTGCTTGAGAGCTCAATTCTCAACGATATTCCGACCGATTGGCATCCGGAGATTCAAACACAGCTCGAACCTTTGGAAAACGTTCAAGCCGTGCTGGAGGTTGACCTCGACGGAAAACTTAGATTTCTCAAAGGGCTGGTTGTGGTCACGGATCGGCGCTTGCTCAGCCGCGCACCCGGTGAGACCACTTGGCGCGCTTGGGGTTTTCAGGCTGAGCGGGTCTTGCTGCACCACGACCACGCGGGCGTGGGCCATCTGGAATTGCGCGATGCGCAGGGCCTGCTGGCCAGTTGGCGCTTTACGCTGGGGCAAAACCTGTTCGCCATTCGCCTGTTGGAGCAGTTCCGGCTGTACTCGGCCAGCCACCTCAGCGGCCAGCCGGTGGTGTTGGCCCAAGGACTTTTTTGCCCCAGTTGCAAAGCGCCACTGGAACCTGATGAAGACGAATGCCCGGTGTGTGCCAAGGTGCTGCACACGCCGCCGTCCACCTCCAACCTGTTGCGGCTGTGGCGTTTTGCGCGCCCCTACAAGGGGCAGTTGCTGGCGGGCTTTGTGTTGACTCTGCTGGGCACGGCGGCCAGCTTGGTGGCGCCTTACCTGACCATGCCCTTGATGGATGAGGTGCTGATCCCCTACCAAAATGGCCAGAAGATCGACCCCAGCTTGGTCGCCCTGTACCTCTCGGGTCTGCTTGGCTCGGCCCTGGTGGCTTGGGGTCTGACCTGGGCCAAGACCTATATCTTGGCCTTGGTGTCGGAGCGCATCGGGGCGGATCTGCGCACCGCCACCTACGACCACATGCTGCACCTCTCGCTGGAGTACTTTGGCGGCAAGCGCACCGGTGATTTGATGTCGCGCATCGGCAGCGAGAGCGACCGCATTTGCGTGTTCCTGTCACTGCACCTGCTGGACTTTGCCACCGACGTGCTGATGTTGATCATGACGGCGGCCATTCTGTTCTCCATCAATCCCTGGTTGGCGCTGGTCACCCTGGTGCCGCTGCCTTTCATCGTGTGGATGATCCACGCCGTGCGCTTTCGCCTGCAAACCGGGTTTGAGAAGATCGACCGCGTTTGGTCTGAAGTCACCAGCGTCCTGGCCGACACCATTCCCGGTGTGCGCGTGGTCAAGGCGTTTGCGCAGGAGCGTCGCGAGTCGGCCCGCTTCAAGGAAGCCAATCGCCACAACCTGATCGTCAATGACCGCATCAACAAAATCTGGTCGCTGTTCTCGCCCAGCATCTCCTTCCTCACCGAAGTGGGTTTGTTGGTGGTGTGGGCCTTTGGGGTTTGGTTGATTTCCAAGGGCGACATCAGCGTGGGCGTGCTCACGGCATTTTTGGCCTATATCAGCCGCTTTTATGGACGGCTTGATTCCATGAGCCGCATCGTCTCGTGGACGGAAAAATCAGCCTCGGCCGCCAAACGCATTTTTGATATTCTGGACCACGTCTCCAGCGTGCCCGAGCCCACCAAACCCGTGCCACTGGGCAAGGTAGAGGGCCGCATCGAGGTGCGCGACGTGGGCTTTCGCTACGGCAACCGCGAGGTCAACCGGGGCATCAATCTGAACATCGAACCGGGTCAGATGATTGGTCTGGTCGGTCACAGCGGCTCGGGCAAAAGTACCTTGGTCAACCTGATCTGCCGCTTTTACGACGTGACCGAAGGCTCCATCCGCGTCGATGGTGTGGACATCCGCTCTTTCCCGATTGCCGACTACCGGCGCAACATTGGGCTGGTGTTGCAAGAGCCGTTCTTGTTCTTCGGCACCATTGCCGAAAACATCGCCTACGGCCAACCCGATGCCAGCCGCGAGGCCATCATGGCGGCCGCCCGTGCCGCCCATGCCCACGAGTTCATCCTGCGCATGCCACAGGCCTACGACTCCATGGTGGGCGAGCGCGGCCAGGGCCTGTCGGGCGGTGAGCGTCAACGCATCTCCATTGCGCGTGCGCTGCTGATTGATCCGCGCATTTTGATTCTGGACGAAGCCACCGCATCGGTGGACTCCGAGACCGAGAAAGAAATCCAAAAAGCGCTAGAGAACCTCGTCAAAGGCCGCACCACCATCGCCATTGCGCACCGTCTGTCCACCCTGCACCGCGCCGACCGGCTGGTGGTGCTGGAGCGTGGCCAGGTGGTTGAAGAGGGCACACACGAGGCCCTCATGGAACGCCAGGGCGCGTACTACAACCTGTACCAGGCCCAAGCCCGTAATATCGACCAAGACTTGGACGATGATAAAGAACGCAGAAACCCCCGCAATGAGCACTCGCATGACACCCGTGGCATTTGAGCTGACGCGCAACACCTTTGGCCAACTGGCCCTCACACTGCCAGACGGCCGCGTGGTGCCAGACGTGATGCCGGTGCGTGCCTTTCCCGTTCAGTCACCCGAGCAGGGCATTGCGCTGATGGACACCGATGGCCACGAGGTGGTCTGGCTCGATGCCTTGAGCGACGTGCCGCAACCCGCGCAAGGCTTGATCCGTGACGCGCTGGAATCGCGCGAGTTCATGCCTGAAATCCAGGCCATCGTGAGCGTTTCCAGCTTCTCAACGCCTTGCACCTGGGTCGTCAAGACCGACCGTGGCGACACCCAGTTTGTGTTGCGCGGTGACGAAGACATCCGCCGTTTGGCCGGGCAGACGCTGCTGGTGAGCGACTCGCATGGCATTCATTTTTTAATCCGTGATCTGGACAAGCTGAACAAAGACAGCCGAAAAATTCTGGATCG
>JANPNG010000051.1:0-1517 GCA_031427355.1 Hylemonella sp.
CACCACGCCCGATGGCCAGGGTCAGGGCTCCTCCATCAGCCTGCCCTCCACCGAGCGTATTGAGGTCTTGCGTGGGCCTATGGCACTGATGTACGGCAATTCATCCGGTGGCGTGATTCAAGCCTTCACACGGGAGGCCCCTGAGCAGCCCGAGTTTGACGCGCAGTACTACGCAGGCTCATTCGGTATGCACCGCAACGACTTGCAGTTTGCGGGGCGTATCGGTGAGGGCTTGGGCGCAGTAGGCCTGGTGGCCGACTACAGCACCTTTGACACCAATGGCTACCGCGACAACAGCAAGACCGAGCGCAAGCAGTTCAACGGCAAGCTCAGCTTTGGCCCGGACGAAAAGACGCGGGTCAACCTGGTGTTCAACCAGTTCGACATGCCGCTGGCGCAGGATCCGCTGGGCTTGACGGCGGCTCAGCTGGCGGCCAATCCGCAGCAGGCGGGGACCAACGCCCTGGCGCGCAACACGCGCAAGACAGTGCTGCAAAACCAGGTCGGTTCATCGCTGACCCACGCACTGGACGCGGATCGCTCCGTCACCGCACGGCTCTACTACGGCACACGGGACAATTTGCAATACCAAGTGGGCGTTGCGCCTGCGACCCCCACCGGGGCCTGGGTTGGCCTGAACCGCGACTACTACGGCCTGGGGCTGCAGTACAACGCCAAAACTGAGATCGCCGCCACACCGGTGCGCTGGGTGGCGGGCTACGAGTTTGACCGCTCGCGTGAAAAGCGCCAGGGCGGCGCGGCTGCGCTGGGTGAGAAAAAAAGCACCACGCGCGATGAGATCAATCAGGCTGAAAACAGCGACCTCTTTGTGCAAGCCACGGCCTTGGTGTCAGAAAAAATCTCCCTGATCGGTGGCCTGCGCTACAGCACCGTGCGCTTGGTCAGTGATGACAACTACCTCAGCGACGGCAACGGCTCCGGCAACACCTCATTCAATACCGCCAGTCCGGTGCTGGGCGTGACTTGGCATGCCAGCGACGCGGTCAACCTCTACGCCAATTACGGCAAGGGTTTTGAGACGCCGACCTTGGCCGAGATGGCCTACAACGGTGCGGGTACACCGGCCTTCAACACCGCGCTCAATGCGTCCAACAGCCAGCACTACGAGTTGGGTGCGAAGTGGGCACCCAGTGCCCGCTCACGCTTGGACTTCACGCTGTTCCAGATCAACTCCACCGATGAAATCGTGGTGGCCAGCAGCTCGGGCGGCAACTCCACCTTCAAGAACGCGCCGGGTACCAGCCGCAGTGGCTGGGAGCTGGCCGGACGCACCCTGCTCGGCCCGCAGTGGAGCGCCACCTTGTCCGCGTCAATGATTGACGCCCAGTTCACGCAGGCCTTCACATCGGCCAGTGGCGCTACGCCTGTCACGGTGGCTGCGGGCAACAAAATCCCCGGCATCCCGCAAAGCTTTTTGTTTGCAGAGCTGCTTTGGTCTAGCCAAGCCCAAGAGGCCGTTAAACGCGCACGCAGCCTGAGCGGCCTGGGAACGCGCG
>JANPNG010000052.1:0-1961 GCA_031427355.1 Hylemonella sp.
GACATGAGCAAAGGCCTGGGCAAGACCTTCAAAAACGAGATCAAAAAACTCGTGTTTATCATTCTGGTGGCAGCATTTGCCTTTATCCTCAATCTCTTCCCGCTGTTCTATCCCTTCGGTCTCTTTCTGGTTTCGGTTTTATTCGCGGTTCAATTCGTTGATTATTCTTGGTCCCGCCATGACATGGGGGCCGGTGCTTGTTTTGCTGACATCACCCGAATCATAATTCCTTATTCCCTATCAGGATTCCTCTTCCTCTTATTGGTAACTGTACCGATAATAAATGCATTCGTACCCGCACTAGCAACCAGTTACTTTACGGTGTTATGGCTAAAGAGACAGAAGAAAATTCCGGCATAGATGAACAACACCGACAGCCCCAACCTCACCTACGCGCCTGAGCGCCTGAGCATGGAGAAAGTGGAAGACGCGCCCTTCTCACCGCTGGACCGCATCGGCCAACTCACCATGCGCAACCTCGACATCACCGACACGCGCGCCAAACTGGGCATTTATGCGCAGAGCGGCTTGCTCTCGGCGAGTGTGGGTGGGGAGTTGCTGAGCCTGGATACGGGAAAGAAGTAGTTCTGTCTTTGGATTGATCGGGGCTCACCCGGCCAATCCCCGTCACTCAGGCCGCAGAGCGCAGCTTCGGGCCAGCCAGCGCAGGCTGCAATTTCAGTCTGTCCTTGCCGCTGTAGCACAAGAAGTGTTTGTTGGTCGCGCGCCCAATCGTGCATAGCCCAATACGCTGCGCAAGTTCATGACCCATCTGCGTGGTGCCGCTGCGCGAGACCACAATGGGCACCCCCATCTGGGCCGACTTGATGACCATCTCGCTGGTCAAGCGACCGGTGGTGTAGAACACCTTGTCAGCACCGGTCATGCTGTAATTTTCCAACGGGCCGCCCCTAGAAAAATTAGCCCCCTCGGGGGGCAGTGCAGCACACGAAGTGGCAAGCGTGGGGGCCTCAGCCTGCATCCACATCCATCCTGCGATGGTGTCGATGGCGTTGTGGCGGCCTACGTCTTCGACAAAGATCAGCAGTTCTTCGCCGCAGAACAGGGCACAGCCGTGCACCGAACCCGCCGATTTGTAGGTACTTTCCTTCAAACGAATGGCGTTGACGATGCCATAGAGCTGCCCCTGCGTCAGACTAGCCTCTGGCAACCGGATGCTGTCCACTTCGTCCATCAGGTCGCCGAACACACTGCCTTGTCCACAGCCGGTGGTAACGACCCGCTTGGCGGTGCGCTGCTCGATATCACTGATGCCCTCGCGGGTCTTGACGGCGGCGGCTCCGATGTCCCAATCGACGGTAATGGAGTCGATGTCGTGAACTGAGCTGACCAGCCGCTGATTGCGTAAAAATCCCAGCACTAGCAGCTCTGGGTGCGCGCCCAGAGTCATGAGCGTGACGAGTTCGCGTTTGTCCACGTAAACGGTGAGTGCGCGCTCGGCCGGTATAGAGATGGGAGTGGCCTCGCCAAACTCGTTCACGACCACCACCTCATGCGTCAGAGGAGCTTGCGCCTGCGTTAATCGGGGGAAGTGGGTAGATGACATGCGGGACAGACTACAACAAAAAAGGCCGGGGCTTGCGCTCAGGCCTCATTAGCATGCTGTCCCTGTGGTCACCCGGGCTAGGGAGAGCGATGGCTATTTCTTCGCAGCGGGTGCAGGTGCTGCGGCCACGACTGGCGTGGCTGCCGGTGCAGCAGCGACCGGAGCCGCAGGCGTGTACACAAACGCACCAGGGTCAACACACGCTGATTTGTCAGCGCCGCCTTTGCCAGCCTTCTTGTAGTAGGCCGCTGTGCGGTCTTGCGATTTGCACAGCAGATAAGCGTCCACCTTGCCAGCGTGGGCCGTCTTGGCGGCGGCTTCTGCGGCTTTGGCCTTGGCATCGTCACTCAAGGCGGGCAGCTTGGCGAATACCGACACGGCCAAAGTGCAGCCT
>JANPNG010000053.1:0-10332 GCA_031427355.1 Hylemonella sp.
CAGGGATCGCATTGGCGAGGCCACCGGCTTCGACGACGGTGCCGGTGCTGGTGCCGCTGATGATGGCGGCATCGTTGGTGCCGTTGATGAGGACGGTGACGAGCTGGGTCGTGCCGTCAGCGGAGGCGACGGTGAAAGTGTCGCTCGTGCTCTGACCCACATTGAGGGCCTGAACGGTGGCGTTGGTGTTGTCGAGGGTGTAGGTCCAGACACCGGCTGCGGTCATGGCATAGGTGCCCAGGCCACCGGTGGAGGCGGTGCCAGCGGCGACCGTCTGGAAGGTGTTGGCCAGGTTGTCGACGTCGGTGTCGGTGAGGGTGCCCGTGGCGGTCGGAGTTCCAGGGATCGCATTGGCGAGGCCACCGGCTTCGACGACGGTGCCGGTGCTGGTGCCGCTGATGATGGCGGCGTCGTTGGTGCCGGTGATCGTCACCGTCACGGTCTTGGCCGTGCCATCCACCGTCGTGACCGAGAAAGTATCCGTCAGACGTTGGCCAACGTTGAGCGCCTGCACGGCCGAGTTGGCGTTGTCCAGGGTAAAGAGCCAGACCCCCGCAGCATTCATGGTGAAGCTGCCGTGAGTGGTCGAGTCGCTGCTGGCGGTGAAGGTATTGGCCGTGTTGTCCACATCGGTATCGGTCAACGTGCCCGTGGCGGTGGGCGTGCCCGCAGTACCGTTGGCCACACCACCGGCTTCCACCACGGTGCCGGTGCTGGTGCCGCTGATGACGGCGGCATCGTTGGTGCCGGTGATGGTGATGGTTTCGGTTTGAGCCACGGTCGCGCCTTGCGCGTCGGTGACATTGAAGCTGACCACGATGGTGGCGTGCTCGCCCACGGCCAGGTGATCGAAGGCGGAGACGCTCGGATCAATGCTCAGGGTGCTGCCCGTCAGGCTCACGCCTACCGGAGCGGTGGCGCTGGCGGTGCCGCCGTCAAGCGCATAGGTGACGCTGGCCACGCTGAGCGTGGCGGTTTCGCCGTGATCCAGATCGGAGGCACCGCTGAGCAAGTTTTTGGTGAAAACCGAATCGCCTTCGGCGGCCAAGGAAGTCAGCGCCGCCGCCACGGTGGGCACGTCGTTGGTGCCGGTGATGGTCCAGCTCACCGAGGCCGGTGTGGTGGCGATGCCATCGGTGACGCCGTAGTTCACCGTCACCGTCGTGGTGTCGCCCTGCGCGAGGTGCTGAAAAGCCGCATTGCTCGGGTCAAGGGTGAAGCTGTGCGTGAGCGCGCTGTAGGTCACGCCCGCTGGCAGCGAGAGCGGCACGCCGGTCACGCTCAGCGGGGTAGCCGAGGTGGTGTTGTCCACATCGCTGGCGTTGGCCAGCGCGTTGAGGGTGGAGGTGACGCTGTCTTCGGTGGCCGTGCCGCTCACTGCGGCGCTGACCACAGGGGCGTCATTGGTGCCGTGAATATTTACTTTGATGGTGTGGTTTGTCCAGCCGTCCAGTGAGGTGACTGTCAGGCTGTCATGAACCAACGCCCCTTGGGGTAGTGCCTGTACAGCTGCGAGGGTGTTGTTGAGCGTGTAGGTCCAGGTGCCATCTGTGGTGATAGTGAAGTTGCCATAGGTGCCGACCAAGCTAGATGCAGACGCTGCTTGTATCAAGTTTTGACCAGCATCCAGATCCACCACGGTCAGGTGGCCGCTGGCAAAAGAGTCGCCGGATGAGCCGTTAGGTGCGGTGCCGTCTTCTGTGACTTCGTAGTCAGAGTTGGCGGTGATGGTCGCTACGTCATTGGTGCCGGTGATGGTGAAAGTCACATTCTGCGTACCCGAGTTGACGGTGCCGTCACTGACTTGGATCACGTAGGTGATGGTCAGGCTCTGGCCTTGGCTCAGGAAGTCCAGGTTGGCGGCGGCCGGGTCATAGGTGTAGCCGATGTTGACGCTGCCACCATTAGAGGTTGCACCGGTCAAGGTGAACACGCCAGGCGCGACCAAGTTCGTTGCGCTACTTGGCAGAAAAAAGCCAAGGCCATTAAGCAGCACAGTCGGGCTACCGACCACGGTGGGTGTGAGCGTGTTGCCCACGTCGGCATCCGTCACCGCAAAAGTGCCAGAGATGGCTGCCAGGTTTTGTGCCGAAGCGTCTGCAAGCTCAGCGACGGCGTTCGGATCAATCGTGTCGCTCAACACCGGCGCACTGTTCGCGCTGATGACGCCTAGAAAATCGGACGACGTAGGTGGCAAGCTGCCGACCGTGTGGACGATGATCGCCATGTCGGGCCGGATCAACGCACTGCTTGCGTAGCTGCCCGATGAGTGGCCTTCGCCGCGTTCGTTGTCGTCTTGCGAGCCACCGTCGGTTCCGGCGTAATTTTTGTAGTCATCGTCGCCGCTGTGCCGGGCTTCGTCTGCATCGAGATCGTCCTCACCGCGATGGGCGCCGACATTGACGAAGACGGTGTAGCTGGTGATGTTGTGGGTGATGCTGTCTAAGTTGGCAACGTACCAGACGCCGTGCGTGGTTGCTGTGGTGCCGCCCCAGGCCAGGTCGTCACTAGTCCCGGCGCTGGTTAGCTGAGTGAGGTCAATTTTGTCGCCTTGACTGCGGTTGAAATCGGTGATCTCGTCCCAGTTGTCCCAACCGCCGGAGTAGGCCGAGTCCGCTGTTTTTTCGTACACAAAGAAGTCATTGCCTAGCCCGCCGGTGAGCAGGTCGCCGCCTTTGCCGCCCACGAGGATGTCGCTGCCGGCACCACCGTCCAGTTTGTCAGCCCCTTTGCCGCCGAAGAGTTGGTCGTTGCCGTCGCCGCCAAAGAGTTGGTCTTTGCCGCTGCCGCCATCGAGCCGATCATTGCCAGTGCCGCCGTAAAGCGTGTCTTTGCCGTTGCCGCCGTAAAGTTTGTCGTCGCCAGCGCCACCATCCAGCAGGTCGTTGCCGTTGCCGCCGCTGAGCACGTTGGCGTTGCTGTCGCCGATCAGGGTGTCAGCGGAATTTGAACCGATGATGTTTTCAATCGAAAAAAGCGTGTCGCCTTGCGCGTCGCCGCCCGATGTTGCGCCAGTGGCCAAGTTGACCGTGACGCCTGCGCTGGACCCTGAGTAGTTGGCGGTGTCAATCCCGCCGTCGCCATGCAGTTCATCGGCACCGCTGCCACCGATCAGTATGTCATTGCCATCGCCACCAAATAGTTTGTCGTTGCCCGTGCCGCCGTCAAGAATGTCATTGCCAGCGTCAGTGCCGGCGAGATCGATATAGGTCTTGACCGTGCCGTCTGCGTTGTGAGCGGTGACTTGTCGATCACCATAAAGGATGTCGTCACCGGCATCGCCTCGCAGGTAGTCGTTGCCATTGCCGCCATAGACCGAATCGTTTCCATCACCACCGGAAACTAGGTCGTTGTAACCCGTCAAGTTTTTGGAGATCGTTCCATCGTCGGTGCCATTGGTAGAGACCAAGACGTACTTGGTTCCACTCCATGACCACACGCCAAACTTGTCGATGATGTCGTTTTTGTTGGTGCCGTTGGTGTCGTCGTCGTAGGTGATGCCGTCGATGGTAGTTGACATGTTTATTGACTCCCTGGGTGAATATTGCTGAAGTGACTGAAATCTGGGGCTGTTGACATCACGCCGCTAATGGGTGACTTCCATCACAGACTCAATGATCTTGACGGCCACGTTTTTTCTAAGTCCGAAGTTTTCTGTTCTGACAATGCGGCCCTTGCACTTGAGGCGCATGTGTTCTGAGGGGGTTTCCAGCTCGATTTCAAAACTGATTTCGCTGGTGGGGCTGTAGCTGGCATCGGCTTCAAAGCAGATGCCGCTGGCGCTGACGTCGTGTGTCAGGCCAGCGGTTGGACCGAGCCAGACGGGCAGTGCCACGGTGACTCGGTCTTCGCTGCGCTTGTCTTTTTTTGTTTCCATGATCCTTGACCCCCTTTGTGCACGCTCTTGTGTGACAGAACTGCATGGGATCATCATGAAACGGGTGTCAGCGCCTGCACAGGGACGCACCTCCTTTTATGGGTAGGCGTCTTGTCTGGGGATAGGGGGGAGTAGGTGAGGGTGGTTTGTCACCCGTGGGCAGGAGGTTTGTCCTGCTTAACTCTGGTTGGCCGTGATTTGATCGAAGTCAGCTGCGAAGTCTTCGCCTGTGGGCGTGATCAGCAGTTCATTGCGGCTGTAGGCAAGAAAGCGTCTGGCCACGCCATACAGTGGCAGGCGTAGGTCGTGCAGGGTGTTGAAGTGTTCGGCCACCAGGTGGTAGTCGGTTTCGTCATCGTGTGCGGCCAAGTTGCGGGCGCTGCGGGCAGTTTGCCAATCTTCGATGGAGTGGATAACGCCAAATTTTTCAAAAATGGCCAACACTTTCATAAAACTTTCGGCCTGCTCACCGGCCAGCAATAGGCTGTGCCGCATGGCTGCACCCAAGCTGTCTTGCAGTTTGGCAAAGCGCTTGTTGACAGCGGCCAATGCTTCGAACAGATCGTTGTCTTTTTTAGCCTGAGTCAGTTGTTCGCCACTCAATGGCCATGCCAAGCTGCGGTCTGAAGCTTCCAGAAAATAAACACAGCGCTGAATGGCCTCCAGCAAATTGGCGAGGTGGCTTCGTTGCTCTTCGAGTAGCGACATTTGGGTTTTATAAAGGCTGTGCCTGAGCGCGCGCTATCGCGACAAACGGGCTCGAATTGGCCCCTTGGGGAGGGGTCAGGATGTCCACGGGCAGACCCAGGCGTTGCTCCAGTCGGTATTTGAGGCGCGCACGCTCCAGCAGAGGAAGCTGTGGCGTTGATTCAACCAATAAATCGACATCACCCCCCCGTCTGTGGTCGTCCAGCCGCGAGCCGTAGAGCCAGACTTTCACGCTCGGCCCGGCCAGCTGCGTGGCAGTGTCCAGAATCACGTGAATTTGGTCGGGGGTGAGTCGCATGGGGGCGGGTGATTTTTTCTTATTCTCGCTTACTCCGTCAACCCATTCTGAAACGCATAGGCCAGCAGGCCGTGGCGGTTGACCACGCCGAGCTTGTCGTAGATGGAGGTGAGGTGGTTGCGCAGGGTGCTTTCGCTGATGTGCAGGGTGTCTGCGATGGTTTTGCCGGGTTTGCCAATGTTGCAGGCGATGGCGGCCACAATTTGTTGTTCGCGCTCGGTGAGGTTGGCGGCTTTGTCTGCGCTGCGCTCGTGGGCGGCTTTGGCACCTTGGCGGGAGAGTTCGACAAAGATGCGACCTGTGGCGTCGCGGTTGAGCCAGATTTGACCTTCGTTGATTTTTTGCAGTGCGTTGAGCAGGGTTTCGGGGGAGGTGTCCCGGTCGATCAGGCCGTGCGCGCCAGCCACGATGGCTTGGTCTTCCTGGGTGTGGTTGTCCATGCGGGTGAGCAGCAGGATGTTGGCCTTGGCGCAGGTGTGCAGCTCGGTGATCAGCGGGGCCAGCGTGCCGGTGTGGCTGTCGATGTCAAAAAGCACCACGTCAATCGGTGTCTTGGCGATCCATTCACGGGCCCGCGCTACGGAGTCCGCCACGCCGACTAAAGAAAAGGTTTGAGGCCGTGACTCGATCAGCGTCGCCAGCGATTCGGACAGAAGTCGAAAATTGCTGATCAATAGAACTCGAATGGGCACGGGCGAACCTCCAATTACCTTGTTCAGGGAAATGATACGACATGTAATTTCAATTGAGTCGTGATAATTGAGGGTTTCTTCGCCTCAGTTCCCATTTTTTTAATGGTTTGAAATCAATCGATGCACCCCACAGAGTCCACCATTTCAGATATCGATGCTTTGCCTGCAGAGCCTTTGCAGGGCACATTCGTGCATTTCCCCGGCTCCCCCTTTGAGCTGTTCCAACCCTACCCACCCGCAGGCGATCAGCCCGTAGCGATTGACCAACTGGTGGAGGGCATTAACGATGGCGAGGTGTTTCAGACGCTGCTGGGGGTGACGGGCTCGGGCAAGACCTTCACCATGGCCAATGTGATTGCGCGCCTGGGTCGCCCGACGATTGTGTTTGCGCCCAACAAGACGCTGGCCGCGCAGTTGTACAGCGAGTTCCGCGAATTCTTCCCGAACAACGCGGTGGAGTACTTCGTCAGCTATTACGACTACTACCAGCCCGAGGCCTATGTGCCGCAGCGCGACTTGTTCATTGAGAAAGACTCGGCCATCAACGAACACATCGAGCAGATGCGCCTGTCTTGCACCAAGAGCGTGATGGAGCGGCGGGATGTGGTGATCGTGGCCAGCGTCTCGGCCATCTACGGCATTGGCGAGCCCGAGAGTTACCACAAGATGGTGATGACGCTGCGTGCAGGTGACAAGATGGGCCAGCGCGATGTGATCGCCCAACTGGTGCGCATGCAGTACCAGCGCAATGACATGGATTTTTCACGCGGCAAGTTTCGCGTGCGCGGTGACACGATTGACGTGTTCCCGGCAGAGCACAGCGAGATGGCCTTGCGCATTGAGTTGTTTGACGATGAGATCGAGTCGCTCCAACTATTTGACCCGCTGACCGGGCGCATCCGGCAAAAGCTGCCACGCTTCACGGTGTACCCGAGCAGTCATTACGTCACCCCGCGTGACCGGGTGCTGGCGGCGGTGGAAACCATCAAGGTGGAGCTGTCAGAGCGGCTCAAAGAGCTGGTGAGCATGGGCAAGCTGGTGGAGGCGCAGCGGCTGGAGCAGCGCACCCGGTTTGACCTGGAGATGCTGAGCGAGGTGGGCCACTGCAAGGGCATTGAGAACTACACCCGTCACCTCTCGGGTGCCGCACCGGGCATGCCGCCCGCCACGCTGACCGATTACTTGCCCAAAGACGCGCTGATGTTTCTGGACGAAAGCCATGTGCTGATCGGCCAGTTTGGCGGCATGTACAACGGGGACAGGGCGCGCAAGACGACGCTGGTGGAGTACGGCTTTCGCCTGCCCAGCGCGCTGGACAACCGCCCGCTGAAATTTGAAGAGTTTGAGACCAAGATGCGTCAGGCGGTGTTTGTCTCGGCCACGCCCGGCAATTGGGAGAACGAGCACACTGGCAAGGTGGTGGAGCAACTGGTGCGCCCCACCGGTCTTGTGGACCCTGAGATCGAAGTGCGCCCCGCCACCACCCAGGTGGACGATGTATTGCAAGAGATCCGCATCCGCGCCGACAAGCACGAGCGCGTGCTCATCACTACGCTGACCAAGCGCATGGCCGAACAGCTCACCGACTACCTGAGTGACAACGGCGTGAAGGTGCGCTACCTGCACAGCGATGTGGACACGGTGGAGCGAGTGGAGATATTGCGCGACCTGCGGCTGGGCGCGTTTGACGTGCTGGTGGGCATCAACCTGCTGCGTGAAGGCTTGGACATTCCCGAGGTGTCGCTGGTGGCGATTCTGGACGCCGACAAGGAGGGGTTTTTGCGCTCAGAGCGTTCCCTGATCCAAACCATAGGCCGGGCGGCGCGCAACGTGAATGGCCGGGCCATTTTGTATGGAGACAAAATCACCGAATCCATGCGAAAAGCCATCGGCGAGACGGAACGACGACGCCACAAACAGGTCGAACACAACCTAGCGCACGGCATCACACCGCGCAGCATCGTCAAGCAGGTGAAAGACCTGATCGACGGGGTGTACAGCGAAAAAGCCGGGCGCGAGGCCGAGCGGCTGGAGCAAGACGCGCTGCAACGCGCCAAGGTGGAGGACATGAGCGAGAAAGACATCGCCCGTGAAATCAAGCGCCTGGAGAAGCTGATGATGGAGCACGCCCGTAACCTGGAGTTCGAAAAAGCAGCCCGGGTGCGCGACCAGCTAGGGCAGCTCAAGGCGCAGGCGTTTGGGGCGGCGGGGAAAGACTCGGTGATTGAAACGCCTCGTTGATGGAAATATTCCGTTCGCCCTAAGTCTGTCGAAGGGATGCAAGGCTTCGACTGGCTCAGCCCGAACGGTTTGATTACCCGGGCAAATCGCACGGGTTTTGGTATACTTGACTTATCTAGTCGGCTATCTGCCCGACGAACCATTTGACCTAAGGAGTTTGCGATGCGACTCACCACTAAAGGCCGTTTTGCGGTCACTGCCATGATTGACTTGGCCCTGCGCCAGAGCGGCGGCCCGGTGACGCTGGCCGCCATCAGCCAGCGCCAGCAGATTTCGCTCTCGTATCTGGAGCAGTTGTTTGGCAAATTGCGACGCCATGAGCTGGTGGAGTCCACCCGTGGGCCGGGCGGGGGTTATGGCTTGGCGCGCAAGGCGGCTGACATTACCGTGGCCGACATCATCCTCTCGGTGGACGAGCCGATTGACGCCACACAGTGCGCTGGCAAGGAAAACTGCCTGGGCGAAGCGGGGCGCTGCATGACGCACGATCTGTGGGCCTCTCTGAACGACCGCATGGTGGAGTTTTTAAGCTCCGTCACGCTGAAAAAACTGGTGGACGAGCAACTCGCCAAAGGCCTGCTGATTGAGGACAAGCCCAATATGAAACGCGCCATTTTTGCCATGCCTGGGCTTAAACCCATCCGCATCAATGCGCCGAATTCGGTGTTTGCCTTGGGCAGCATGGGCGATGCATTTTCCAAACCCTAATTTGATTTGAACCAAGCCGAGAACTGACCATGGACCTGACCCCGCACTTCCCCATCTACATGGACTACAGCGCCACCAACCCCTGCGACCCTCGGGTGGTGGACGCGATGATCCCCTGGTTGCGTGAGCATTTTGGCAACCCGGCATCGCGTAGCCACGCCTGGGGCTGGGAGGCCGAAGCCGCCGTAGAAAAAGCGCGTGAGCATGTGGCCGCGCTCATTAACGCCGACCCGCGCGAGATCGTCTGGACATCCGGCGCGACCGAGTCCAACAACCTGGCCATCAAGGGTGCCGCTGGTTTCTATAAAACCAAGGGCAAGCACCTGATCACCGTGAAAACTGAGCACAAAGCCGTGCTCGACACCATGCGCGAGCTGGAGCGCCAAGGCTTTGAGGTGACTTACCTCGATGTGCAGGCAGACGGTATGCTGAATCTGGACGTGTTCAAAGCCGCGATTCGCCCTGACACCATCTTGGCCAGCGTCATGTTTGTCAACAACGAGATCGGTGTGATTCAAGACATCACCGCCATCGGTGCCATTTGCCGCGAAAAAGGTGTGATCTTCCATGTGGACGCCGCGCAAGCCACGGGCCGCGTGGACATTGACATGACGAGCTTGCCAGTCGATTTGATGAGCCTGACCGCCCACAAAACCTATGGCCCCAAAGGCATTGGCGCGCTGTACGTGCGCCGCAAGCCGCGCATCCGCATCGAGGCGCAAATGCACGGTGGTGGCCATGAGCGCGGCATGCGCAGCGGCACCTTACCCACCCACCAGTGCGTGGGCATGGGCGAGGCCTACCGCATTGCTAAAGCCGAGATGCATGAAGAAAACAAACGCATCCAGGCCCTGCACGACCGCATGCTCAAAGGCCTGCAAGACATTGAGCAGGTGTTCATCAACGGCCATGCCGAGAAGCGTGTGCCGCACAACCTGAACATGAGCTTCAACTACGTGGAGGGCGAGTCGCTCATCATGGGCATCAAAGGCTTGGCCGTCTCCAGCGGCTCCGCTTGCACCTCCGCGTCCCTAGAGCCCAGCTATGTGTTGCGCGCCCTGGGCCGCAGCGATGAGTTGGCGCACAGCAGCCTGCGCATGACGATTGGCCGCTGGACCACCGAAGAAGAAATTGACTACGCCATTTCCACCATCAAGCACAACGTCGCCAAGCTGCGCGATTTGAGCCCGTTGTGGGAAATGTTCCAGGATGGTATCGATATATCGACCATCCAATGGGCCGCTCACTAAACCAATCACCTAAAGAGGTATCACCATGTCCTATTCTGCAAAAGTCGTTGATCACTATGAAAACCCGCGCAACGTTGGCTCCTTCGACAAGGGCGACGAGTCGGTCGGCACCGGCATGGTCGGCGCACCAGCCTGTGGCGACGTGATGAAGCTGCAAATCAAGGTCAACCCTGAGACGGGCGTGATTGAAGACGCACGCTTTAAAACCTACGGCTGTGGCTCGGCCATTGCCTCCAGCTCGCTCGTCACCGAGTGGGTCAAGGGCAAGACGCTGAACGAAGCCGCAGCTTTGAAAAACAGCCAGATCGCCGAAGAACTGGCGCTGCCACCGGTCAAGATTCACTGCTCCATCCTGGCCGAAGACGCCATCAAGGCGGCGGTGGAAGACTACAAGAAAAAACACGCGGTACTGAACTGAAGCCACTATGTCTGTTACTTTGACTGAAGCTGCCGCCCGGCACGTCAATCGCTACCTGGCCAAGCGTGGCAAGGGCGTGGGCGTGCGTTTGGGCGTCAAGACCACGGGTTGCTCCGGCCTAGCCTACAAGCTGGAGTACG
>JANPNG010000054.1:0-2042 GCA_031427355.1 Hylemonella sp.
CCGATTGGTTTTGGTGAGCACAACGAGAGCTACAACATCAACGCCGACGTGGTGGCAGCCAAACTGGCCACCGTGCTCAAAGCCGAGAAACTGCTCATGTTGACCAATATCAGTGGTGTGCTGGACAAAGCCGGTCAACTCTTGACCGATCTGACAGCGCGTCGCATTGACGAGTTGTTTGCTGACGGCACCATCAGCGGGGGCATGCTGCCCAAGATCGCAGGTGCGCTGGACGCGGCCAAAAGCGGTGTGAACGCGGTGCACATCATTGATGGCCGCGTGCCGCACGCCTTGTTACTTGAGATCCTGACGGATCAGGCGTTTGGGACCATGATTCGCTCGCATTGAGGAAAACCCTTGGGTAGTGCTGTGCGAGAATCAATAATCACTCCGCTACGCCCCATGTCTGACGCTGATCACTCCTCCTCATCCCCTGACTCCGAACCCGGCGAAACGACGCCCCCCGCGCGCAAACGCCCCAAGCCGGGCGAGCGTCGCGTTCAGATTTTGCAAGCCCTCGCCGCCATGCTGGAGCAGCCCGGTGCTGAGCGCATCACCACCGCAGCGCTGGCCGCCAAGTTGGACGTCAGCGAAGCCGCCCTGTACCGGCACTTCGCCAGCAAGGCGCAGATGTTTGAAGGGCTGATTGAGTTCATTGAACAAACTGTTTTCTCACTCATCAACCAAATTGCCGAGCGTGAAGGCCCTGCAACTGACGCCGCCAGTGGTGCCCGTCAAGCCAGTAAAGTGGTCGCCATGCTGATGCAGTTCGCCGAGAAAAACCCCGGCATGACGCGGGTGATGGTGGGTGACGCCCTGGTGTTTGAGAACGAGCGCTTGCAGCAGCGCATGAACCAATTTTTTGACAAGGTCGAATCCACCTTGAAGCAATGCCTGCGTGACGCTGCAGAAGCGGTGCCCAGCACCTCCGCCACGCCCAGTGTGGATGCGCAGGTGCGGGCCTCGGTGCTGACTGCTTTTGTCGCGGGGCGCTTGCAGCGCTTTGCCCGCTCTGGTTTTCGGCGCCTGCCGTCGGAACATCTGGAAGCCAGTCTGGCACTGATACTTTAAAAAACCATGAACCAACTTGACCTACAAGGCCGTCACGCCGTCATCACCGGCGGCGGTGCGGGCCTGGGACTGGCCATCGCCAAGCGCATGCTGGCCAGTGGCGCCACCGTCACGCTGTGGGATCGTGATGCTGCGGCGCTTGCCCTTGCGGTAAGTGAACTGGGCGCAGGGGCTGACACTGTGCAGGTCAGCGTGGATGCGCTAGAGAGCGTGCGTGCAGCCGTGCAGCAAACCTTAAGCCGACACGCCGCCGTCGATGCCCTGGTCAACTGCGCAGGCATCACCGGCCCCAACACCAAGCTCTGGGATTACCCGGCCGAGGACTGGGCGCGCGTGATGCAGGTCAACCTCAACGGTCTGTTTTACTGCTGCCGTGAACTGGTGCCGCACATGCGGGCGCGCAATTACGGGCGCATCGTCAACCTGGCCTCGGTAGCCGGTAAAGACGGTAATCCCAACGCCAGTGCCTACAGCGCGAGCAAGGCAGGCGTGATCGCGCTGACCAAATCGCTCGGCAAGGAGCTGGCCGATACCGGTGTGCGTGTCAACTGTGTGACCCCCGCAGCGGTCAAGACCGCCATGTTCGACCAGATGACGCCTGAGCACATCCAGTTCATGCTCTCCAAAATTCCCATGGGCCGCTTTGGCGAGCCCGACGAGGTGGCCGCCATGGTGAGCTGGCTGTGCACAGAAGAATGCTCGTTTTCCACGGGTGCCGTGTTCGATCTCTCTGGCGGACGCTCGACCTACTAACCCTATCAAAAAGGACACACCATGAAACTGGTTCGTTATGGCAACCCCGGCAAAGAGAAACCGGGCCTGATTGATGCCGCAGGCAAGCTGCGTGATCTGAGCGCCGTGGTCAAAGACATCGGCCCCGATCAACTGAGTGATGCGGTCTTGGCCAAGTTGCTCAAACTCAAGACCGACAAGCTGCCCCTGGTGCGCGGCAAGCCCCGCATGGGCTGCCC
>JANPNG010000055.1:0-2188 GCA_031427355.1 Hylemonella sp.
GGCTTCGCCAGTGTCTTGCGCTTCATTCGTATCAGCCGGGTCTGTCAGCAGTTCGCGCGCGCTGCCCTCTACCGCTTTACCCCATGCAATGCGGCTGGCCAAAATGCCGGGTAATGGTTCTACCTGCTCGATCAAATATTCAAACCCGCCATCATCCGGGCCGATATTGGATTTACCGCGTGCCAATATCCGGCGGTCTTCACCGTCCTCGCTTTTGACCTTTGCAGCCACCAGCACGACACGGGCAACGGCGGTAAACGCAATCGAGCCAACAACACGCGAAGCCGGGTCACTGCCAGCACCACCCTTGCTGAAATGGCTGATACCCAATACAGCTGCATCTAATCGGCTGGCCAAGTCAACCAGTGGTTGCAGAGCGCGGCGAACCTCGGTGTTTTTATGACTGTCGCCAGCCACAGCACTGACAACCGGGTCAACCACCAGTAGCTTTATGCCGCCTATCGCGTGGGATTGCAATTCAAGCGCCGCCATATCGCGGGCTGGGTCAAACGCTTGCAGTTCGCCATCGATGCGCGTACCTTCTACAAAGTAGCAACGGGCGCGGTCAGCACCAGCGGCCATTAAGCGCGGTAGCAGCGTATCGGCTGGGTCGTCTTCGCCGCTCTTTCGTCTGCAAATGCCTTGGTGTGATAGGACGCAGTACACAGCAAATCGTAGTGAGGAGCCAGCTCGATGCCGTCAGGACTGACGTGGAAGGACAGGTTCTTCAGATGGCAGTCGTCGTTGCCCACCACGATGTTGAAGACCAGCCAACGAAATAACGCCTGGCGAGTCGCAATCTTGTTGGTGGATTTGTCGATGAGCTGAACGAGGGCGTCTAGCGTGGCGCCCGAGTGCTTATAGGTGCTGGCCTTGTTGAGCAGTTGGCAGGCATCAATGATATGCAGCCGACGGACTCGCGGAGCCGTCAGCGGGTTAGCGGTGCGCAGGGAGGTCTTTTCCACCAGCCGGTCAAAGCGCTCAATCAGGTACACCGGCTCGGGCACATACCGCATGCGCACTTCCGGGATGTTCAGTCTGGCCGCGCGCGCAAGCCGCATCGTGAAAAACTCGTTAAACACCGAGGCCGGATACCTTGCGGTGTCCGGATGGTCGGGCTTGAGGATGTAAGTTGAAGTCGTGGCCCCTACAGGCTCGAAAAGCGCTTCGCCCATGGCAAGCACCAACATCTTGTGCTGGGCCCCCGCCAGGGACATGCGCTTGGGTGCCGCCTTTGAAAGCGTTTGCTTGGGGATGTTTCGGATGCGCTGGCTGAGGGCTTCATCGGTGAGTTCGCTCAACGCAGATTCGTTAGGCAGAGGAATACCCGGGGGAAGCAGCGTGAGGGAGCCCGCCGACTCCGCACCGAGATACGTGAGCAAGGCAAATGCATCTTCATGGTCCTTGATACCGGCTTCCTTGGCGATTGTTTTTCTCAAAAGCTCTTCTGGAAGTTTGGTCAACATAGACCAGCAAGCTGCGCATGTTCAGTCGGCGCTTCGCGCAGTGGCAGATGGCGCGATGGCGTCCGCTCCCTTCGAGCGGTCTTGCGCCTCCTGTTGAACGCGGCGCAGTGCGGGCAATGCCGATTCAGGCAGCTCAACGCTCAAAGTGAGTCCCATCTCTTTCAAGAGACGAAGGACCTTACCCAATTGGACAGTCGGCTTGCCTTGCTCGACATTTGTGGTGGTCTGCTTACTCACCTCAACTGTTTGGGAAAGGTCGTCCAGGCGCACCTTGGCGCTCTTACGCACAGCACGCAGCGCGAATCCGAGGTCTTGAGCAGAATGGATAAGGTGTTTCATATAAATGCCTAGCTTGTTAGGCACTATGGCATTTAAGTCGTCAAGTGTGCATGTAATGCCTAACGTAGCAGGCAGTATTGGCCATCAACAGCTTCGAAGGTTTAAAGTGCCTTCCATATTAGGTACAAAACCCAAAATGCTGGACACCCATGCCCTGCATACCGTGGCTGAAGGCTGCCCCGCATTTGCTCAAGAGCGCGGTGTTATACGACGCCAACGCACCTGCTGACCACGCTACGCGCCTGAAGCGAAGCGAACAGGCTGACTTTTTGTTACCCGGACTGACCGGGTTAAAAGCGTCAGTCTAAGCGCAGCAAGCTCTAAAGTTGACACAATCTCGGCCATAATTTCAGCGAGTTGAAGGGGGCAAAGATTTCAATCCC
>JANPNG010000056.1:0-21344 GCA_031427355.1 Hylemonella sp.
AGACAGCGCTGCATTTGCGCGCGATTAAATTTCTTGTCCGCCATAACCTTCGGTCTCCTTGGAAAACTCCAAGACTGCCGGGTTATTGATCAGGTTTCAAGATGGGTTGGCGGAACGCTTACGTCACAACCGAACGATCCGGTCAACAACAAAACGTCTGCATATCTTCTCTTTAGTCGATTCGAGTCCACACTTTTTGAAGCGACGGCAAGATGATCGGCTGGAGCACCCTGATGGGCGGCGATGCGGCAGTCAGTTCGACCGCCCCGAAACGTAGCCTAGGTTTTGCAGACACTTATTTGCTTCATCAGATATCCATATCTCGACAAACAAGTTCCCAGCCAATCCGTTGGCTTGGGCGGATTGCATGCCGTACTGACGACAATTCATCTGATCTCTACGAAACTGCTATTGCGTTGCACCGTCTTTTTGCCAGACTATTGGCTGCGGAACTGCGCAACCAGTCAGCAACAAAGCGGCTATGACTACGACTAGGTTTTTCATTTGCTTCCCCGCAAATAAAATTCATGCCCGCTGCATGGTTGCTGGGGGGATTAGTAACTTACTGAACTTACTGTTTAGTGTGAGCCCCCTAAGGTACGTGTACGCCAGCTACGTCGCAAACATAACGATTTTCTGTATTGATGCGCTTGAGGTGCATCAAGGAAGCGTCAACCTGGGCCGAAATAGTTCTGGTTGTTCCCATGACCACCAGCGCGGTCATGTCGTGCGCGCCACCCTCGGGCTGGCGCTGCGCGCTGTGGGTCAGCGCACCCAACATCACCGCTTTTCTCTTCTGAGCCTCTGTAGTGTCAGTCAGTGGTCACGGCGGAGTACCGCCCTGACCAAGCTGCACAAGGCTGTCGCGTCGCGGTCGTGGCTGGTGTAGCGTTCACCCGCTACGGCCACCCGCTGCGCTTTTACATAAGGCCGCATTTTGTGAAGTGGTCGCCAGTCGCTGCGCTGAAGCTGCGCTTGGTGTCGTCCACCGCTGGCGCGCCCTCACGGGTTCACAAAACAGGCCTTATGCAAAGTGGCCTGCGCTGGGGTGGTGGGCGTGCTTGGCTCTGTGCCTTGGTCAGGCGCTGCGCGCGGTGTTCTGGTCAGTGGCCTGCGGCCAGTCATCTTGTGTGTGCCCCCGCCCACCCCAGGGCCTTGCCGCTGCGCGGCGTCGGCCCCCGGCACGGGTACTGCCCGTCCGCCCCCCCTTGGGGGCTCCCTCAGCCCGCGCGGGGCAATGGTGCTTTGCGATGCCCTCAGTTGCCAATGGATTTGGGAAACCTGCTTACATCCATAGTTACATCAGCGAAGCAAATTCACAAACAAAAAAGCCTGCTATCAATTAAGTAGCAGGCTTTTCAATGCCTATAAGGCTTATCTTGGTGGGACGTGCGGGGGTCGAACCCACGACAAACGGATTAAAAGTCCGCTGCTCTACCAACTGAGCTAACGTCCCATCACTGGTGAAACACTGTTTATTTTGTTCCGCCAAGCCTCGAATTATAACTGGAAAATTTGGCCTTATTTAGGTGCAAAGAGAAATTTCATTCATCATCCACCCGGCTGCGCATTGACCAAACGTGGCCGTCACTGACACCAGTGAACCATAGCCACTGCAGTTAAGGGAACCATCACCCGCTACAGCACAAGAGGCATCGGGCGGGCTCACGGCTTCACGACTAAAGACGCAGGTGACCCCAATTTTTTTGCCCTCACGCGCCGCGCCGTACTCCTTGCGCAAGCGATAGCGGAGTTGAGCCAGCAAGGGGTCGTGCGTGGTGGCACTCAAATCCTCGATGTCCACCTTGTGGGCCAAGCGCTTTCCCCCGGCAGCGCCAACGGCTATGAAGCTGATTTTGTCACGCAGCGCCCAGGCTGCCATGGCGGTTTTGGCGCGCACTTGGTCACAGGCGTCAATCACACCATCCACCCCAGCGGGCAGCAGACCTGGCCAGTTGCCGGGCTCTACGAATTCTTCAATGCAATGGACTTGACATACGGGGTTGATCTGCGCAATGCGGTCTCGCATGGCCAGCACTTTGGCCTGCCCCAGTGTGGGCTCCAGCGCGTGAATTTGGCGATTGATATTGGATTCGGAGATGTGATCCAGGTCGATCAGGGTCAAGCGCCCTACCCCACTGCGTGCCAGCGCCTCTACCGCCCATGAGCCCACGCCGCCAATGCCAACCACTGCAATGTGCGCGGCACGGATGCGCTGAGCGCCGGGCACACCATACAGGCGGTCTAGCCCGCCAAAGCGTCGTTCAACGTCCATCAGCATGGCCCCGGCTCATGACATCTGTTCGATGCGCCACGCTTGGTATTTGAAGGCGGCTACAGCGCCGGCGATGATGGCGAAAAGCGCAACAAAGCTGGTCAATCCCAGGGTGGCAATGCCGGACAAGCCCTGCCCCACCGTGCAGCCCATGGCGGTGACACCACCCACCCCCATCAGCACGGCGCCGATCAGGTGATTGCCCACGTCTTCGGTGCTGCCAAAGCCTTCCCAGCGAAAGCTGCGCGTCCACAGGGCACTGATGGTGGAGCCCACGATGACACCCACCACGGAGACAATGCCCATGGTGAGCACCTTGCTCTTGTCGCTAAAGAACAGCAACCAGTCCAGCGTGTAGGCCACGGGTGAGACAAAGCTCAAGGCCTCGGCGCGGCCTGAGTTGGTCGTTAGAAAGGCTTCACTCAGAGTTTCAGGGTGCTCAGCCACATAGCCCAGACTCCCGCTGACCCACCACATGGCGATGATGATGGCACCAATGCCCAAGCCGGCCAGCAGGTTGTCCGTCCGGCAAAATTCGGGACCCATCAAGGCCCAGGCGATGAGCCCCCCACCGATGAGCAAGCCCAATACAAGACCAATGACGGTAGGCTTTAAGCCCAAGACGGCAGCAAGCAGGTGGGGCAGGTTGGCAACGGTAGAGAAATCAACAGTCACCAGATCGACAGTGGCCACACGCGCCACGGCCGTAATGCCTTTGAGTGTGGCAAAGGCCGACAGACCCAAGACCACCATCACGATCAAAGATTTGAGGTTGCCGCTGCCCACGCGCACCAGTGTTTTGCTGCCACAGCCTGAAGCCAGCACCATGCCAAAGCCAAACAGTGCACCGCCCACAGCGCCTGAGAGCCAGAACCAGCGGTTGCTGGCGTGGATGGTTTTGGAAGCGTCAATCAGCCCGGCGTAGGCCAACAAAGCAAAGCCGCCCATGGCCACACCAATCGCCAACCCCCACTGACGCATGCGCGTCCAATCGCCCATATTGACGATATCGCTGACGGCGCCCATGGTGCAGAAATGGGTGCGCTGGGTGATGACGCCGAAGATGAGAGACAGCAAAAAAGCTGCCGCCAGAACTTGGGTGCTAAGGGCGTTGAGTTCAGAGACTTGCATGCCCGGATTTTAGGGCATGCAAGTTGCGCTGGCAGAGCAAGCTTACTTGAGTCGAGACAAGCGCTCTTTGGCTGCGGAAGCGGCTTCGGACTGGGGGTAGGCCTTGATGAGTTCTTCGAGCGTCTTGCGGGCACCCTTCGTATCCTTCAACTCAATCTGACAATTGGCGATAGAAAGCACGGCCTCGGGTGCACGCAGGTGATCGGGAGCCTGAGCCAACAGGGAGCGAAAGTTCTGCACCGCCTCCTTGTAGTCACGCGTGGCGTAACGTGCATTGCCTAGCCAGAAATTGGCAGATGGCGCGTAGCCGCTCTGTGCGTAGCGCTTCAGGAAGTCAAAGAAGACCGCCTGAGCAGCGGCAAAATCACCTTTGCGGAAGACAGCGAGAGCTGACTCGAAGTCACGTTTTTCTGAAGGATCGGCCAGAAACTCGCGCCCGTCCACAGACACCTTGGCGGGCTCAACCTTACGCAAGCGGTCATCCACGCCCTGGGCAACGTCTTTTTGTTGCCGCTGCAACTCCGCCAGACTGCGACTTAATTCTTCGTTCTGCCCGCGCAGCTTGGCAACTTCAGAGCGAAGGGTTTCGATCTGATTTTGCAACTCGATCATGCTGCGTCGCAACTGGGCGCTTTCTTCGGTGGCGCGAAGCGCCTCATCAGCCACCTGAGTTTTCGATTCTTGCTTGGCCGAATCTATGCGTTGACGCAAATCCAGAATGGCTCGGCGGGCTTCATCGTCATCGAAGAGGCCTGCATGTGCCCCACCCACAAGCAGACAAGCTAAAAATGCCGCAGCGATTCGCACTTGCTTTTTCATGACCTGAACACCCTGCTTCATTAACGGTAAGAAATTTCAGCCCGACGGTTCTTGGCCATAGAGGCCTCGTCACTGCCTGATGCAGCCGGCTTTTCCTTGCCGAAGCTCACAGCCTCCAATTGATGGTCTGGCACGCCCAACAGTCCCAAGGCACGGCGCACGGCCTCGGCCCGTTTTTGCCCCAAAGCCAGGTTGTACTCACGTCCACCCCGCTCATCGGTGTGCCCTTCAATAACCACTTTGCGGTTTTTGTCGGCTTTGATGAGACGGGCATTCGATTCGATCAAGGCCTGAGATTCCGCTTTGATGACAAAACTTTCGTAATCGAAGTACACCAAACGTGAGCTCACGGGCAGGCTATTTCCCTGTTGGGACTTGTTCAGCTCAACCGGAACAACGGTGCTTTTTGCCGTTGTATCACCGATGGCTTGACCTGCATTTTGGTCAGCCTTGGTGCCAGAGCGATCTTCCACCGGCACGTTATCCAATTTGATTGAAGAGCCGCAACCGGCCATCAGCAACGCAGTGGCCAAGACCAGTGTTAATTTTTTCGTCAGCATATAAACAGCTCCTGTTTGTTATCACTCAATTGGTTTGTTTTTGAAAGGGACTCCAGTCCGGCTCACGGATATCACCGCTCTTGCCAGCCAGCCTGGCCTTTATTTTCCCATCCAGTGTCGTCGTCATCAAAGCTTCTTTGTCCTGCTGCTTGGTCGCGTACATGATAAGTCGGCTGTTGGGGGAAAAACTGGGGCTCTCATCAGCGTTGCTCTCTGTGACGGCTGATGCAAGACCTGTAGAGAGCGACATGACATGCAACTTGAATGCTCCATTGACGCGGGAAATATAAGCCAGCCAACGACCATCCTGACTAAGCGCAGGGGAAATGTTGTAGGTTCCCGTGAATGTGACTCGCTCAACAGCACCACCCGAGGCTGGTAGTCGGTAAATTTGCGGGCTACCGCCTCTGTCACTCACAAAATAAATACTTTTCCCGTCGGGTGAGTACACGGGCTCGGTGTCGATGCTGGAGGATTGGGTGAGTCGTCGTGGTTCGCCGCCGCTCACATCCAAGTTAAAGAGTTGCGAGCCACCATCACGGCTGAGCGTCACAGCCAAAGTGCGCCCGTCAGACGACCAGGCTGGCGCGCTGTTGGAGCCGCGAAAATTCGCAACCAAACGTCTCTTACCCGTGGCGACCGTGTGCACATAAACCACTGGCTTGCGCGACTCAAAGGAAACATAGGCCAGGTGCGAACCATCGGGTGACCAGGCCGGAGAAATGATGGGCTCGGGACTGGTCAGCGCCGATTGCGCATTTTCTCCGTCAGCGTCAGCCACCCATAGGTCAAAGCGTTGAGCAGCCTTCGTGACATAGGCGATTCGAGTCGAAAAAACGCCCCTGTCGCCGGTCAATTTTTCATAAATGAAGTCAGCAATTCGGTGCGCGGCCAGACGCAAATCTCCGGTCACGACCACATAGCCATCGCGACCAATATCCTGCCCGCGAACCACATCCCAAAGGCGGAATCTCACGTCGTAGCGGCCATCCGCTAGTCGATTCATGCTCCCGGTGACCAGTGAATCCGCGTTTTTCTGGCGCCAGGGTGACATATCGGGCCTGGAATTTTCATCAAAGGCTGCACCTGCCGTATCAATCAGGCGAAACTGCCCGCTACGCTCCAGATCAGCCTGCACAATTTGGCTGATTTTTTGCGGCGAACCGTCTTCGCTGCGAAAAGAAGCAATCGCAATGGGGAGTTGGGTCAGACCGACACCGGAGACCTCCACACGGAATTGCGCCCAGGTTGGCAAGCAAGCCAGGACCGACATCAAACAAAAAAAGTAGCGCTTCATCATGGCTTCATTATCCCAGTCTTGTGACGACGATATCGTCATTGACGCGTAACTGAGCGTATCCCATGGCCGCCTGCGTGATGTCGGTCTTGGCCCGCTCTTTCACAGTGCGCGCATTGAGTGATTCCTGATCACGGGCGGCCTCTTTGTGCCAGAGGTGAAAAACCTCGGTCGCGCAGTAACCGTTTTTGCGAAAGACGCCACTGTGGTGCAGGCGCAAAACGAAATCAGCGTCTTCATGGCCCCAGCCGACGAAGGATTCGTCAAAGCCATCGACCCGTTCAAAATCAGTTCGCCAAACGGCCAAATTGCAACTGCGAATTCCCTTCCGGGAAAACTCTCGCTCCACCCGCGAAGGGCTATCTTTAAGTCGCAACAAGCCAGTGATTTTGCTGGCATGGCCGAGCAAGCGTTGTTTGATCCAATAAGTCCAAGCCCGACCACTGATTTGCTCTAGCCCGGCGACCACACGCCCGGTCAGCGCTTCAGACAACAGAACCCGGCTGCCGTTAATGAAGTGACCCGACTCCGCCAATGCTTTGTGCTGTGCAATGAAGTCCACCTCGGGCACGCAATCCCCATCCAAAAAGATGATGTACTGACCGCGAGCGGCTGCGACGCCTCGGTTGCGGATCCGTGAAGCGGTAAAACCGAGATCAGGGTGCCAGACGTGCATGACCTTCAAGGATCGCGCCACAGGAGAATCAAAAATAGCCTGTTGATGCGCTTCACGCGATCCATCGTCCGCCACTATCACCTCGAAGTGTCGATCTGTCTGGTGGGACAAACCACCCAATACCGCCAGCAAGGCGTCACTGCGGTTGTAGGTCGTGATCACGACGGAAACGAGCTCGGAAGAATCCATTTTGAACTAGACTACATGGCTTACAAAACGATCGCAGAGCGCGAAAGCCGCTGAATACTAACACCCCCCTGATGCGCAAAATCTCCGTCTACATCATTGCCTTCAACGAAGCCGAGAAGGTCACAGCCACCATTGAAAGCGTGAAATGGGCTGACGAAGTCATTCTGGTGGATTCGTGGAGCACAGACGGCACACCCGAGATCGCCCTGCGCCTGGGCGCCAAGGTCGTCCAGGTTGACTTCAAGGGTTTTGGCGACCTGCGCAACCAAGCATTGGCCGCTTGTTCACATGAATGGATTTTCAGTCTGGACGCAGACGAACGCTGCACCCCTGAGGCTGAGCGTGAAATTCGCCAGACCATCAACAACCCCAAGGCAGCAGACGCCTACTGGATGCCACGGCGCAACTACTTCATGGGCCGCTGGATAAAGCACTCGGGCTGGTACCCCAACTACCGTCAGCCGCAGCTGTTTCGCAAGGGGCTGATGTCCTATGACCTCAAACCCGTGCATGAGGGCTACATCCTCAACTCCACCCAGCCCATAGGCCACCTGAAGAATTCGATCTGGCAATTCCCTTTCAAAAACATGGCCGAAGTCATGCACAAGTCGAATCGCTACTCCACGCTGGGCGCAGAAAAAATCAAACACAAAAAGCTCTCCATGGGCTCAGCCCTGACCCACGGCATCTGGGCGTTTGTGAAGCACTACATTTTCAAACTTGGCTTCCTTGATGGCTGGGCCGGTTTTGTGATCGCGCTGGGTAATTTTGAAGGCACGTTTTACCGTTATGCCAAGGCGGTTGAGATTCAAAAGGGCTCTGAATGGAACGCCCCTAAAAAACCAGCAGGCAGCTCCTGATGTCCACCAGCAACCGCGCACTCTATTTCCGACTACTTTCCTACGTTAAACCCTACTGGAAAGCCTTTGCACTAGCCGTGGTCGGCATGATGGGAACCGCCGCCACTGAGCCGGTATTTCCGGCCATCATGAAATACTTGCTGGACCACGGGTTCAAGACAGAAGACGAGCGAATGATTTGGCTGATTCCCTCAGGCATTGTGGTGCTGTTTTTTGTCCGGGGCGTTTTGTCTTTCTGCACCAGTTATTTAATGACCTGGGTCTCAACCCGCCTAGTCACGGACTTGCGTAGGAAAATGTTCGAAAGAATCCTATTGCTTCCCACGCAAACCTTCCATGAGCAATCCTCTGGCAAATTGATTTCACGGCTTCTTTATGATCTGGACAGCGTTAATCAGGCGGCGACAACTGTGTTGGTCACAGCAGTACGCGAATCGCTTACAGCCATGGCACTCATGGCCTACCTTCTTTATCTGGACTGGAAACTGACGCTAATTACGCTGGCTATCGGACCAGTCATTGCCCTCATTATCCGAAGTTTTGGCCATCGCATACGTACGGCGAGCCGATCCAGCTTTGAGTCGATCCGAACCATCGCGCACACGATTGAAGAAACAACAAATGCGCACAAAATCATCAAAATCTTCGGGGGGCAGGCGCAACAAACAGAACGTTTTTTTCGTGATACGGAGCGCTTTCGTCGCTCCATGATGCGTGAAGCGGTTCCTGCCTCTGCCCTGACACCCATCACCCATATTGCCGCATCCCTTGCTGTTGCCACCATCATTTTCATGGCACTGAGTCAAACAACGGGTCAAGCCAGCGCTTCGGCTGGCGGATTTGTTTCCTTTATTGCCGCCATGCTGTTGTTAATCTCCCCCATCAAACAGTTAACAGCCATCGGCCCAGTGATGCAGCGTGGACTTGCTGCATGTGAAAGCGTATTCGGTCTCCTGGACACACCGGCGGAAGACGACACTGGACAACGGCATCTACTGCATGCCCATGGTGAAATTGAATTTGACCATGTCGGATTCATCTATCCCGACGCCGAGCGGTCAGCACTTCAAGACATTAGCTTTCAAGCGACTGCCGGACAAACGATTGCCTTGGTTGGTGCCTCTGGTGGCGGCAAGACTACCATCAGCGCTTTGATTCCACGCTTTTATCGACCCACCACCGGCCACATACGGATCGATGGGGTCGATATCAACGAGATAACCCTTGCCAGTTTGCGACGCAACATCGCGCTGGTGAGCCAAGACATCGTGCTTTTCAATGACTCGGTAGAAGCCAACATCGCATTCGGCTCGCGCGACACCTGTAGCCATGAAGATGTGATCGCTGCCGCCAAAGCCGCCAACGCTTGGGACTTCATACAACAGCTACCCCAGGGGCTGAACACCACTATTGGCGAGGATGGTGCCAAGCTCTCAGGTGGGCAGCGCCAGCGTATAGCCATTGCGCGCGCCCTGCTCAAGAATGCGCCAATCCTGATTCTGGATGAAGCCACATCGGCTCTGGACACCGAGTCTGAACGCCAGGTGCAAGCCGCCCTGGCCACGCTGATGAAAAACCGCACTACTCTGGTCATTGCCCACCGCTTGAGCACCATCGAGCACGCCGACCGTATTCTGGTTCTGGATCAAGGCCGCATCGTCGAATCCGGCACTCACGCCGTGCTTTTACAGGCCGGCGGCTATTACGCCAACCTGAACCGGATGCAGACATGAACATCCCAATCCTCATGTACCACCAGATTGATGAGCCACCCCGACGCGGCACATCACTGCGCGGTCTCATCGTTGCCCCCCAGTCATTCGCCCGCCAGATGTTCTTGCTCAAGATACTGGGGTACCAGGGCCTTTCCATGCGTGCGCTTGAGCCTTACTTGACAGGAGAAAAACAAGGTAAAGTGGTCGGCATCACCTTTGACGACGGCTACCAGAACAACCTGATCAATGCCTTGCCCATCCTGAAGAAAAATAATTTTACCGCCACCTGCTATGGCGTCAGCAGCATGATTGGCGGCACCAATAGCTGGGATCGGGACAAAGGCATCGCTGAAAAACCCTTGATGACTCAGAATGATTGGCGTGCTTGGCGTGATGCCGGAATGGACATAGGCTCGCACACCCGAACCCATGCAAATCTGACGCAACTACCTGCTGACAAGGCGCGCGAACAAATTGCCACCGCCAAAGATGAGTTGGAACAGGCACTGGACTGCGAAGTCAGACACTTTTGCTACCCCTATGGCCAGTTTTCACCGGAGCACAGCGCCATGGTGAAAGCCGCTGGCTACATCACCGCCACCACCACGCAGCGTGGACGCGTTTCCGTAGGTGCTGACCCGTTTACCCTGCGCCGCATCATGGTGGCTCGGGCCACACATTTGGGGCTGTTTGCGGCCAAGGTCATGACCCGCTACGAAGACAGGCGCGCATGACGCCCTTGGTGCTCTACTGCAAGAGCTATATCACCGACCTCAAACGGGTCGTCCGCTTGGCACAGTCAATCCAGCAATACAACCGGGACAACCTACCGTTTTATGTCTCGGTTCCGCTGGCCGATTTGCCTCTGTTTCGCGAACACCTGGCCGGCATGGGCGTGGAACTTCTGACCGATGAAGAAATCATCCAGGCATCACCCCGTATTGACCTAGATCAGGTCCATCAAATGCATGGCAGCGTTTCGCAGCAAATCGTCAAGTCTGAGTTCTGGCGCTTGGGCCGGTCCGAAGCCTGTCTGTGTCTGGACTCAGATGCACTCTTTATTCGTCCCTTTAGTCTGGCTGACTTCATCACGTCAAACGGAACCCCCTATACCGTGATGGACGAAGCCCACGAACTACTGGAAGACGCTTTGCGCCACAGAAAGGAGCGTGTTCTCCAAGCATTTACCAAGGAGTCGGATCAGGTGCAGCAATTATTTCAACGTGTGGGGCGTCGATACAGCTTTGGCCCCTTTCCGCTGGTGTGGCACCGCGCCGTTTGGGAAAGTCTGGATACACATTATTTGCAGCCCAAGGGCATGAGCTTCGCAGATGTCATCGCTCAAGTACCTATTGAATCTCGATGGTATGGCGAGGCGCTGCTGGCATATCAAGCAGTGCCGCTCTTGCCCTGTCAAGCAATATTCAAGGTTTACCACTACGCTTGGCAACTGGACAAAGATCAACGAGCAGGAGTTGGCGCGTGCGAGTTAGCCCAGTTTTATAGCGGCGTGATATACCAATCGGCTTGGGAGCGAGAGATGGATTGGCCCACCGAGGGCGGGAACTGGTTGTCTCGCACGGGGCGGCGGTTGCGACGAAAATTTGGCCGTATCTAGATCTTCGCCTACTCGCTATATATCGAAAAATCTCACATGTCCGCAGTCAACGTCCCTATCCTGCTGACTTCCAGTGTCGTCGCGCACGATACCGGCGTTGCTCTGAACGATACAGCAGAGCGACTTCGCTTGACGCTCGAATCGCTTGAGCAGTGGCTTAAACTCGATCCACAACTTCGAATCGTCTTATGTGACGGATCTGGCTTTGATTTTTCAAGAATCGTCTCAGAGAAATTTCCTTTGGCTGAAATTGAATGCCTTCACTTCGAGAACAGGCAAGATTTGGTTAACCAATATGGTCGGGGCTATGGCGAGGGGGAAATCGTCCGCTACGCCTTGGCGCACTCGAAATTCATTGCCAATTCCGGGTGCTTTGCCAAATGCTCCGCCAAACTATGGGTTGAAAATTTCGCCCAGTGTCTGTCCGGATGGAATGGCAGCATCCTATGCAAAGGCGTATTTTTGAATGTGTTCTCATTGTTCAAGAATACGACATTTTCTTATGTTGACACAAGATTTTACATAGCCAGTTGCGCCAGCTACAAAAAGCACCTTGAGAATGCTCATTTTCAAATCAATAAGGAGCATGGGCATAGTCTTGAAGAGTGTTTTAAAGATGTATTTATGAAATACAACCTCGAAAAAATATTGTTCAACACCCCGCCAGTCATCTGCGGCGTAGGTGGTGGTACCGGCACTTATTACAACAATTCACCCACCCGAAAATTGAAAGAAAGGCTGCGCCTGACGATGGTGCGAATGAACAAAAAATTCACTCACCTTTTCTCTAAAGATCAAGCTAACCTCTAGTTTCCTTGGGAGCCTCTGGTAAAAGTTTCATTCGCCAGTAAAGATATCCGAGCACGAAGGCTTGCATTTGCAGGTAGTGCTCCCGATAGACCGAATCCGCAAATCCCCTCAGTATCCAAAAGGCACTCATCAGAAGTAGCGCGAATGCCCACGGCCTAAGCACTGGATTTTTCAGATTTTTCCAGCCAGAGTGCAAGAAGTGCAGCATCAACCAGGCAAATATCAACGCGCCAAGCCAGCCTAATGCAAGTGCCGTATCAATCCAGCCCTGGTGTGAGTGAGAGAACTGTAATACAGGTGGGTGACCGCATTTTTCTTCGCTTAATTTTTGATATGAATGCCTTGAGCCATCAAGTCCTCTTGGGTTTTCAAGTACCAAAATCAGGCCTGCACGCATCAACAGAATTCGGCCTCCATCCTGATTTTTAAGTCCACTGATCAAGTCATCTGCGTACGCGGGTTCACGATCAGAAAAACTCTGACGAATCTTCGACTCCATTTCGCTGGATACGCCATTGCACAAAAAATCCAATGGATGTTCAGTCAGCAGACCGATCTTCACCTTATCGAACATTGTGTGCCAGCGAACGTCATGTTTTACTGACTGGGCTACAGCAAACACGACCAAACTGAATAACGCAAATATCGCTAAGTTAAAAGTAGATCCTCGGATTTTTTTTTCAGGCACTGCGCTTGATGGACCGGTATTTTTTAATTTATAAAAGGAAATCAAAGCAGTCGTGATCAGTACAAAAAAACCAAACAGCACCGCGCCCCTGGAGTTTGCGACAAGAATGCTAATAAAACAAAGGAGTATGCCCAGTGCTGCACCCCAAACCCTGGCTTGAATTTTGTCGCGCCAAGCAAGATAAAAGCACACAGCAAACAAGGCAATTGCTTGGCACGCTGTATACCCCAGATTGCCATGCATGGGGTCGAGACCACGAAACCCCCAGGGAAAAGGCTGCCATCGCCACGTCGATGTTGATGTTGATGAAAAATCCAATGTGTGAGCAAGAGCAGCCCACACTGCGGTTGCGGACATGTCTGCGGGGACATTACTTCCCAAGATTCCAGACCATGCCATGACGAATAACAATAAATGCACTCCGACGAGAAAAGCGCTGGCCACGGCCAGAACCCACAAACTGGGGCCATGTCTCCCCAGTATCAATACGGCAGCAATACCAACAATCCACGCCAATATGGATTGAACCCACTGTCCGCCAAGGTTGTGCCAGGCAACGCCTGATTGCACAGCCCAGAGTGGGAACAGGCATAAAAACAAAGCCCACGTAATCAAGGCCCATGGCAATTGTCCAACTCCAGTGGACAATTCTATTTCAAGTCGATCACGCCTAAAACTAATAAAAAAAACCACAACCCATACAAGAATGAAGAGCAGCAGGTTTCGTAATGCAGTGGTATTTGAGATTGGTAGTATTGCCAAATAGGCTAGCGCACACCAGTAAAAAATTACCTGTGAGATAGATTTTTTGCATGGGTCAATATTTATATTCATGGCGAATCAAAACTAATCGAGCGACCAATAAGCAACGACCCAAAGTAGGAAAGGTGATTATCGTCCTTGAAAACACTGCGTCCATCGTAAATGAGTGGGCACACTCCATTGCGGCAAAGATACTGATTTGGATCGACAACCCGGACATTTGGATATTTGACCAAAACCGCTAAGGCTGTTTCGCGGAGAAATTTTGATTTCTGATCATCGTCTTCCCTCTGGATATCGCAGGCAAACGGGGGTTTGCGCCCAAACGGCAATCCACCTAGGCAGAGTCTGGGGTCGAAGCTTGGCTCCACGACCGGTAAAAAATAGTAAACCTGCTTGTCCGATACTATGAGTTTTTCCAGGGTGCGATCAAGTCCTGCCTTGAATAAGGCGGCGATTTCAGGAGAAGACTTTTCGGAAATATAGCGCCCCCTAAAGACAAGAACAACCTGTTTGATCTCAGGATTAGCTGCAACATGGGTTAAGGTATCGTTGATGTGAGGTTGACAGTGATTCGGGTCACCTTCGGTCTTGAAGTCCATGAATGGCACGCAGGCCCCACGGCCCAGTAGGGTAAGGTTGCCGCCCTGTCTGTCGATCGCTTGCTCGATCCCCCAATAGGCGTGAAGCGCATGGCTGTCACCGATCAAGGCCGCAGTGGGTTGGCGATCTGGATGAGCTGTCAGGCATACATCGCGCTCCGGGAATTTAAAAGGTCTGGAACATTGTTCATTCGTAATTAGGCCGCGTTTTTCAAAGTCCATGAAGTCTTGGTTGGCTGACTCACTCAGGGTAATCATGCGCTTGTGACGAATCCTTTCAAGGCCATCGCGGTCGTACACGCTCTTGCCCAGCAAGCCCAGCACGAGCATGATGACAAGCAATAGGCTGATCGCGAATCCCCGTGAAAGTCGTTTCACCGGTTTTTCAATCACAAAGTAGGTCAGCGTGGCCAGCGCGAAGCCAAGCGCCACCAGCATCAATCGCAATACCGCGCCCGGGCGGCCACTTTCGATGATGAATGCAAAGCTGAGCAGGGGCCAGTGCCACAGGTACAAGGGGTAACTAATCAGACCTATCTTCACCATCAAAGGGTTGGCCAAAATTTTCTGGTTGACCCAGGAGCCCGGATGCGCACCGATCAACACAACAGCACTCAACACTGGGACCAGCGCCAACAGACCGGGGAATGGGTTCTGTGCATGAATGCCAAAGACACCGCCCAGGGCTATGGCAAGACCCAAGGCTGGGAGGAGACAGTGCTGGCGCCAAATCGACAGGCGAACTGAACCCGGTCGGGTCATAGCCAGTAGTGCCCCAGCCAGCAGTTCCCAGGTACGGGTCAGAGGCGAAAAAAAGGACTGGGTTCGATCTTGAAAAACCACCACACTTGCAAAAAGAAGCGATGCAATAGCAAGCGCAAAGACCACCTGGACACTGGATCGCCGTACTTTCAACACCCACCACAAGACAAACGGCCAAGCAATGTAGAACTGCTCTTCTATGCCCAATGACCATAAATGCAGCAAAGGCTTGGTCTCAGAAGCATTGTCAAAATAACCCGACTCAAACCAGAAAAAGAAGTTGGACAGAAATGCCGTGCCAGCAGCAACATGCTTGCCCAACTGTTTGTACTCGACAGCCAACAAAACGTACCAACCGACGAAGAGGCAGGCCACCAACACCACGATCAGGGCCGGGAATATGCGCAGGATACGTCGCGCGTAAAAAGCCCAAAAACGAATCCCGCCCGTTGATGATTCAGCCAACAAGATGCTGGTAATCAGGTACCCCGAAATCACAAAAAATAGATCAACCCCGATGAAACCGCCGGGAAAGAACTCGGGGAAGGCATGGAAACCAATTACCGAAAGAACGGCCAAGGCACGCAGACCATCAATATCGGGGCGGTAAGCAATACTCATTCGCTGAGGCCTACGTGTTTCAGTAGTTTCTTAACGGCAGCTTCGGTGGTGTACAGGCTGATCCGGCCACTGTCGGGCAGGCCCTCGCTACGCCAGCGATCAAACAACGGCTCCAACGCAGTGGCCAGATCCTGACCGGTGGTCTCCCCCCCCTCCCCGGCCGCACCCGTGATCACGGCGATATGCCCCTGCCCGCGCAACATCTCGGCCATCTGCGGATTGCGGTGCACGGTGGCCAGAATTGGACGCTGCATCCACAGGTATTCGTAGAGCTTGGACGGGATGTATTCCTCGCAAATCGGCTCTTCGCCGTGCAGAAGCAGCAGCACATCAACGGCACGCATGCGATTCAGAATTTGCTCACGGCCGCTCATACCAATTTGGGGGTCAGCCTCGATGCGACCGAAGTGTCGCACGCACTGACACACCGGCGAAGTGGCCAGCAAGCCGGACGATACACTGTCCAGCGGTCCGCCGTAAATGTGCAGTTCGGTAGCGGTCACCAGCTCAGGGCGTTGCGCCTGTAGCTGCTCCAGCGCGCTGATGATGGGCCCCAAATTGCGCGTTGATGAGAGTGAGCCGAAATGGCCGATGATGAATTTAGGGCCTGGCTGGTAGGGTGGCAAAGTCTGAAATGGAGCGTCAATCCCCGGCAACATCATCTTGCCGCGTTTGCCCAACTGGGGATGACGCTGGCGGGCACTGGCCAAGGCTTGTTCGGTGAACCAGATGGCCACATCGGCCTCGGTGCAGATCAGGCACTCAATCCGTGCCTGCATTTTTTGCTGCGCTGTCGATGGTGTACTGCCGGACGTCACCATGGGATCATGAACCTCGGCCAGCCAGGGTGCCCCGGTGGCCTTCTTTAAAGCGCGGCCCGCCAGATGGGCAGCAAAAGCGCCGCCCGTGGAGTAAATCAGGTCAAACGGTTGTTGGCGTGACAGGGCTCGGCCCTTGAAATAAGCGCTGATCCACCAGGACCAGGAGCTTTCCACCGGACGCAGCAGTTTTTCAACGATCAGTCCAGGTAGCAGCGCCAGCGAGGCCAGCGTCATCAGGCTGCGGTACAGCAGACCCTTGCCGAAGCGCCTGCGCAAAACGTGCCGCAACTCAAATCGCAAACCCGCAGGCCCCACCGGCCAGAGCTGGTGGTGTTCAACCACGGCATCCCGCGTGCCGGAAACCCCACTGAGAACGACGACCTCAACCCCGGCCCGTCGCAGATGTGGAAGTTTGTCGGTGATAGTCTGGCTGGCAGCCCGACCGTCCATATTGAAGGCATGGGCCAAAATCAGCCAGCGCTGCCGTGGGGAATCAGTCATGAACAAGGGTGCGGCGAATCAGCGCGAATCCGTGGAGGCCTGTTGAGCCTTTTGGTACAAAGCCTCGTATTGTAGAGCGGCGCTCTCCCATGAATGCGCAGTTGCAAACGCCAAACCATGCTGTCGCAAACCTTCGGCCAGGTCCGGCTTTTCCAGTACCTCCGCCAAGCGCTCAGACAGGCGCAACGCGTCTTTTGGGTCGTTCAGCAACAAGGCTTCCTTACCATCCGTGAGATGCAGTGAGATACCACAGTGTGCAGGCCCGCTCACGACTACCGGCAAGCCGTACGCCATGGCCTCCAGCACAACCATGGCAAAGCTGTCTTCCAGCGTGGGATGGGCCAGGCAATCCGCGGAGCAGTAGGCGGGCGACAAGTCATCGAGCGAGCCGAGGAAATGCACACGCTTCAAAAGGCCCAACTTGTCCGCTTGCTGCTGGTATTGATGGGCCTGCCGGGTACTGCCTGCAATGGCCAAGCAGACATCAGACGACAGATGCGTCATGGCCAGCAACAAGGCATCGAGGCCTTTTCGCGCGTAATCGTTAGCAACAAAAAGTACCAATGGCCCCGTCGCGGGCAAACCAAGTTGCGCACGCGCGGCTTGGCGCTGAGGCCGATATGCAGGCACTTGGGTGCCTGGGGTGATGACCGAGAACGCTTGTTTACTGCCCGGGTAGGCCTGCTCGCACTCAGCGCGAAGACCCTCTGAGGTGGCGACAATTTTTCGGCCCAGCGTGAACTTGAAGCGCACACCCTCCAGCCAGACGTAGGTGATGAGGCGGGGGCTGAGCACAACTTTCATCCAGCGAATAACGCGTCGTATCCCGTGCCGCCCAACAAACAGATTGTGCCGAAGCGGCCTGACATGAACCGTCTGAATCTGACCGTGCCAAGTGTTCTCATGCGAATGAACAACATCAAAACCACGGCGCGTCTTGATCCAGGTGGAGACGGCAAACAGCAACTGGTTGATCCAGCGCGGCTTAGGGCTCAGGCAAAACACCGGGTGATAGGTGACCCCTGGCACCGGGTGGTTGGACTCCTGTGCAAACACGTGGATGTCGTGCCGTGCGGCCAACTGCTGTACCAAAGCGACCGAATAGCTTTCGGCGCCCCCGCCCGCTTTTGAAAACACCCGGCTAATGACGGCAATACGCATGGCTCTACAACAACACAATGTCGTACTGCTCCTGCCCCATGGCCGTGTCGCTTTGCAAGGAAACTGGCTTGCCTATGAACTCGCTCAAACCGGCCAGGTACTGGTTTTCCTCGTCGAGCAACAAGTCCACCACCTGCGGGGCCGCCACCACCCGAAACTCACGCGGATTGAACTGCCGAGCCTCGCGCAAAATCTCGCGGAAGATGTCATAGGCCACACTGCGCACCGTCTTGACGATGCCTTTGCCCTCGCAACTAGGACACGGCTCGCACAGCAAGTGGGCCAGCGACTCACGCGTGCGTTTGCGTGTCATCTCCACCAGCCCCAGTTGTGAAAACCCGCCCGCCATGGTTTTAACGCGATCCTTGGCGAGTTGTTTGCGGAACTCGGCCAACACAGCTAGCTGATGGTCTTCACGCGCCATGTCGATGAAGTCCACGATGATGATGCCGCCCAGGTTGCGCAGGCGCAGTTGACGGGCGATAGCTTGGGAGGCCTCCAAGTTGGTTTTGAAAATGGTGTCATCAAAGTTACGGGCACCCACAAAGCCGCCCGTGTTCACGTCCACCGTGGTCAACGCCTCTGTCTGGTCCACGATCAAGTAGCCACCCGATTTGAGATCCACCCGACGCCCCAGTGCCTTGGCGATTTCCTCGTCAATGTTGTAGAGGTCAAAAATCGGCCGCTCGCCCTTGTAGTGCTGCAATTTGCCCGCCGCCGTCGGCATGAATTCACGCGCAAAGATTTGGAGCGCCTCAAACTGCTCGCGTGAATCCACCTTGATCGTTTGGGTGATCTCACTGGCCAGGTCGCGCAACACGCGCTGCAACAGGTTCAAATCCAGATGCAGCAGCGACTTGGGCGGCAGGCGCAGTGAGGCGTCTTTGATGCGCGCCCAGGTCTTGCGCAGGTAGGCAATGTCCTCGGCCAGTTCTGCATCGCTGGAGTCTTCACCATTGGTGCGCAGGATGAAGCCGCCGCCCTGCTCCCCGGCCAGCGCTTGCAGGCGCTTGCGCAGGACATCGCGCTGCTCCAGCGGTATCTTTTGGGACACGCCCACATGGTCGTCTTGCGGTAAAAACACCAGCAACCGTCCTGCAATGCTGATCTGCGTGGACAGGCGTGCGCCTTTGGTGCCGATGGGGTCTTTGATGACCTGCACCATCAAGGACTGCCCCTCAAACACCTGTTTTTCAATTGGGATTTGCGGCTGGCTGTTGCGGGCCGCCGTCAGCGACTCGCCCTCCGGCGGCTTGTGCCACACATCGGCCACATGCAGAAAGGCTGCCCGCTCCAGGCCAATGTCGATAAAAGCCGATTGCATGCCGGGCAACACCCGGCTGACTTTGCCGAGGTAGACGTTGCTGACCAGGCCGCGCTCGAACGTGCGCTCCACATGCAACTCTTGCACGGCCCCGTTTTCCACCACGGCAACGCGGGTTTCCTGGGGTGACCAGTTGATCAGGATGTCTTCTTGCATGGCTTCTAGTCAGTCGGGGACAGAGCTAAAGGTCTGTCCCGCAAAGTTGTTTGTTTAAAACCAAAGTTGTTCAGCAATTGTGCCGTCTCAAACAAGGGCAAACCCATGATGCCCGTGTAGCTACCCGATATTTTCGAAATAAAGACCGCCGCTCTGCCCTGCACTGCATAAGCCCCGGCCTTGCCCAGGGGCTCGCCGCTGGCCACATAACGCTTGATCTCGCGCGGACTTAAAGGTGCAAAGCTCACGCGCGAAACGCTCAGGGTCTGTTCGCGTTTACGCGCACCGCCCACCGCCACGGCGGTCAGCACCCGGTGCGTGTGGCCTGCCAACTCAGCGAGCATGCGCTCAGCATCGCGGTCATCCGCAGGCTTGCCGTAGATCTGGCGACCCAGAGCCACGGTGGTGTCCGAGCACAGGATGGGCGCGGGGGGCAAGCCACGGCGCTTCAGGCGCTGCACAGCCAGGTCGAGCTTGAGCCCGGTCACCCGCTGCACATAGGTGGCAGGAATCTCGTTAGGCAGTACAGCCTCGATGCCTTCCGCGTCTTCATGTTCGTCGGGCAGCAGCAACTCATAGCGCACACCCAACTGCTCCAGCAACTGACGTCGGCGCGGGCTTTGAGAGGCGAGGTAAATAAATTGACCGTTCACTCTGAGCCTGTCGAAGGGCTGAGAGGCTTCGACAGGCTCAGCCCGAACGGAGTGGGTGGTGCGGCCAGTCATTGAAACTATTCTCGGTGGTACGGATGGTTGGCGTTAATCGACCAGGCCCGGTACAACTGCTCAATCAGCAGCACACGCACCATGGCATGGGGCAGCGTCAAATCAGACAGGCGGATGCGCTCATGCGCAGCTTGCCTAAAGGCTGGATCCAGGCCATCTGGCCCGCCAATGACGAGTGCCACATCGCCACCCTCTAACTGCCAGCTCTTGAGCTTGGCCGCCAGCGCCACCGTGGTCAAGTTGGTGCCGCGTTCGTCCAAGGCCACAACGCGCGTGCCTTTGGGAATGGCGGCTTCGATGCGCGTGCGCTCAGCGGCATAGAGTTGATCTAGCGTCTTGGAGCCGCGTGCCTCAGTCTTGACTGCCTTGAGTTCGAGTTTGAATTCTGAGGCGGGAAAGCGCTTGGCGTAATCGTCCCAAGCGGTCTGCGCCCAGTCGGGCACCCGCTGGCCCACGGCCACAATCAGCAGCCTCATGCCGGGCCTGCTCAGGCCTTGCGAGTCGGGGTCTTCTTCGCCGAAGCTTTGGCCGTCACCTTCGTGGGTGATTTAGAGGCTGTTTTGGCGGGCGCTTTTGCAGGCACTTTGCCGACGACGATGACCTTGGGTTTACTCGTCGATTTAGACGGTGCTGTCGTCTTCTTGGCGACCACTTTTTTGGCAGGCGATTTTGCAGCAGAGCGAGGCGCTGATTTGGGTGCAGCCTTAGCGGCATCCTTCTTCACCTGGGCCTTGGAGGGGAAGTTCTCCAGCACGCCTTTCTTGGCCGCGTTCGAGCGTTTGAGGCTGGTACTGACAGGCTTGGCTTCCTTGGTGGGTGCCTTGGTCACCACAGCGGTTGCGGGCTTGTCAGCGCCAAACTTCAAGCGCACAGGCTTGTCGCCCCACAGGTCTTCCAAGTGGTAGTACTGGCGGATATTGGGCTGCATGACATGCACCACGGCCGCGCCGCAATCGACAATGATCCACTCTCCGTTGACTTCACCTTCCATGCGGGGTTTGGAAAACCCAGCCTCTCGCACCGCATCGCGCACACTGGCTGCCAAGGCCTTGGTCTGACGATTGGAGGTGCCCGAGGCGATGATGACGCGCTCAAACAGCGCCGAAAGATGCTCGGTATCGAACACCTGAATGTCCTGAGCCTTCACGTCCTCAAGGCCATCAACAATGGCGCGCTGGAGTTTTTGGATGTCTTTTTTAGCGGCAGTTTCAGTAGTCATCAAGTGATTTCAAAAAGGTGATGGTTAGCAATATAGCGCGCAACGGGCTCGG
>JANPNG010000057.1:0-6516 GCA_031427355.1 Hylemonella sp.
CCATAGCGCCGCTCGGCAAAGCACGGAATTGATAGGCTGGGCGGATAGTGCCCTACCCCAGCTGTCGGCGCAGGCCGTCTCGCCGACCACGCTCCAGTCAAAGCTCTTATAGCCGCTCCATTGCAGGCCGTTGATGAAGTAGATCATTGCGCCCGGCGTGGCGTAGAACAGCACGATATCGGGATCGACCAAGCGTCCGCCCGCCACCGGTCCGACTGCCAGCGCCTCATAGAGTCCGTCGGGCACGCAGGTCATTGCCGCCTGGTGCGCGGCTGCGGCGTCCTGGGTTTCGAACCAGACCCCGGTCATGTGCTGACCGCTCATCCACTCCGGCGTCTTGGCCCCGCCAAGTCCCACCACGGCGCGACACTGTGCACCGACTAAATCGTCGGCGGTGATACCCACCGTCCAACCCAGCCGCGCGGCCTGGGCCACCACCTGATCGAGGGTGTGAACCGCGCTGGGCCGCCGTATCTTCGGGATGGCCTCCATGTCCTCGGCCTTGTCGAACATCTTCATGGCGAAGGGCAGGCTGCGCAGGCGCAGCATCCTTTCCAGGTCACCGACAATTTCGATCAGGTCGCGGGTCATGAGCATTCCTCCGTTTGCCTGACCATACATCTTGCGCAGCCGGTGTCTTGGGTGGCGACACGGTCTGGGCTAGAAGCCGTGCGCAAGGAGACCTAACTTATGACCGCGCTGCCCTCGGCCCACAATGACGCCATCGCCACCCTGGCCAGTCTGGGCGTAGACCTCGGAGCCCTGGCCGGTGAGGATTTGCCAGCGCGCTCACCTATCGACGGGTCCCTGATCACCACCCTGCGGGCGGCCACCCCGGCTGAGGTCGATGCTGTCGTTGATCGCGCTCATGCGGCGTTCCTGCTGTGGCCTCAGGTGCCGGCTCCACGGCGGGGTGAACTGGTCCGATTGTTGGGCGAGGAACTTCGGGCGGCCAAGGACGACCTGGGTCGGCTGGTCGCCTTGGAGGCCGGCAAGGTCACCTCTGAAGGGCTTGGCGAAGTTCAGGAAATGATCGACATCTGCGACTTTGCCGTCGGTCTGTCGCGCCAGCTTCATGGCCTGACCATCACGAGCGAGCGCCCGGGCCACCGCATGATGGAAACCTGGCAGCCGTTGGGTGTGGTGGGTGTCATCACCGCGTTTAATTTTCCGATGGCCGTGTGGGCCTGGAACGCCGCGCTGGCGCTGGTTTGCGGTGATGCCGTGGTGTGGAAACCATCCGAAAAATCGCCTTTGTGTGCGCTGGCGGTGCAGGCGCTGTTTGAGCGCAGTTGCCAACGTTTTACGCGACCTGAAGACACGCGTGATCTTTTGCAACTGGTGCTGGGCACGGTGGATGTGGGGCAGGCCTTGGCGGCGGATGCCCGTGTGGTGCTGGTGTCGGCCACGGGCAGCACGCGCATGGGGCGGCACGTGGCGCAGACGGTGGCCAGCCGCTTGGGCCGCAGCCTGCTGGAGTTGGGCGGCAACAACGCCATCATTGTTACCCCCTCGGCTGATCTTGAACTGGCGCTGCGCGCCGTGGCGTTCTCGGCCGTCGGTACGGCAGGCCAGCGCTGCACTTCAGCGCGTCGCTTGCTGGTGCATGCATCGATTTACGATGATTTTCTGGAGCGACTCAAGCACGCCTACGCCAGCTTCAAGGTGGGTGACCCGCGCGAGGCCGACACGCTGCTGGGACCGCTGATCGATCAGCATGCGTTCGATGCCATGCAGGTGGCGCTGGTGACGGCCCGCGCGCAGGGTGCCAAGGTGACGGGCGGTGAGCGCGTGTTGCAGGAGCGCTACCCGAACGCCTATTACGTACGCGCTGCGCTGGTGGAGTTGCCCGCCCAAACAGAGCTGGTGCGGCAAGAGACCTTCGCGCCGATTTTGTATGTGCTGCCCTATCAGACGCTGGCACAGGCGATTACCCTAAACAACGATGTGCCCCAGGGGCTGTCGTCCGCTATCTTCACGACGGATCTGCGTGAAGCAGAAGTCTTTATGTCGGCCACGGGCTCGGACTGCGGCATGGTCAACGTCAACATGGGCACATCGGGGGCGGAGATTGGTGGCGCGTTTGGGGGTGAAAAAGACACCGGCGGCGGTCGTGAATCGGGCTCGGATGCGTGGAAGGCCTATATGCGCCGTGCCACCAATACGGTGAACTATGCCAACACCTTGCCGCTGGCGCAGGGCGTGCGGTTTTGGCCGGAACAGGGAGAAGGGTCATGAGCCCGCATACATTTGCCAAGCCTCTGCGTTTTGTTGGCATGGCTTGTGGGCTGGGTGCGCCGGATCAGCGCTGCAAGGACGGCCCTGACGTGCTGCGCCAGGCGGGCCTGCTGCCGGGTCTGTGTGCGCGTGGATTTGACGCAGCCTGGTCGGCAACGATTCACCCCGATCCCACTCTGGGCAGCACTGGCGCCGCCATCGCCGGTGCCTGCCAGCGGCTGGCGCAACAGGTCGAGCGGATTCTGGGTCAGGACGGCTTGCCCATCGTGCTTGGCGGCGACCATTCCTGCGCCATTGGCACTTGGAGCGGGGCGGCGCGTTCGCTAAAAGCCCGTGGCGCGCTGGGTCTGCTCTGGATCGATGCCCATATGGACGCGCACACGCCGCAAACCACGCAGAGCGGTGCCTTCAACGGCATGCCGCTGGCTTGTCTGCTCGGGTACGGCGAACCTGAGCTGACGACGATCAATGACGCGCCAGTGCTGAACCCGGCGCATGTGTGTCTGCTTGGCATTCGAAGTTTTGAGAGCGGGGAGGCGGCCTTGCTGGAACGCCTGGGCGTGCGCATCTTCAGCATGCAGGACATCACCCGCCTTGGGTTGGATGCCGTTATGCATGAGGCGCTGGCCATCGTGCAGCAGGGTACAGCAGGCTTTGGCGTCACCATCGATCTGGACGCCATTGACCCGCAAGAAGCCCCCGGTGTCGGCACGCCCGAGCTGGGGGGCTTGGGCGTGGCGGATCTTGTGTCTGCCCTGAGCCCGTTGACTGCACTTCCGGCATTGGTTGGTCTGGAAATTGTGGAGTACAACCCGGCTCGTGACCGCGATGGGGCCACGGCGCAGGTGGTGACCCGCCTGATCGACGCGGTGCTGCCAACTTCAGCCGCGCGCCGCTCGGGTGCGGGCATGGCACAACTGGAGCAGCGTTACGGCGCGCACAACTACGAACCTTTGCCTGTGGTGCTGGTGCGGGGTAAAGGGGTGTATCTGTGGGATGACGCGGGACGGCGCTATATCGACATGATGAGCGCTTATTCCGCCGTCAGCCACGGCCACTGTCACCCTCGCCTGACGCGGGTGCTGGCGCAGCAGGCACGCATGCTGGCCGTCACCTCGCGCAGTTATTACAACGACCGTCTGCCGCGTTTTTTGCAGCGACTGTGCGAACTCACCGGGCAGGAGGCGGCGCTGCCGGTCAACACCGGAGCCGAGGCAGTCGAGACGGCCCTCAAGGTCGCCCGGAAATGGGGCTATCGCGTCAAGGGCATCGCACCGGGGCGGGCGCAGATCATCTCCTGTACGGGCAATTTCCATGGGCGTTCCATCGCCATACTGGGGATGTCCAGCGAGGTGCAATACCGTGATGGCTTCGACCCTTTCCCTCCGGGCTTTGTCCACATTCCTTACGGCGATGCGCAAGCGCTGGAGCGTTCCATCACGCCTGAGACGGCCGCATTTCTGGTGGAGCCGGTGCAAGGGGAGGGCGGCATCATCGTGCCGCCAAGCGGCTACTTGGCCGAGTGCGCCCGCATCTGCCGCCGCCACAACGTTTTACTGATTAGCGATGAAGTGCAGACTGGTTTGGGCCGCACCGGCAAGCTGCTGGCCTGTGAGCATGAAGGCGTGATGCCCGATGGCCTGATTCTGGGCAAGGCGCTGGGTGGCGGGCTGCTGCCGGTCTCTGCCTTTTTGACGCGACGCAGCGTGATGGACGTGCTGACACCGGGCGACCACGGCAGCACCTTCGGTGGAAATCCGCTGGCCGCAGCGGTTGCGTTGGAGGCGCTTAACGTGTTGATCGAAGAAGACCTGGCAGGGCGGGCGGCCGAGTTAGGCGCGTACCTGCTGGACGAACTGCTCACCATCCGCAGCCCCGTGATCCGCGAGGTGCGCGGCAAGGGTTTGCTGATCGGCATTGATCTTGACCCGGCGCAACTGTCTGCGCGTAGCTTTTGCGAGCGGCTGTTGGCCCGTGGTGTGCTGTCCAAGGACACGCACCAGACGGTGGTGCGACTGGCGCCGCCGTTGGTCATCAGCAAGGCGCAAATTAACGTGGCCTTGGTGGCGATTCGTGCCAGTTTGGGCGTCATGCCCTGAAGTCAACGGCTTGGTCGGCTATGGGGAACTCGGGGACCAGAACTTTGCCCAATCTTGGTCAACACTGAGTTGGCAGGAGGTTATCGATATGAAACAGTTCAATCATTGGCAAGACCCGGTGAATGCGGCGCTGGGCGCGGCGCTACTTCTTTCGCCCTGGGCGGCAGGTTACTTTGGCGAGACGGGTGCGACCACGAATGCCGTGCTGGTGGGGGTTGCGTTGATAGCGGCCTCTTTGGGCGCGATGCTGACGCCGCAGGCTTGGGCCGTGACCGTCAGTTTCCTGCAAGTCCCTCACTCATAATTATGAATTCAAATTTAATTATGGGCAGCGCCCTTGCAGGAGATTCTCAGAATGACCGCTTATGCCGAGTTTTACCGTCGATCCATTGATGAGCGCGACGCGTTCTGGGCTGAGCAAGCGGCGTTGATCGACTGGAAGACTCAGCCCACCCAGATCTGCGACTACAGCAAGCCCCCGTTCGCAAACTGGTTCGTCGGCGGCACGACCAACCTGTGCCACAACGCTGTGGACCGTCATTTGGCCAAGCACGGCGACCAGAATGCACTGATTTTTGTCAGCACCGAAACCGATGAAGAGCGGGTCTATTCCTTTCGCGAGCTGCACGCCGAAGTGCAGCGCATGGCGGCGAGTTTGCTGGCGCTGGGTGTGAAGAAGGGCGACCGCGTTCTGATCTACATGCCCATGATTGCCGAGGCTGCCTTTGCCATGCTGGCTTGCGCGCGTATTGGCGCGATTCACTCGGTGGTGTTTGGCGGTTTTGCTTCGGGCGCGCTGGCGTCACGCATTGAGGACGCCCAGCCGCATGTGGTGGTGAGCGCTGATGCGGGTTCGCGCGGCGGCAAAGTCGTGCCCTACAAGCCGCTGCTGGATGCGGCGATTCGCTTGTCTAGCCACAAACCCGAAGCCGTTTTGTTGGTGGATCGCAAGCTGGTAGCCATGGACTTGACGGCTGGCCGCGACCATGACTGGGCGACGCTGCGTCAACAGCACATGGACACAGTGGTGCCTTGCGAGTGGGTCGATTCCACCCACAGCAGCTACACGCTCTACACCTCGGGCACCACGGGCAACCCCAAGGGCGTGCAGCGCGATACCGGTGGCTACGCGGTGGCACTGGCGGCTAGCATGAAGCACATTTTTGAAGCCAAGCCGGGTGAGACCTATTTTTCAACCAGCGACATTGGTTGGGTGGTGGGGCACAGCTACATCATCTATGGCCCGCTGATTGCGGGTATGGCCACCATCATGTACGAGGGCCTGCCGACCCGGCCTGACGCGGGAATTTGGTGGCAGTTGGTAGAGAAGTACAAGGTCACGCACATGTTCTCGGCCCCTACGGCTGTGAGGGTGCTGAGGAAACAAGACCCGGCATTTCTCAAGAAATACAACATCTCCAGTCTGAAAGCCCTGTATCTGGCGGGCGAGCCACTGGACGAAACCACGGCGCAGTGGATCAGCGATTCGCTCGGCGTGCCCATCATCGACAACTACTGGCAGACCGAAACCGGCTGGCCAATTTTGACGATTGCCAATGGTGTGCAAAAAGCACCGAGCAAGTTTGGCAGCCCCGGCGTGCCCATGTACGGCTTTGATGTGAAGCTGATTGACGAAAACACCGGCGAAGAACTCCAAGGGGCTAACCAGAAGGGTGTGGTGACCATTGAAGGGCCGTTACCCCCCGGCTGCCTTCAAACTGTATGGCGCGACGATGCGCGCTTTGTCAGCACCTATTGGAAGAGCATTCCGGGCAAGCTGGTTTACAACACCTTCGACTGGGGCATTCGGGACGAGGATGGTTACTTTTTCATCTTGGGGCGCACCGACGATGTGATCAACGTGGCCGGGCACCGCCTGGGCACGCGAGAGATTGAGGAGAGCATCTCCAGCCACCCGAATGTGGCCGAAGTGGCGGTGGTGGGCGTGGCCGATCAGCTCAAGGGGCAGGTGGCCATGGCCTTTGTGGTGGCCAAGGATGCCAGCGCTTTGACAGAAGACGCCGCGCGCTTGAAGCTCGAAGGCGACATCATGAAGGTGGTGGATGGTCAACTGGGGGCGGTGGCCCGCCCGGCTCGGGTGTTTTTTGTGAATCTGCTGCCCAAAACCCGCAGCGGCAAGCTGCTGCGCCGTGCCATTCAAGCCGTGTGCGAGGGGCGC
>JANPNG010000058.1:0-1546 GCA_031427355.1 Hylemonella sp.
CGGCGGCCATGATGGTGATCTCGGCCAACTGCTCGGCGGTGGGGTCGTAGTTGATGTGGGTGTCCACCAGGAAGACCTGACGCTCTGGCAGCAACAGTGCGTTCATACAGGCAAAGGTATTGACGCCTGCGCGCTTGCCGATGACTTGGTTGACGTAGGGCAGGTGGTGGACGGTGTTGCCCCAGGTCCCGCAGATCAGACCATCCACATCGCCTTTTTGCAGCAACATGCAGCCAATCAGGGACAGGCGGCGGCGCATTTCGATTTTGGCCAATTGCACCGTGACACCTTGACGCTCGGTCATGCGGTGGTAGGTCTGCCAGAAGTCATGGTAGCGCGGGTCTTGCTCCACATTGACCACGTCGTAGTCCAGCTCTTCTTTCAATCGCAGGCCAAACTTTTCGATGCGCTGGGCGATGATGGCCGGGCGGCCAATCAGGGTGGGGCGGGCCAAGCCCTCGTCCACCACGATTTGGGCGGCACGCAGCACGCGCTCTTCTTCACCTTCAGAGTAGGCCACGCGCTTCTTGCTCGCTTTTTTGGCGGCCGTGAAGATGGGCTTCATGATGGTGCCAGAGGCGTAGACAAAGCTCTTCAGGCGCTCGCGGTAAGCGTCCATGTCAGCAATCGGACGCAGGGCCACGCCGCTGTCCGCTGCCGCTTGGGCCACGGCAGGTGCAATTTTGAGCATCAAGCGTGGATCAAAGGGCTTGGGGATCAAGTACTCAGGGCCAAATGCCATGGGCTCGCCCACGTAGGCCGCAGCCACCACTTCGCTCTGCTCGGCCTGAGCCAACTCGGCAATCGCGTGCACGGCTGCGATTTCCATCTCGTCGGTGATGGTGGAGGCCCCGGCGTCCAGCGCGCCCCGGAAGATGTAGGGGAAGCACAGCACGTTGTTGACCTGGTTCGGGTAGTCGGTGCGGCCCGTAGCCATGATGGCGTCGTCGCGCACCAATTTCACGTCTTCAGGGGAAATTTCGGGGTTGGGGTTAGCCAGGGCAAAGATGACAGGCCGGGCCGCCATGGTTTTGACCATCTCGGGCTTGAGCACGTCACCAGCGGACAGACCCAGGAAAATGTCGGCACCCACGATCACCTCGGCCAAGGTACGCGCCGAAGTTTTTTGCGCGAACTGGATCTTGTCCTCGTCCATCAACTCGGTGCGACCTTCATACACCACACCCGCCAAGTCGGTCACAAAAATGTTTTCGCGCGGCAAGCCGAGCTTGAGCATCAGGCCCAGGCAGGCCAACGCAGCGGCCCCGGCCCCAGACGTCACCAGCTTGACGTTTTTGATGTCTTTGCCCGCGATCTTGATGCCGTTGAGCAAACCCGCACCCACGGTGATGGCGGTGCCGTGCTGGTCGTCGTGAAAGACCGGGATCTTCATGCGCTCGCGCAGCTTGCGCTCGACATAAAAGCAGTCAGGAGCCTTGATGTCTTCCAGGTTAATGCCACCAAAGGTCGGCTCCAACGAAGCGATGATGTCCACCAGCTTGTCCAGGTCGTGCTTCTCGTTGATCTCCAAGTCGAACACATCAAT
>JANPNG010000059.1:0-1652 GCA_031427355.1 Hylemonella sp.
ACCATGTTGTAGGTGGCAATCGCGCTGGTGAGTTCGACGATTTGCGTGGTGTCGAAGTGCGTGCGCAGGGCGTCAAACACTTCGTCGCTGACTTTCACGTCCAGGGTCATCTGGGCGGCGTAGCGGATCACCAGTGTCTCGACCGGGCCGAGGCTGGGGTCAGACGGGATGCCGCGCGGGTCGGCCTTGGCAAAGGCGTTGAGCGCATCCAGTTGGGCTTGCGTGCCGCCGGCTTTCAAGAAGTCGGGCGCGTGGTGTTTGTACTCGTAGCTCGCGCCGGTCAGCAGGGCCACGGTGCAGATGCCCAGCTCCCGCAACTTGGGGCTGGTGGGCAGCTCAGAGCGCACGGCCTTGAGGTACACGTTCCACCCGCGCGCCAGCGGTTCGCTCCAGAGCAGGGCTTTGTCCAGGTTGATGAAGGTGCCGCCCCGGCGCGCCAGGATGGCGTCTACCAGCGCTTGGGGCTGTGGTTTGAGGGCGGGGGTCCAGTCGGGGATGCGCATGAGGGGCTTTCTATTAACGTGGAAGTGAGAGGGAAGTGCCGAATATAAGCGGATAATTTCACGCCATGCGAATCCCATTTACCAAGATGCAGGGCGCGGGCAACGACTTTGTGGTGCTCGACGAAACCCGTGCGCGCTTGGGCCTGAGTGCCGCGCAGTACCGCTACCTGGCAGACCGCCACTTTGGCGTCGGTGCGGATCAGATTTTGACGGTGCGGCCCAGCCCGGCGAGTGGGGTTGATTTTGAGTACCTGATCCACAACGCCGATGGCGGCGAGGTGGAGCAATGCGGCAACGGCGCGCGCTGCTTTGCCCGCTTTGTGCGCGACCGCGAGCTGACCCAAAAAAACACCATCCGCGTGCAGACCCTGAGCGGCGTGATTGAGCTGCGGCTTAACCCCGATGGCCGGGTGACGGTGAACATGGGCGCGCCGATTTTTGATGTGCCCCGCATTCCGTTTGACGCGACCGGGTTGACGCCACAAGCGCAAGGTTCATGGTGTTTATGGCGGCTAGCCCTTTCAGAATCAGCACAAGAAGCTCCTATTTTTATAGCGACTCTGTCGATGGGCAACCCCCACGCCGTGCTGTTGGTGGACGATGTGGACACTGCGCCGGTGGCAGAGCTTGGCCCCGTCATCGAGCAGCACCCGCGTTTCCCCCGCCGCGTGAACGCGGGCTTCATGCAGGTGCTGGACCGCAGCCACATCCGCTTGCGCGTGTATGAGCGCGGCGCAGGCGAGACGCTGGCCTGCGGCACGGGCGCTTGTGCCGCCGTAGTGGCAGGCATACGCTTAGGGCTGCTGGATGCGCGGGTGGATGTGCAAACACGTGGTGGCCTGCTGACGATTGAATGGGCGGGCCTGGGCGGCGACATGCAAGCCCCGGTGCTGATGACTGGCCCCGCGCAAACCGTGTTTGAAGGCGAAATTAATTTACCTGAACTGATCTGACCTGACTTAATGTGACTATGACCAACACCTCTCTGACCCCCATGACTGAAGACGACATCGCCAACTACTTGGGCCAGTTCCCCGAGTTTTTTGAGCGCCATGCCGAGCTGCTGGCCGCCATCCACCTGACCAGCCCGCACAGCCGCCGCACGGTGAGCTTGCAAGAGCGCCAAGCCGAGATGCTGCGCGACAAAAT
>JANPNG010000060.1:0-2014 GCA_031427355.1 Hylemonella sp.
GCCCAGCCCGATTGACCCTTCGGCTGCCTTGTTCATGGCCGACTTGCTGGCCAAAGCCGGGCTGCCCAAGGGCGTGTTCAACGTGGTGCAGGGCGACAAGGAAGCCGTCGATGCGCTGCTGGTACATCCCGACGTGAAAGCCGTGAGCTTCGTTGGCTCCACACCGATTGCCAACTACATCTATGAAACCGGTGCCAACCACGGCAAACGCGTGCAGGCCCTGGGCGGCGCCAAGAATCACATGGTAGTGATGCCCGACGCCGATCTTGAGCAGGCGGTGGATGCGCTGATCGGCGCGGGTTACGGCTCGGCCGGCGAGCGTTGCATGGCGATTTCGGTCGCCGTGTTGGTCGGAGATGTGGCCGACCGGCTGATTCCGATGCTGGAAGCGCGCGCCAAAACGCTGGTGATTAAGAACGGCGTCCACCTCGATGCCGAAATGGGCCCCATCGTGACAGCTGTCGCGCACAAGCGCATCACCGGCTACATCGACCTGGGAGTCGAAGAAGGCGCCAAATTGCTGGTCGATGGCCGCACGTTCACCGGCGCCCACGCCGGCGAGGGCTGCAAGGACGGCTTCTGGATGGGAGGCACATTGTTCGACCACGTCACGCCCGACATGCGTATCTACAAAGAAGAAATTTTTGGCCCAGTGCTGGGCTGCGTGCGCGTGAAAGATTTTGCCGAGGCGGTGACCCTCATCAATGCCCACGAGTTTGGCAACGGCGTGAGCTGCTTTACCCGCGACGGGCATGTGGCCCGCGAGTTCAGCCGGCGCATCCAGGTTGGCATGGTCGGCATCAACGTGCCGATCCCGGTGCCCATGGCTTGGCACGGTTTCGGCGGCTGGAAGAAAAGCCTGTTCGGCGACATGCACGCCTACGGCGAGGAAGGCGTGCGTTTTTACACCAAGCAGAAGTCCATCATGCAGCGCTGGCCCGAGAGCATTGGCAAAGGGGCAGAGTTTGTCATGCCAACGGCGAAGTAATAAAGCCCCCAATACCCGTCTGCCCCCCGAGGGGGCCGCTGCGCCTGCGGACTGGCGAAGCCAGATCCGCGGCCCCTGCTTGAAAAGTCGGGGATGGTGGCCTAAGGCGCGGTCTTTGGAAGCTATGGAATACCCAGTTAGAACTCGTTCAAAACTCATGTAAGCTAGCCGGCAGGTCAAAAACCTTGCGCCAGCTCATGTTGAGAGGCAATAACAAAGCTATTTGAGGAGAAACCCTTGCTCATTGGGGTACCCGCGGAGATTCTGGATGGCGAAACACGCGTCGCCATCACCCCTGAAACGGCCAAAAAGCTCAAAGCCCAAGGCCACACCATCCGGGTCCAGTCGGGCGCGGGCGTGGCGGCCAGTGTCACCGACGAGGCTTATACGGCTGTCGGTGCCGAGATCACGGACGCGGCTGGCGCCTACGCGGCCGATGTGGTCCTCAAGGTGCGCTGTCCGCTCGACGCCGAAGTGCCGCATCTCAAGGCCGGCGGCGTGGTGGTCGGCATGCTCAACCCGTTTGATGCCACCGGCCTGCAGCGCCTGGCGGCAGCGCAGGTCACTTCCTTCGCGCTGGAAGCTGCGCCACGCACCAGCCGCGCGCAAAGCATGGACGTGCTCTCGTCCCAGGCCAACATCGCCGGCTACAAGGCCGTGATGATGGCGGCCGAGCAGTACCAGCGCTTTTTCCCTATGCTGATGACGGCGGCCGGTACGGTCAAGGCCGCTCGCGTGGTGATTCTGGGCGTTGGCGTGGCGGGCCTGCAGGCGATAGCCACGGCCAGGCGCATGGGCGCAGTGATTGAAGCCAGCGACGTGCGCCCCAGCGTGAAGGAGCAGGTTGAATCCCTGGGCGGAAAATTCATTGACGTGGCCTACGAGACCGACGAAGAGCGCGAAGCGGCCGTCGGCGTGGGTGGCTACGCCAAACCCATGCCGCCCAGCTGGCTGGAGCGCCAGAAAGCCGAGGTGGCCAAGCGTGTGGCGCAGGCCGACGTGGTCATCACCACCGCGCTGATTCCG
>JANPNG010000061.1:0-2420 GCA_031427355.1 Hylemonella sp.
CCGCCATCGTGGCAGCCTTGAATGACCCGGGCGTGGTGGCCCAACTGCGCAAGCTCGGGCTAGACCCCGCCCCCACCAGCTCAGCAGAGGCGGCGAACTACATCCGCAAAGAGAGCGACAAATGGGGCGCGCTGGTGCGCAGGGTCGGCATCAAAAGTGAATGAAACAACAGAGGCCAAGATGAGCTCAACCATTGCAGAAAAAATACTCGCACAAAAAGCGGGCAAGGATAAAGTCAAACCCGGTGACATCGTCATCGCCAAGGTCGATTTCGCCATGGTGCATGACGCGCGCGCGCCCAACGCCATCCGCATGGTGGACAAGATGGGTGCGACTACTCTGCCCTTTGCCAGCAAGACCGCCTGGGTGCTGGACCACTACTCGCCCCCGCCCAATCTGGAGGCGGCGCAAACCCACACCGCCATGCGTAAATTTGCCGACGAGCACAACAGCCCGCTCTACGACATTGGCGACGGCATTTGCCACCAGGTGCTGCCCGAGGGCGGGCACTTGACCAGTGGCGACTTGGTGGTGGGCACCGACACGCACAGCACCACCTACGGCGCGTTCAACGCCTTTGGCACGGGCATCGAAGGCACAGACGCCAGCGCGGTGATGGCCACCGGCAAGGTGTGGCTGCGCGTGCCCGAGTCGGTGCGGGTGCAGCTCAATGGCCGCTTGCAACCCGGCGTGTGGGCCAAAGATTTGACGCTGCACATGTTGGGTCGCTTTGGGGCCGAGGGGCTGAACTACCGCGCCATTGAGTACGTGGGCTCGGCGGTGACCGCCATGGAAATTGACGACCGCATGACCCTGGCCAACCACGCTGCTGAGCTGGGGGCCAAGGCGGCGCTGCTGGAGGCCGATGACAAGACCATCGCCTGGCTGGCCGCACACGGGGCCAAGGTGCCCAAGCCCGTCTTTGCTGACGCTGATGCGGTGTACGCCGAGCGCATCGTGATCGACGCGTCCGCGCTCGCCCCCCAAGTGGCGCGCCGCCATGCGGTGGACGACATCGTGGCCGCGCACGAAGTGATCGGGCAAAAAATCAACTTCGCCTTGATTGGCACTTGCACCAACGGGCGGCTGGATGACATCCGCCAAGCGGCGGCTATCCTCAAAGGCAAACGCTTGGCCAAGGGCGTGCGCATGATCGTCACGCCCGCTTCGCGTCAGATTTATTTGGCCGCCATGCGTGAGGGTTTGTTTGAAATCTTGACCGAAGCCGGGGCCTCGGTAGAGGCGGCCGGTTGCGGCACCTGCGTGGGCATTACCAACCACCTGATCCCGGGCGACCGCGAGGTGGTGATCTCTAGCGCCAACCGCAACTTCAAAGGGCGTCTGGGTAACCACGACGCTGAAATTTGGCTGGGCTCAGCGGCCACGGTGGCGGCTTCGGCCTTGACCGGCTGTATCACCGATCCGCGTACGGTGGTGGGTGGGCAATGGGAGGCTTCACATGCTTAATCGCGCTTATGTTTTGGGTAAGGACGTCAACACCGACCTGTGCTGCTCGGGCAAGTACCTGCCGGGCAAGGACGAAGCCTTTATCGCTTCACAAGCGTTTGAGGCGATTTCACCGGGCTTTGCAGCACGTTTTGCGAGTGGTGGCGTGATCGTCGCGGGTGAGCACTTCGGTATCAACTCCTCGCGCGAACAAGCGGTGCATATCTTGCGGCGCATGGGCGTATCGGCCATCGTTGCGCCTTCGTTTGGGCGGCAGTTTTTTCGCAATGCCATCAACAACGGTTTGCTGGTGGTGGAGTGCGACACGGCGGGTATTGAAGAGGGCGACGAGATCACGCTGGATTTGGAAGCCTCGGTTTTGACTGTGGCGCAGCGCCAGATCACGCGTGCCTTGCCAACCGTGCCTGAGGCCATCCGCGCGATTTTGCGTGAGGGCGGCTTGATCCCTTTCCTTAAAAAATACCCGGATTGGCAGGTGGCCGCATGAGCAGCGCTGAAATTACAAGGCCCAACGCGAGCCAACTGCGCCAAGCCCTGCGCCAGCGTTTGACCCAGGCGCAACAGGGTGGCACGGCTTTGATAGCCCCCGGCATCTTTGACGGCTACGGCGCGCGCATGGTGATGCAAGGCGGCTTTGAGGCCGCCTACATGACGGGCAACGGCGTGTCGGCCAGCCTGCTGGGCACGCCCGATGTGGGTTTGATCGACCTGACCTTGATGGCCAACCACGCGCGCCATGTGGCCGCGTGCATCAACATCCCCCTGATCTGCGACGCTGACACGGGCTACGGCGGCGTGGTCGGCGTGCGCCACACCGTGCAAGAGTTTGAGGCCGCCGGTGTGGCCGCGATCCACATGGAAGACCAACTCTCGCCCAAGCGCTGCGCGCAGTTCCCCGGTGCGCGTTCGGTGCTGGAGTTCGATGAAGCGGTCGCCAAAATCGCCGCTGCCGT
>JANPNG010000062.1:0-8340 GCA_031427355.1 Hylemonella sp.
CGTGCCGGTGTGCGCTGGGGCATTGCGTCAGCCTGTGTGGGCGGCGGTCAGGGCATGGCCTTGCTATTGGAAAACCCGGAGGCTATTTGACATGAGTAAAACGGTTATTTTCGAAGTCCAGGTCATGTTCGGCGACTGCGATCCGGCGGGGATTGTCTTCTTTCCCAACTTCTCGAAGTGGATGGACGCGTCTTCGCTCAACTTCTTTGTGCAGTGCGGCGTGCTGCCCTGGCGCGAGCTGGTCAAAACCACCGGCATCGTCGGCACACCGCTGCTGGAGATCCACACCAAGTTCACGCGGCCTGCCACCTATGGCGAGACGATTCAAATCCACACCAGCGTGGAGGAGTGGCGTGACAAGGTGTTCATCCACCGCCACATCGTCAAGCGCGGCGATGTGCTGCTGTGCGAAGGCACCGAGACCCGCGCCTTCGTGGTTCGCCCACCGGGCGAGCCCGACCGCATCAAAGCCATCCCCGTGCCCGCAGACATCAAAGCCAAATGCCTTTGATGCCTTGACCCTTCACCCCCCTTTCATCAACCCCAGAAAACCCTAGGTGACTCACCATGAAATCAAACCCAAAAATCGTCGCATCCGCCATCACCACCGCCATTGCTTTGCTGATGTGCGGCACGGCGATGGCCGATGTCACCATCGGTATCGTGCTGCCCCTCACCGGCCCCACTTCGGCCCTGGGCATTCCCATGAAAAACGCCATCGGCATGTGGCCCACCAGCATCGCCGGGCAAAAGCTCAACGTCATCATCTTGGACGACGCCACCGATCCGACCCTGGCCTCCAAAAATGCACGTCGTCTGGTGACTGAAGACAAGGTGGACATGCTGATGGGATCCGCCGCCACACCCGCTGCCAATGCCGTGGCCGCCATCGCCGCCGAGACCGGCACCATGCAACTGAGCTTCTCGCCAATTGACGTGTCCACCGCCAAAGCCCCCTGGTCGTACAACATGCCCCAGTCCACCCTGGTGATGTCGCACGCGCTGGTGCAGCACATGAAGAAAAACGGCGTCAAGACGGTGGGGTTTTTGGGCTACGCCGACGCGTTTGGCGAGCTATTCTTGCGCGACATGAAGATCAAAATGGCCGGCACGGACGTGAAGTTTGTCTCTGAAGAGCGCTTCGCCCGCACCGACACCAGCGTCACCGCGCAAGCCTTGAAGGTCACGGCTGGCAACCCGGACGCGATCTTCATCGTGGCCTCCGGCAGCGGTGCGGCCATGCCGCACAAAGCGCTAATTGAGCGTGGCTATAAAGGCAAGATTTACCAAACCCACGGTGCAGCCTCACGCGACCTGATGCGCGTGGGCGGCAAGGACGTGGAAGGCGGCTACGTAGTGGCGGGCCCCGGCGTCGTGGCTGAACAACTGCCCGCCAACCACCCTAGCAAAGCTGTCGCCCTGAAGTTTGTGCAAGAGTGGGAAAAGACCTATGGCCCGAACAGCCGCAACACCTTTGCCGGCCATGCCTACGACGCCTCCATCCTGCTGCAAAAAATCATCCCCATCGCGCTCAAAACTGCCAAGCCGGGCACGCCAGAGTTCCGTGGCGCTTTGAAGGCCGCGATGGAAAACTCAGGCCCCATCCCGCTGTTCCATGGCACGGTGAACTACACCGCCACCAACCACGGCGGCTACACCGACGACACTGGCGTGATCATGCGCATCGTCAACGGCGACTGGAAACTGGACTCTGTGACGACGAAGTAACTGCAAACGCAAGCTCTCTGGATAAATTCCCGTTCGGGCTGAGCCTGTCGAAGCCTTGCGAGTCCTTCGACAGACTCAGGACGAACGGAGTTGTTTGACATCCATCATTTCATTTTCCCAACCAAGGCACCACACATGGATCTGAATATCGCGAGCATTTTGTTGCTCGATGGCTTGACCAACGCCGCCATTTACGCGCTGATGGGCTTGGCCACGGTGCTGGTGTTTGCGGTCACGCGCATCATCTTCATCCCGCAGGGTGAATTTGTGACCTATGGTGCTTTGACGCTGGCGATTTTTCAAACCGGCCAAATACCTGGCACGGTGTGGCTGCTGCTCTTGCTGGCCGTGCTGGCGGCGCTGGCCGAGGGCTGGCAGCACTGGCAACGCCAACGCGTGTTGATGCAGGCCGCAGTGGCCGCGCTCAAGGTGATGGTGCTACCCAGTGTGATTGCCGCGCTGGCGGTGTGGGCCGCGCCGCAGCAACTGCCGCTGCTGGTGCAAGCCGCACTCACGCTGGCCATCGTGGCCGCGTTCGGGCCGCTGGTGTACCGGCTGGCCTACCAGTCGCTGGCCGATGCGTCGTCCCTGGTGCTGCTGATTGTCTCGGTCGGCGTGCACTTTGCTTTGACGGGTTTGGGGCTTTTGTTTTTTGGCGCGGAGGGTTACCGCAACCCGTCGTTCTGGGACGAGCGCTTTGCCGTCGCGGGCCTGTCCATCACGGGGCAGACCGTCATCATCTTTGTCGCCACCGTGGCCTTGATGGTGCTGCTGTGGTTGTTTTTTGAGCGCACGCTCTATGGCAAGGCCTTGCGCGCCACGGCGGTGAACCGCCTGGGCGCGCGGCTGATGGGCATCTCGTCCCAAAGCGCGGGGCAACTCACGCTGATGATGGCGGCCCTGATCGGTGCGCTCTCGGGTCTGTTGATCGGTCCGACCACCACCGTGTTTTACGACTCTGGTTTTCTGATCGGCCTCAAGGGCTTTGTGGCTGCTGTGGTGGGTGGCTTGGCTAGCTACCCCGTTGCGGCGCTAGGAGCTTTGCTGGTGGGCGTGGTGGAGGCTTTTGGTTCGTTCTGGGCCAGCGCTTTCAAAGAGGTGATCGTGTTCACCATGATCCTGCCCGTGCTGTTTTGGCGCTCGCTGCGCAGCGGCCCAACCGATGAGGAACATTGAGATGAGCTTACTGTCTCACCACCTGCGTCCATGGGGCCTGCCTGCACTGATCGTTGCCCTGGTGCTGGTCTGTGTGCTGCCCGTGCCTGAGTTTTGGATCACCCAACTCAACTACATCGGCATTGCCAGTTTGGCCGTGCTGGGTCTGGTGCTGCTCACCGGTGTGGGCGGGCTCACCTCCTTCGGTCAAGCGGCATTTGTCGGCATTGGAGCCTACACCACGGCTTACCTGTCCGCCAGCTTGGAGTGGTCGCCGTGGCTTAGTCTGCTGATGGGCCTGGGCATCACGGCCATCAGCGCCTTGGTGCTGGGCTGGATCACCTTGCGCATGTCGGGCCACTACCTGCCGCTGGCCACCATCGCCTGGGGTTTGTCGCTCTACTACACCATGGGCAACCTGGATGCACTGGGCAAGTACGACGGCATTTTGAATCTGCCCGGCCTGTCTATTGGCGGCTGGCAAATCGGCCAGCAGCGGGTCTATCTGCTCTTCACTTGGGCGCTGCTGTTGCTGGCTTGTCTGGGGCTGCAACGCCTGCTCGATTCACGCGGCGGGCGCGCCATTCGCGCGCTGCGCACCGGCTCATCGATGGCCGAGGCCATGGGCGTGAACACGCTGCGCTACAAGATCGGCATCTTTGTGATTGCGGCGCTGCTGGCCTGCACCTCGGGCTGGTTGTACGCGCACTTTCAGCGCGCAGTCAACCCCGCGCCGTTTGGCCTGCGCATCGGCATTGAGTATTTGTTCATGGCGGTGATGGGCGGGGCCGGTTTTGTCTGGGGCGCGATTGCGGGCACGGCTATCACTACCCTGCTGGCCGACCAGTTGCAAGTGCTGCTGCCCAAGTTGATTGGCCACAGCGGCAACTACGAGGTGATTGTGTTTGGCGTGGTGCTGGTGCTGGTGCTGAAGTACGCGCCTGATGGCATCTGGGCGTTTGTGGATCGGAAATTACCAGCTGCCCCGCGCCGCGATGACTCCAGCGGTGGCTGGGCCAACGCCGACGCGCTGAGCGCACGCGCCAAACCTGCAAGCAACGAAGTCGTGCTGCAAGTACAAGACATACGCAAGGAATTTGGTGGTCTGGTCGCGGTCAACAACATCAACTTCACCGTACGGGCCGGGCAAATCATGGGCCTGATTGGCCCCAACGGCGCGGGCAAGTCCACCACCTTCAATTTGATCACCGGTGCGCTGACGCCCACCAGCGGACAGGTGACCTACCGTGGTGAAAACATCACAGGTTTGGCCGCGCGCGGCGTGGCCCAGCGCGGTATCTCACGCACGTTTCAGCACGTCAAACTGATTGCCGACATGACGGTGCTGGAGAACGTGGCCCTGGGTGCACACCTGCGTGGCCACAAAGGCGCGCTCTCCGCCATGCTGCGTCTGGACAAGGCCGAGGAACAGCGTTTGTTCAAGGAAGCCTCCATGCAATTAACTCGTGTGGGCATGGGCGAACAACTGCACGAGCTAGCGGGCAACTTGCCCATGGGCTCGCAGCGTCTGCTGGAGATTGCCCGCGCCCTGTGCAATGACCCGGCCCTGCTGCTGCTCGATGAGCCCGCCGCCGGTCTGCGCTACAAAGAAAAACAAGCCCTGGCCGAAGTACTGCGGCAATTGCGCAGCCAGGGCATGAGCATCTTGCTGGTCGAGCACGACATGGACTTGGTGATGGATGTGTGCGACCGCATGGTGGTGATGGAGTTCGGCACGCGCCTGATTGAAGGCACGCCGCCAGAGATTCAAGCCAGCCCGGCCGTGCGCGCCGCCTACCTCGGCACCGAGCATTGAAAGCGACGCGCACCATGTCCAACATCAACCTCACACCCAATACCTCATCCACAACAACGCCCCTGCTGCGCGTGCACAACCTGCACGCGGGTTACGGCAAAGCCGAGGTGCTGCATGGCCTGGCACTGCACGCCGACAAAGGCAGCGTTATCACCGTCATCGGCCCCAACGGCGCGGGCAAGTCCACCCTGCTCAATGCGTTGATGGGCGTGTTGCCCGCGCAAGGCGTAATTGAATTTCAGGGCCAGTCCATCGCCGCGCTCTCGCTTGAAGAACGCGTGATGCTGGGCATCGCCCTGGTCCCGGAAAAGCGCGAGCTGTTTGGCAGCATGAGCGTGCAAGACAACCTGGTGCTGGGCGCGTTTCGCCAAGTGCGGCTGCGCAACAAACTCTGGCGCGAACAGCTCGATGTGGTGTACCAATTGTTTCCCCGCCTGCTGGAGCGCCGCTTGCAAGAGGCGGGCACTTTGTCCGGCGGCGAGCGTCAAATGCTAGCAGTAGGCCGTGCGATGATGTCGCGCCCCACGCTGTTGATGCTGGACGAGCCCAGCCTGGGCCTGGCACCCTTGATTGTGAAAGAAATTTTCAAAACCATCGCCACGCTGCGCAGCACCGGCGTGACCACCTTGCTGGTGGAGCAAAACGCCCGCGCAGCGCTGGAGGCCGCCGACTATGGCTACGTGCTAGAGATGGGTGAAGTGGACTTGCAAGGCGCGGCGACCGAACTCGCCCATGACCCCCGCGTGATCGACACCTACCTGGGTGCTGCACGCCAAGCCGCAGCCACGCCATGACCAGTTACCAACCCGAGCTTGACGACACGCTCATCTTGCTGCGTGCCCTGCAGGCCTCAACGCAGTTGCAAGCCTTGCCACCGCACGCCGAGGTGGACGATGACCTGGTACAGCAGGTGCTGACCGAAGCCGCCAAGTTTGTGGCCGAAGTGGTCGCCCCTTTGAACCGGGATGGCGACGAAATTGGCTGCCACCATGCGCTCAAAGACGGTTTGGGTCACGTCACCACACCGCCCGGTTTTAAAGCCGCCTACCAGGCCTTCTGGCAAGCGGGCTGGCCCGCCTTGAGTGCCGCACCCGAGCACGGTGGCCAGGGCTTGCCGGTGGTGCTGGAGGCAATTCTTTATGAAATGCTGAGTGCCGCCAACCACGGCTGGACCATGGCCCCCGGTCTGCTGCATGGCGCTTACGAATGCCTGGCCCACCACGGCAGCGATGAACTTAAAGCCCGCTACCTGAGCAAAATCGCCACCGGCGAATGGCTGAGCACCATGTGCCTGACCGAACCGCACGCAGGCAGCGACTTGGGCCTGGCCCGCACCAAGGCAGTACCGCAGGCTGACGGCAGTTATCAACTCAGCGGCACCAAGATTTTCATCTCCGGGGGCGAGCATGATTTGAGCGACAACATCGTCCACTTGGTGCTGGCCCGTCTGCCCGACGCGCCACCCGGCCCCAAGGGCTTGTCGCTGTTTCTGGTGCCCAAGCTCTACCCCGATGGCAGTCGTAGCGTCGTGTACTGCGATCGCATCGAAGAAAAAATGGGCTTGCACGGCAGCCCCACCTGTGTCATGCGTTTTGACGCTGCCACCAGTTGGATCGTGGGCACGCCAGGCCGTGGCCTGACCGCCATGTTCGTCATGATGAACGCGGCACGACTGCACGTGGCGCTGCAAGGCATTGGTCTGCTCGACGCCGCCTGGCAAAAGGCCGACGCTTATGCCAAAGAGCGCCGCCAGATGCGTGCACCGGGGCGCGGCAAGACGATCGCCGAAGCGGATCTGATCAGTGAACACCCGGCCATGCGCCGCATCCTCGACACCCAGCGTGCCTGGATCGACGGCGGACGCCTCATCGCCTACCGCACCGCGCTGGAACTCGACATCGCCAAACATCATATCGAGCCCGCGCGTCGCGAGGCCGCGCAGCGCTGGTGCAGTCTGGTCACCCCCGTCATCAAAGCGGCTTTCACACACCAAGCGTTTTACGGCGGCAGCGAATGCCTGCAAGTCTTTGGCGGTCACGGCTATGTGCGTGAATGGGGCATTGAGCAAATCGTGCGCGATGCGCGCGTGGCCATGATTTACGAGGGCACCAACGAAATCCAGGCCATCGACCTGCTAGTACGTAAAGTGCTGCCCGACGGTGCCGCCTCCCTCGTCACCTTGCTGCATGAACTTCGCCAAGATCTGGACGCCAGCCACGCCCCCGATGCGCAAGCCCTACACCTTCTTGCCACATTGGGCGAAGCCAGCCACGAACTGGTCACCGCCTGCGCACAAGACCCCGCGTTGGCTTACTGGGTGGCCGACGACTACCTGCGCGCCGTGGCCTTAGCCTTGCTGGCATGGGCCTGGGCACGCATAGATGCAGGCCTGCGCACCGCAGCAGCAGATGCCTCAGACCCGACCAAGCCCGCCCACATCCCCGCCTCACTGCCCGCTTCATCGCGCACGCACGAGCCGCGCTGGGAAGCCCCCGCACAAGCGCTGCACCATTGGGTGCTGCCCGAGTTCAACATGCGACTGCAAATCGTTTTGCAGCGCTGTCGCATTGCGCCTGAGTGCGGCTAACACCATGCCGGAAAAATATCCAGCCCTTGAAGCCGAGCCCATTGACACCCACTTTCTGGAAAGCCTGATTGGCTACAGCGCCCGCCGTACCGCACTGGTCATCATTGAACAGTTCATCCAACAAATGGCGGTGCATGAACTGCGTCCGGTGAGCTTTTCGGTGCTCTCACTCATCACCCATAACCCCGGCATTACATCGCGCCAGTTATGCACCACCCTGGGCATCCAGCCGCCCAATCTGGTGGGCCTGCTCAAACCGTTGGTCAAGCGTGCCTTGATCGAGCGCCGCCCTCACCCCCACGATGGCCGGGCCATGGCACTGCATCTCACAGCCCTAGGACAAACCCTGATGAAAGAGGCTGAACACATGGCCACCCAGCTAGAGCGGCAAGCCAGTGCAGCCCTGAGTTCTACAGAGAGAAAAACCCTTTTGGCGCTGCTGAAAAAAGTGTATGGATGAGAAAGCATTTGTGACTTTGCCACCCGTCAATTCAGCTATAAAACTAGGAGCGAAGCAAAAAAACTGCGCTATAGTCTGGCCTCTCGCCGCCACCCCGATTTGAGGAGTTTTGAATGAGTTCAAAAGAAAATGTCGCCATTGGCCAATTGCTTGGTCTGTTGGAAGCCCGCTACGCGATGCGCGTGCTGTGGGCTTTGCGCGATGGCCATGCGCAGACATTTCGGCTTTTACAAGACAGCGTGGGCGGTATCACCCCCAACACCTTGAACACCCGCATCAAAGAGCTGCGTGCGGCTGGCATGATGAACCATGGCAATGATGGCTACTTTGTCACCAGTACCGGGGCCGACCTGCTCAAGCGCTTGGGCGACCTGCAGGCCTTTGCCAGCAAGTGGACCAGCAGCCAGACGAAAAAAGTCAAATAGAAAAAAACCAAGTGATTAGGACAACACCATGATTTCCACCCCCTCCGGCCTGCAATACGAAGACACCGTCATCGGTACAGGCGCCACCGCCACCAAAGGCCAAAGCGTTACCGTTCACTACACCGGCTGGCTCTACAACAACGAGACCCAAGGTGCGAAGTTTGACTCC
>JANPNG010000063.1:0-8997 GCA_031427355.1 Hylemonella sp.
ATTCAAGCGCAGGCCGCAGATCCTTCTACGCGCCCCGATGTGCGGGCTTACGCGCTGAACCGGGCCTCTAAAAAGCTATTGGAAGAACTGCGCTGCTGGCCCGCACCCGGTGTGGCCACGCCAGTTCAGCACATGCAGATCCAAGGCGACCGACAAGGCGAGATCAATTTTGATGCGGCGCAAAGCCATGCCGACGCGCTGGCCTGGATCGTCGATGCCGCAGCGCTACAAGCCCAACTCAAAGAAGCCATGCGCTTCTCCCCCCAGATCGAATGGTTAAACGCCCCCCAGCCCGCCGCACTGACCGTGGTGTGCGAGGGCAAGGCCAGCACCACGCGGGACGAATTGGGCGTGGACTTTGAAACCTTCGCCTACGCGCAACACGCCATCGCAGCCCGGCTGAAGTGCGAGCAACCCCACGACCAAGTGGCACGGCAATGGTTTTCGCACGGCGAGATTCTGGCTTTTTTGCCGCTGGACGGCGAGCAAGGGAACTCTGTGGCCGTGGTTTGGTCAGTCACCCCTGAGCATGCCGCGCAATGGGCGCATGCCAGCGAGCCAGAATTTTGTGAGGCATTGCAAACCTTCAGCCAACACCGCTTAGGTGAATTAACGCTGTGCAGTGAGCGTGTGACCTGGCCTTTGCAAAAATCCAAAGCCAAGCAGTGGGTGGGTCGCAGCAAAGACCTGGGCCCCTGGGCACTGGCGGGTGATGCGGCGCATACCGTGCACCCGCTGGCCGGGCAGGGTCTGAACCTGGGCTTGGCCGATGTGGCAGAACTGGCCCGGCTGGTGCATGCGCGCGAGGACTGGCGCACGGTGGGTGACATCAAATTGCTGCGCCAATACGAGCGGTCTCGCAAGGCGGGCATCGTGGCGATGCAAACGGGAACGGATGGCTTGCAGTGGCTGTTCTCACAGAGTGACAAAGCCAGCCCCAGCTTGCGCAACTGGGGCATGAACCTGGTGGAGCGAAGCGGTTTTCTCAAGCAATGGATGGCCAAGCAGGCTATGAATTTTTAAACGGACATGAACGGACATCCCATGACATTTTTTAAAACCCTGGTTGTCAGCACCTTGACCTTGCTGTGCCTGAGCGCCACCGCCCAAGAAGCCGTGATTCGCAAAAACCTGGCCGAGCGCGTGCCCCAACTGCAAAAGATCGACGAGATCAACAAAACCCCACTCGCCAATTTGTATGAGGTTCGCGTCAACGGCACCGAGATTTTTTACACCGATGCCGAGGCCAATTTTCTGATTCAAGGCCAAATCATCGACACCCGCCAACGCCGCAACCTGACCGAAGAGCGCATCGACAAATTAACAGCGGTGAGCTTTGATTCACTGCCGCTCAAAGATGCTTTCACCGTGGTGCGCGGCAATGGCAAGCGCAAGCTAGCCGTGTTTGAAGACCCCAACTGCGGCTACTGCAAGCGCTTCGAGCGCGACCTGGAGAAGGTGACTAACGTCACGATCCACACCTTCCTCTACCCCATCCTGAGCCCTGACTCCACCGAGAAATCCAAAAACATCTGGTGCGCCAAAGACAAAGCCAAAAGCTGGCAAGACTGGATGATGCGTGAGCAAACGCCGGCCAATGCCAGTTGCGACTCAGCAGCCATTGCGCGCAACGTTGAATTGGGTAAAAAACACAAAATCACGGGCACACCCACGCTGATTTTTGCAGACGGCTCCCGCGTGCCCGGTGCCATCAACACGCAGCAGATCGAGAAGTACCTGACCGACATCAAATAAACCGCCCTGTCTGAACACCCAATCATGACGGGAAAAACCGCACCAAACGCCACCATCCACTACCGCGTCGAGGTGGCTGATCTGCACGCTCACCTGTTCCAGGTCACGCTCACCATTGCACACCCGGTCGCGCAACAGCGCGTCTCCTTGCCGGTCTGGATTCCCGGTAGCTACTTGGTGCGTGAGTTTTCAAAAAACCTGCAAGAGCTGCAAGGCCGACAAGGCAGACGTGCGGTGCTCACCCAGCAACTCGACAAATGCAGTTGGCAAGTGGATTGCGCCGCAGAACAACCGTTGGTGCTGAGCTACCAGATCTATGCCTTTGACAATTCCGTTCGCACCGTGTGGCTGGATGCCGCGCGCGGCTTCTTCAACGGCACCAGTTTGTTTCTGTGTGTCGAAGGGCAAGAAAGCGCGCCCCACGCAATGGAGCTGGTCGCCAGCCCCGCCATTGCCGATTGGTCTGTGGCCACAGGCCTCACCCCTCAAAAAATCACGCGCCGTGGTTTTGGCACTTACCGGGCCAACCACTACGACGAGTTGGTGGATGGCCCGGTGGAGATGGGCACTTTTTGGAGCGGGACGTTCACCGCCTGCGGTGTGCCACACCGTTTTGTAGTGACCGGTGCACCCGCCTCGTTTGATGGCGAACGGCTCTTGACCGACACGAAAAATATCTGCGAAACCGAAATCCGCTTTTGGCACGGGGTCGATGCAGGCAAGCGGCGGGGCCCCAAACCACCGCATGCCAACTACCTGTTCATGCTCAACGCCACGCATGATGGCTACGGCGGCCTGGAGCACCGCAACGCCACTGCCCTCATCTGCACCCGCAAGGACTTGCCGCGCCTGGGCAGTACCAAACCCACCGAGGGCTACACCACCCTGCTGGGGCTCATCAGCCACGAGTACTTCCACACCTGGAACGTCAAGCGCCTGCGCCCGGTTGAACTCACCCAGATCGACTACGCGCGCGAAAACTACACGTCGCTATTATGGTTTTTTGAAGGCTTCACCAGCTACTACGATGACCTGCTGCTGCGCCGTGCAGGATTGATTGACGATGCGGGCTACCTCAAGCTGTTGAACAAGGCCATCAATCAAGTTTTGCAAACGCCGGGGCGCACGGTGCAATCGGTCGCGCAGTCCAGTTTTGACGCCTGGGTCAAGTACTACCGGCAAGACGAAAACACCCCCAACGCCACCGTGAGCTACTACACCAAGGGCTCACTGGTGGCCCTGTGCCTGGACTTGACGCTGCGTGCGCAAGGTCCGCACACGCTGGACGACGTGATGCGCGCACTGTGGCTGCGCTGCCAGGGTGGTCCCATGCGCGAGGACGATGTGCTGGCGGTGCTGCAAACGCTGACCGGGCGCTCATTCACCAAAGAGATGGCCCAATGGGTGCACAGCACCGACGAGCTGCCTTTGCGTGAGCTGCTGGAGAAGAACGGCATCACCGTTCTGGAAGAGCCCGCCCAGTTGGCCCAGCAACTGGGTCTGCGCGTCAGCGAAGACAGCGCACTCCAAATCAAGACAGTGTTGCGCGGTGGTGCGGCCGAACGCGCTGGGTTTGCGGCAGGCGATGAATGGCTGGGCCTGGAAGTGGGTGCGGGCCGCAGTGCACACCACTGGCGCATGACGCGGCTTGATGAGCTGCCGCTTTATGCGGGCAAGCACGCGAAGGTCAAAGCCCTGGTCGCCCGCGACAAACGGCTGGTGCTACTGGCGTTGACGCTGCCTAAGGCGGTGACAACGTGGCGACTGATCGTGCGCGATGCGCAGGGGGTTGGTCGCTGGTTGGCTGCTTGATGTTTGCGATTTTCCTGAGTGCCCCTTTGCGCTGAAACCAGGCGCATTTCACAATCTTTGCAGGCTGGTGGTCTGGGCATCCGGGCGCAAGCCCCATTCGCTGTTGCCTCAGAGTTTGCGTGCCAAGCACGGCGTTGACGAAGTAACGCTTGACCACCTACAAAAGTCGCCCGCGAGCGTGGGCTGGAGAACGGGTGCACTGACCACCTGCCCGCCCACCCCGCAGCGCGAGACAAAACAAAAAGGAAATGCCGCTCACCAATGACACTCAAGCCAATGTCACCCGCTTGAACTTGCGCTTGCCCACCTGCAACACATAGGTGCCCGCGCCGAGCTTGAGGCCCTTGTCGCTCACAGTGTTGGCATCCACCCGCACACCGCCCCCGTCAATCAGGCGATTCCCCTCACCGCTGGACGCCGCCAAACCGGTTTGCTTGAGCAAAGCGCCAATGCCGATGGGCCCATCCGTCAAGGCGAAGGTTTCTTCTGGAATGTCATCCGGAATGCCTCCACGCGAGCGGTTGATGAAGTCCTGCTCCGCCGCATCGGCAGCCGCCATGGAGTGAAAGCGCGCCGTGATCTCCTTGGCCAGCATGACCTTGACTTCTTTGGGGTTGCGCCCCTGTGCCACCTGTTCTTGCAAGTCTTCAATCTCGCTCAGACCTTTGAAACTCAGCAGGGTGTACCAGCGCCACATCAAGGTGTCCGAGATCGACAGCACCTTGGCGAACATGGTGTTGGCGTCTTCACTGATGCCGATGTAGTTGTTCTTGGACTTGGACATTTTCTCCACGCCGTCCAGCCCTTCGAGGAGCGGCATGGTCAAAATGCACTGCGGCTCCTGGCCGTATTCGGCTTGCAGATGGCGCCCCATCAGCAGGTTGAACTTCTGGTCTGTGCCGCCCAGCTCCAGATCCGACTTCAACGCCACCGAGTCATAGCCCTGCATCAGCGGGTACAAAAACTCATGCACCGCAATCGGCGTACCAGCCTTGAAACGGTCATGAAAATCATTGCGCTCCATCATGCGCGCCACCGTATAGCGGGACGCCAGTTGGATCATGCCGGTCGCGCCCAGGGGTTCGCACCACTCGCTGTTGTAACGAATTTCCGTGCGGGCCGGGTCCAGCACCAAGCTGGCCTGGCGGTAATAGGTTTCGGCATTGGCCTTGATTTGCTCGGGCGTGAGCGGCGGGCGTGTGCTGTTGCGCCCGGACGGGTCACCAATCAGACTGGTGAAGTCGCCTATCAAAAAGATGACCTGGTGCCCTAGGTCCTGCAACTGGCGCATTTTGTTCAAGACCACGGTGTGACCAATGTGAATGTCAGGTGCCGTGGGATCCAGGCCCAGCTTGATGCGCAGCGGCGTGCCCGTGGCCTCGGAGCGCGCCAGTTTTTTGACCCAGTCGTCTTCAGGTATCAATTCTTCGCAGCCCCTCAAACTCACGGCCAGCGCCTCCCGGACACGATCGGTTACAGGAAAAGGGGCTAATAGGCGTTGATTCATAAGGGTTTTTCCGGGTGCCACTGGGGTTGCGGCGGATATACTGGCATTTCTTCTTCGTGCTGGATTTTAAATCGCACGATGACCTCAGTAGACCCTGCGCATTTGGGAACTGCTGTTCCCATGCTTTAAGGGTATCCCGTTTGAAAAATACTTTCGCTTCCGCGTTGGATGCAATTTTGAGTTCTGCAAGCTCAGTAGCACGCCTGTCCTCGCAACAACTGATGGTCGTAATTGCATCGCTTCTGTTGCTCGGCGGCGGCGGTGCCTACGCTGTGGCAACCGCCGTTGTTTCTTTGGCGCCTGACGCTTCCCAACTGCCCGTTCTCGAAATCAGCGAGTCAGTGCAGCCTCTTCCCCTAGCCGCCCAGTCAGATGCCCTTGATACGACCCATTTGACGCTGTTTCGCTCTGACATCACCCGCTCCAGCGACACCGCAGACACCCTGCTCACGCGTTTGGGCATTGATGACCCGAGCGCCGCCGCCTTTTTGCGCACGGACCCCATCACCAGGCAGACTTTGTTGGGCCGTGGTGGTCGTAGCCTGACCGCTGAAGCCAGTGAATCCAACACCCTGCTCAAACTCAGTGCCCGTTGGAGTCCAGACGCCGATGGCAGCTTCAAGCGCTTGATCGTTGAAAAAAGTGGCGCTACTTTCAACGCCCGACTTGAGACCGCCCCGCTGGTTACCAACACGCGCCTAGCCAGCGGCATCATCAGCACCTCTTTGTTTGCGGCCACCGATGATGCGCGCATGCCGGACACTGTGGCCACCCAGATCGCCGATATTTTCTCTGGTGACATTGACTTCCATCGCTCTTTGCGCAAAGGTGACCGCTTTTCGGTCGTTTATGAGACGCTGGAAGGCGACGGCGAGCCCCTGCGCGCTGGGCGCGTGCTGAGCGCCGAGTTTGTCAATGCGGGCAAGGCCTTTCAAGCCACCTGGTTCCAGGAGCCCGGCACAACCACCCAGGCCCAGCCCCATGGCGGCTACTACACGCTAGACGGCCAAAGCCTGCGCCGCGCCTACCTGGCCTCGCCCATGGAGTTCTCCCGCGTTTCGAGCGGTTTCAAAATGCGCTTCCACCCGATTTTGCAAACCTGGCGCGCCCACCTTGGCGTGGATTACGCCGCCCCCAAGGGCACTGCCGTGCGCAGCGTGGGTGATGGCATCGTTGATTTTGCCGGGGTTCAAAATGGCTTTGGCAATGTGGTCATCGTCAAACACCGCAATAACAACAGCACCGTTTATGCCCACCTGAGCCGCATCGGCGTCAAACGCGGGCAATCCATCAGTCAAGGCCAGAACATTGGGGCCGTGGGCGCGACCGGCTGGGCCACCGGTCCCCATTTACATTTCGAGTTCCGCGTCAACGGCGCGCACAAAGATCCCATGACCATTGCACGTCAGAGCGAAACCACCCCGGTTTCAGCGGCTGCCAAACCGCTTTTCATGCGCTTCGCTGAAGCCACACGAAAGCAACTCGCTGCGGCCGCCACCCTGCAGCCCGGCAGCGCCCAATAAGCTTGCGCGCTCTGGACAAAGCGCGCCGTGCCTGAACTCTTCATCGGTCTGATGTCCGGCACCTCCATGGACGGGGTGGATGGCGTGCTCGCCGCATGCACAGATGAGCGCACCCAAGTCATCCAGCACGTGCATCAGCCACTCACTCCTGCACTGAGCGCAGAGCTGCTCAGCCTCAATAGCTCTGGCCCCGACGAGCTGCACCGCACCGCCCTGAGTGCCAATGCGCTGGTTCGCGTTTACGCGCAGGTTGTCGCTGCTTTGCTCTCTGGTGCCGCGATTCAAGCCACAGCCATCACCGCCATCGGCACCCACGGCCAGACCGTTCGCCACCGCCCGCAAGAGTTCGACGGCACCGGCTACACCCTGCAACTCAACAATCCGGCCCTGCTGGCAGAGCTCACGGGTATCGATGTGATCGCTGACTTTCGTAGCCGGGATGTCGCCGCCGGTGGGCAAGGCGCACCGCTGGTGCCCACCTTCCATCAGGCGATGTTTGCGCGCCCCGGACAAACAGTGTGCGTTCTCAACATTGGTGGCATCTCCAATATTTCTGTGCTGAGTGACGATGCGGTGCTGGGTTTTGACTGCGGCCCAGGCAACGCCTTGATGGATGCCTGGTGCCAGCAACATACCGGCCAAGCTTTTGACAAGGATGGTGCATGGGCAGCCCGTGGGCAAATCAATACTGCGCTGCTGGCAACGATGCTGCGTGAGCCCTACTTTGCCAAACCACCGCCCAAAAGCACTGGGCGTGACCTGTTCAACGCGCCTTGGCTGCACCAACAACTCAGCAGGTTTTCGTCCCTGGAACCCATCGATGTGCAAGCCACCTTAACCGAACTCACAGCGCAAGCCTGCGCGTTCGATGTGCTGCGTTACGGCCCAGAGACTGAGCGTTTGATTGTGTGTGGTGGCGGTGCGCTCAACAGCCACCTCATGGCGCGCATACAAGCCCACTTGCCCACGCAAGAAGTTCTCAGCTCTCAAGCCCACGGGCTACCGCCACAGCAGGTCGAAGCGGCCGCCTTCGCCTGGCTGGCACGCAAGACCATGTTGCGTCAAACCGCCAGCCTGGAAAGCATCACGGGCACCAGAGGTGCCCGTGTGTTAGGTGCCATCTACCCGGCCTGAGCCGGGCAGTTGCCGTGCTTTAAGCCGAGAAGGAAGAGCCGCAACCACAGGTGGTGGTGGCATTCGGGTTCTTGATCACGAACTGAGCGCCTTGCAAGTCTTCCTTGTAGTCGATCTCAGCGCCCACGAGGTACTGATAACTCATGGCATCGATCAGCAAAGAAACGCCATTTTTAGTCATGGTGGTGTCGTCCTCATTGGTCACTTCGTCAAAAGTGAATCCGTACTGGAAGCCGGAGCAACCACCGCCCTGAACGAAGACCCGCAACTTCAGCTCGGGGTTACCCTCTTCGGCGATCAGGTCTGCGACCTTGGCAGCGGCACTGTCCGTGAACAGGATGGGGCTGGGCATTTCGGTTTGGATATTTTCTGCAACGGCGCTCATGAGAGACTCCAAAAAACGTGATTGGGTTAATAGTACAACAAATTAGTCAACCATTCAGCGGCTAACGATTTGCCGCCAGCATCAGTGTGGGCTTTACCTCAGCTGAGGACCCTGACAGGGGCCGCATCTGGCCTGCGATGATGGCGCCCTGGTGCATCTCAAGCGCGGTGTAGTGCACGTCACCCGTGATCCGCGTTTTGGGCTGCAACTCCAGCATGCCCTTGGCGTACACAGGGCCTGTGACCGTGCCGTTGATGATGACGTGATCCACATGAATCTCACCCGTCACCGACGCGGTTTCTGAAATCACCAAGATACCTGGCTGCTCTGGGTTAGAGCGAATGTCGCCCACCACAACGCCATCAATCCGCAAACCGCCGGTAAAGGTCAGACTGCCGTCAATCTGCGTGCCATCAGCAATCAGACTTCTGATCGGTGGTTGCTTTTTCTTGTTGAACATATCAAATCCTTAAGGGGCAGTCATAACTTGATTGACGCTGACGCCTTGGTCGCAGCACCGTCCATCACCTTGGCGCTGACGCCCTTGAGCTGGGTCTGCGTCGGCAGCTCAAACACGCCTTCACTTCTGGCGTATTGCCGCAACTTGAGGGCTTGAGGCCCTTCTCCCAAGCTAGCCGTCCATGGCTTGCCCCCTTGTAGACCCGTAAACACCAACTCAAGTCGTCCATTGAACTCTGGCGCATCTTTAACGGGCTGGATCACCAACACTTGCCATTTTACTTGGCGACCATTGGCCAGCACTTCGGCCTGCAAACCGCGAATCGCCATGCCAGAGCCGCCCACTGCGGGGATCAGCTTTTCAAAAAAACCCAGATCTGCACGCAAAGCTTGGTTTTCACTCTCCAGCGTCTTGTTCACCG
>JANPNG010000064.1:0-9591 GCA_031427355.1 Hylemonella sp.
CGTGCTGGACCCGCGCCCGGATACCGAGACGCTGGTGGAGTGGGCGCTGGAAGTCTTGCCCGTTCGCACGGAGCCAACATCCGTTCGAGTCGAACTCACTTCCGTTCACCCTGAGCTTGTCGAAGGGCCGCCATCCATCCTCGACCTAGGCACCGGCAGCGGCGCCATCGCCCTGGCCCTCAAACACGCCCACCCAGAGCTGCATGTCACCGCCGTCGATGCCAGCCCCGACGCCCTAGCCGTAGCCCGCACCAACGCCCAAGCGTTAAAACTACCAGTTGAATTCATCCAAAGCCACTGGCTGAAAAACATCAGCGGCCACTTCCACCTGATCGTCTCCAACCCCCCCTACATCGCCGCCGCCGACCCCCACCTCGCCGCCCTGCACCACGAACCCCTGCAAGCCTTGGCCAGTGGCAAAGACGGCCTAAACGACATCCGCCAGATCATCACCCAAGCTCGTGCCCACTTGCACTCTGGTGGCTGGCTGCTGCTGGAGCACGGTTATGACCAAGCCGAGCGAGTGCGGGATTTGCTGACGGCTGCGGGGTTTGAAGCCGTGCAGTCACGTCGGGACTTGAATGGGGTTGAACGGTGTAGCGGGGGGGCGGTTGGCCTCAGTTTTACAAACCCATGAACTTGCCCCAGACTCTGATCACAATCCAAACCCGCCATGAACTTCAGCACCCTGATCGAAACCCACGGCTACTGGCTGCTGGCCATTGGCTGCCTGCTGGAGGGCGAGACGATTCTCATCCTGGCGGGGTTCGCGGCGCATCGCGGCTACCTCAACCCTTACGCGGTGCTGGCCATCGCCTCCATGGCGGGGTTTGCGGGGGATCAATTTTATTTCTGGATGGGACGGCGGCACGGCAATTTTGTTCTCGCCCGCTGGCCGTCCGTTGCGGCGCAGTCAGAACGCTTGCACCGTTTGATGGAGCGCTACCACGCTGCGGTCATCATCGGTGTGCGCTTCGCCTATGGGCTGCGAATTGCGGGCCCGGTGTTGCTGGGCATGTCGCCGATCAAGTCGCTCAAATTTGGCCTGCTCAATGCGCTGGGCGCTGCGATCTGGGCCGTCTTGATTGGCGGCATCGGCTGGGTGTTTGGACGCGCGGCCGAGGTCGCCTTGGGCAAGGTGCAACACTACGAGGGCCGTCTGTTGCTGGGCCTGGCTGTGGCGGGCTTGATGCTTTGGTGGTTCAAGTCAAGGCGGGGCCGCTGAACCAGCGCCCCGCCACATGAGCCACATCAGTGGTGGTGCCCATGCTCCCCGTGCACATGCTTGTGGGCAATTTCTTCTTCGCTGGCAGCGCGCACATCGGTCACCGTGACCGCAAAGCGCAAGGCCTTGCCCGCCATGGGATGGTTGCCGTCCAGCAAGACCACAGGGCCTTTGATTTTGGTCACGGTGAACACATGCGTCTGGCCGTCTTCGCCCCGGCCTTCCAGTTGCCCACCGACCTTCACGCCGGGGGGAAACTGGGTCTTGGGGATGGTCTGCACCAGACTCTCGTCGCGCAGGCCAAAGGCGTCTAGCGGCTCCAGCGTTAGCGTGGTCTGGTAGCCCGTTTCCTGGTCGTGCAGGGCTTCTTCAATCTTGGCAAAGGTATTGCCATAGCCACCATGCAGGTAAACCATGGGGTCTTTGCTTTCCTCCAGCAGCTTGCCGCTGACTTCAGAGATTGTGTAGCGCAGCGTGACGGCGGTGTTTTTGTCGATTTTCATAAGCGTGTGTTCAGCAGTGGCGGAATTTATCGAGGTAAAGACTCGATTATCAGGGGCTTGCGCCACCCACCCGGCGTGCGTTGGCAGAAGGTGAAATAATCGGGCCATCTATTTTGCAAGGACAAATGACATGAGCGACACCCAGCAACGCATTGACGAACTCGTCAAATCCAATGAAATCGTGCTCTTCATGAAGGGCAATGCCAGCTTTCCCCAGTGCGGGTTTTCTGGCCGGGCGATCCAGATCCTCAAGGCCAGCGGCGTGGACACCAAGACCGTCAAGACCGTGAACGTGCTGGAAGACGCCGAAATCCGCGCGAGCATCAAGGACTACAGCAACTGGCCCACCATCCCCCAGCTCTACGTCAAGGGCGAGTTCATCGGCGGCTCCGACATCATGATGGAGATGTACGAGTCGGGTGAGTTGAAGCAAGTGCTTGAAGCCCAGAGCTGAGACCGGCGCGCTCCAAGTTACCGTCAGTTCACCAAGCCACCTGCGGGTGGCTTTTTTAATGGTGCGTCAATGGTTCACCCATCCCCCCAATAAAAGCCCCTTTCCCCGGCTTTTCTGCTACTCCTGCGCAGCGCTTTGTGCTTCAATGAAGGCGTTGTGTGTTGAAAGGAGGGATCTATGCCAAGCCAAGCTCTTGTTGCCCCGTCTCATCACTTTCACTTGCCTGTGGCCCAGATGCGCAGCGTGTTTCACCCCGACGAGGTGGAGCGCAAACTTGCCAAGCTGCAAAGCGGCGACAGTGCGCGCGAACACGACAACCTGCGCGCCACTTACCAGCGCATGCTGGAGCGGGGGCCGCAACGTTTTCAGGTCAAACCCGGCGGCGTGCCCGACATGGCCGATCTGTACGACCTGTTGCCCAACTTTCATGAAGTGCTGGACGACGTGCGCCGCCACGTGGCGCTGGCGCAGGACAGCCGGGACGGCATGGAGGTCACCCCGCTGCTGCTGCTGGGGCCGCCCGGCATCGGCAAGACACATTTCGCCAAAAAGCTGGCGGACTTGCTGGGCACGGGCATGAATCTGGTGCCCATGAGTTCCATGACAGCGGGTTGGCTGCTGTCGGGTTCGTCGTCGCAGTGGAAGGGCTCGCGCCCGGGTAAGGTGTTTGAGGCACTGGTGGAGGGCGAGTACGCGAACCCGGTGATTGTGGTGGACGAGATCGACAAGGCCAGCGGCGATGCGCAGTACGACCCGCTGGGCGCGCTCTACAGCTTGCTGGAGCACGACACGGCGCAGAGCTTCACCGACGAGTTTGCCGAGGTGGCGATTGACGCCAGCCAGGTGATCTGGGTCACCACCGCCAACGACGAGCGCGCCATCCCCGAACCGATTCTCAACCGCATGAATGTGTTTGAAATCGCCGCACCCACGCTCACGCAGGCACGCCACATTGCTAATTTGCTCTACCACTCGATCCGCTCGGACCATGACTGGGGGCGTCTCTTGGCCGAGGAGCCGCTGGCCGATGTGCTGGACCAGTTGGCCACGACCGCGCCGCGCGAGATGCGGCGTGCGCTGATGACGGGCTTTGGCAATGCGCGGCTGGCGGGGCGGGACGAGGTGCAGGTGGCTGACTTGCCCAAAGGGGACGCAGGCAAATCCCGCATGGGGTTTGTGCAGTAGGCCCCGCGCAGTGCTTGTGCGGATTCAGCCTATGACGTCTTTGTCTGGCATCCAATTTTTTTGGGCTGCCAACACCGCGTTCGGGTACGGTGCCTTGCCGCGCGAGCCGTTGTAGCGGCCCAGGGCCAGAAAGAGGTCGCCCTTTTCTCGGTCTAGGTAGTGGCGCAGGATGACGCAACCAAAGCGCAAGTTGGTCTGCATGTGAAACAGCTTGCCTGCGTCCCCATCGCCCAGCACGCGGGTCCAAAAGGGCATGACCTGCATGTAGCCGCGCGCACCCACGCTGGACACAGCAAATTTACGGAAGTTGCTTTCCACCTGCACCAGGCCGAGTACCAGTGAGGTCTCTAGCCCGGCGCGCTTGCTCTCGTACCAAACGGTTTGCAAGAACTCCTTGCGCACCTGCCACTCTGGTTTTTTCTTCTCCAAGCGCTCGCTCATGGCCCCCAGCCAGCGCAGGTAGCGCAGGCGGGATTCGGTGTCATTGAACTCAGGCACGGGCGGGGCGTGGTTGGCGATGGCTGCGCTCAGGGCGCTGCGGACTGAGTCGATCAGCGGCTCTTCGATTTGTGCGCCGGCTTGGGAGGGCTTGTGGAGGGAGAGTAAGCCTAGTGCTGTTAGCGCTTGAAGCAGGCTACTTCTTTTGGAGAGATTGATCGTAATTGGCGGCAACGAAATGGGGGTCAGAGCCCAATTTCGTTCGAGACCGCGCGCGTCGGAAACAGTGCTGTCCTGAATTGGGATCTGACCCCCATTTCTTTCTCGCTCCGGCAGAGTCATCTTCAAATGCCTAGCTTTGTCTTTAAGAAGGCCAGGGCCTCAGTGACCGGCACTTTGGTGGCTGCGGCATCGCGCCGGTGCTGGTATTCAAGCTGGCCTTCTTTCAAGGCGCGGTCGCCGATGGTGATGCGGTGCGGCACGCCGATGAGTTCCCACTCAGCAAACATGATGCCGGGGCGCTCGTTGCGGTCATCCAAAATCACGTCCACGCCTGCGGCAATCAGATCGGCGTAAAGCTGGTCGGCGGCGGTTTTCACGTCAGCAAAGCGGTCCGGGCTGATGGGGCACAGCACCACGGTGAAGGGGGCAATGGCGTCGGGCCAGATGATGCCTTTGTCGTCATGGTTTTGCTCAATGGCGGCGGCGGGCAGGCGCGTGATGCCGATGCCGTAGCAGCCCATTTCCATGAACTGTGGCTTGCCGTTGACATCCAAAAACGTGGCGTTCATGGCGCGGCTGTATTTGGTGCCTAGGTAGAACACATGGCCGACCTCGATACCGCGCTCGATGGCGAGCGCGCCCTGACCGTCGGGCGAGGCATCGCCTGCGACGACGTTGCGCAGGTCGGCCACCAGGTCTGGCTCGGGCAGGTCGCGGCCCCAGTTGACGCCGGTGATGTGAGCGTGCGCTTCGTTGGCACCGCAGATCCAGTCGGTCATGACGACGACTTCGCGGTCGGCCACCAACTTCACCGGCTGCTTCAAGCTCACGGGGCCGAGGTAACCAGGCTGGCAACCGAAATGGGCTTCAATCTCAGGCACTGTGGCGAAACGAAAACCGTTGTCCAGCCCCGGTACTTTGTTGACCTTGACTTCGTTCATCTCATGGTCGCCACGTAACAGCAGCAGCCACACCTGGGTTTTGACAATCGCACCGGCTTCGTTGAGTTGATCGGTCGCCAGCACCAGTGATTTAACGGTCGTGTTCAGCGGCACGTTCAGCAGCGCAGCCACGTCTTCACACGTGGTCTTGCCCGGTGTGGGCACTTGGGTCATCACTTGGCTGGCCGACGGGCGTGGGTTCTGCGGTGGCAAGGCCTCGGCCTTTTCCATGTTGGCGGCGTAGTCGCTGGTCGGGCAATAAACAATGGCGTCTTCACCCGTGGCGGCAATCACCTGGAACTCTTCGCTCAGGTCGCCACCAATGGCACCACTGTCCGCCGCAACAGCGCGGTAGCGCAGGCCGAAGCGGTCAAAAATTTGGCGGTAGGCCTGTGTCATCGCCTGGTAGCTGAGCTTGGCCGAAGCCGGGTCGCGGTCAAAGCTGTAGGCGTCTTTCATGGTGAATTCGCGCCCGCGCATCAGGCCAAAACGGGGGCGACGCTCGTCCCGAAATTTAGTTTGAATTTGGTAGAAATTCTTCGGCATTTGCTTGTAGCTGCGAATTTCTTGGCGTGCGATGTCAGTCACCACTTCTTCGCTGGTGGGCTGCACCACGTAGTCGCGCCCGTGTCGGTCTTTGATGCGCAGCAGCTCGGGGCCCATCTTGTCGAAGCGGCCGGTCTCCTGCCAGAGTTCGGCCGGTTGCACCACGGGCATGGTTAACTCCACCGCACCGGCGCGGTTCATCTCCTCGCGCACGATGGCCTCCACCTTGCGGATGACGCGCAAGCCCATGGGCATGTAGCTGTAGATGCCCGCGCCGAGCTTTTTGATCATGCCGGCCCGAGTCATGAGCTGGTGACTGGCCACCTCAGCATCGGCGGGGGCTTCTTTGAGGGTGGAGATGAGAAATCGAGAGGCTTTCATGGGCTACTTTTCGCGGACAACCAAGCGACTCAAGGGACTTTCCCCCTTGATGAACGGCGTGTGCCGTGCATAATGGACTTAGTTAAAAAATTGGGGTTTGATTATGCTTGACCGAGACGGCTTTAGGCCGAACGTCGGCATCATTCTGCTCAACCAAAAGAATCAGGTTTTTTGGGGTAAACGCATTCGCACCCACTCGTGGCAGTTTCCGCAGGGTGGCATTGACCGGGGTGAAACCCCTGAGCAGGCCATGCTGCGCGAGCTGGGCGAAGAGGTGGGGCTCCTGCCGGAGCACGTGCGCGTGGTGGCCCGGACCCGTGACTGGTTGCGCTACGAGGTGCCGGACCGATACATCCGCCGTGAATCGCGCGGCCATTACAAGGGCCAGAAACAAATCTGGTTTCTGCTGCAGTTGACTGGTCACGACTGGGACCTGAACCTGCGCGCCACCGACCACCCGGAGTTCGACGCCTGGCGTTGGCACGACTACTGGGTGCCGCTGGAGATGGTGGTGGAGTTCAAGCGCGGCGTATATGAAATGGCGCTAACGGAGTTGGCACACTTTCTGCCACGCATGGAGCATCGCAATCGGTATTTGCGACAAGGGGCTCGCACGCACGATGATGAGCCTTTGATGCAGCCCATGACCGGCAGCGCAATGGCTTTGCCGCCCGGCGCGAGCTTTGATCCTGACCCCCAAACCAACACGACTGCCGCACCCCAGATGAGCCGGGAGATGAAGTAAGTCGCCAGACCAGGAACTTAGCCAGTACTCAGCGGCTGAGTACCAGATTGTCCCGGTGCAGCATCTCGGGTTCGGCCACGTAGCCGAGCCATTTCTCAAACTCGCTGGATGATTTGCGGCAAATCAGCCTGGCTTCCGAACTGGCGTAATTGGCCAGGCCGCGTGCGATCTCGTTGCCGTGTTCATCACGCACCGCGATCACGTCGCCGCGTGAGAACTCGCCCTCCACCGCCGTCATGCCAATGGGCAACAGGCTCTTGCCTTCGGCAATCAGTTTACGTGCGGCACCGGCATCCACCGTGACAGAGCCGCGCATCTGCAAGTGATCGGCCATCCACTGCTTGCGCGCCTGGTTTTTAGCGGTTTGGGCCACCAGCAAGGTGCCAATGGGCTCACCCCTGCTCAGACGCAGCAGGGCCTCAGGCTCGCGGCCCCAGGCAATCACGGTTGACGCGCCTGACCCGGCGGCACGCTTGGCCGCGAGGATTTTGGTGATCATGCCGCCCTTGCCCAAGCTGGAGCCCGCACCGCCGGCCATAGCTTCCAGCGCCGGGTCACCCGCCTGCGCTTCATGCACAAATTGGGCTAATGGGTCTTTGCGCGGGTCGGCGGTGTAGAGACCTTTTTGGTCAGTCAAGATGACAAGCGCATCGGCCTCCACCAAGTTGGCCACCAACGCCCCCAGCGTGTCGTTGTCGCCAAATTTGATTTCATCATTGACGACCGTGTCGTTCTCGTTGATGACAGGCACCACGCCTAATTTAAGCAGCGTGAGCAGCGTGGAGCGGGCATTGAGGTAGCGCTCACGGTCGGCCAGATCGGCATGCGTAAGTAACACTTGAGCACTACCCAGTCCGTTTTCACGCAGCTTGGTTTCGTAAACCTGGGCCAGCCCCATCTGGCCTACCGCTGCAGCGGCCTGTAGCTCATGGATTTCATGCGGACGCTTGGCCCAACCCAGGCGCTTCATGCCCTCGGCAATTGCACCGCTGGAGACCATGATGACTTCGCGCCCATCGCGCACCAGTACCGACATCTGGCGGCACCATTCGCCGATGGCCGCTTCGTCCAGGCCGCGGCCTTCATTGGTCACCAGACTGGAGCCCACCTTGACGACGATGCGGCGGGCATCGCGCAATACATCAGACGCTGATTTTGATGTCATATTGGCTTGTAGTGCCCGGATGATGGGCGTAGCTAGCTATTATTTAAATAGCAAATTCTATTCGGCAGACTCTTCTTTGAAACGCGGATCAACTTCCTCAGGGATCTGCTCCGCCACTTGCTGCGACTTGATGTGCTTGTAAACGGCCTTGACCAATTTGTCGCAACCTTCGTGATTAAGGGCCGAGATTTCAAACACCGGGCCTTTGTACTTGAAGCGTTTGACAAAGTCTTTGACCAGCGCCTCGCGTTCCTCCAGCGGCACCATATCGAGCTTGTTGAGCACCACCCAGCGCGGTTTATCGAACAACGCTGCATCGTATTTTTTCAACTCACCGACAATGGCCTTGGCTTGCGCTACCGGGTCAACGCCATCATCAAACGGGGCCATGTCCACCACATGCAGCAGCAGCCGCGTGCGCTGCAAGTGGCGTAAAAATAAATGACCCAAACCTGCACCTTCAGCTGCACCCTCAATCAGGCCCGGCAAGTCAGCCACCACAAAGCTTTGCTCAGGGCCCACGCGCACCACGCCCAAGTTAGGGTGCAGCGTGGTGAAGGGGTAATCGGCAATGCGTGGTCGGGCATTCGAGATGGCCGTGATCAGCGTCGACTTGCCTGCATTGGGCAGGCCGAGCAGGCCGACATCGGCGAGAACTTTGAGTTCAAGCTTGACGCTTCTTTTTTCACCCGGCCAGCCCGGTGTTTTTTGACGCGGGGCGCGGTTGATGGCGCTTTTGAAACGCATGTTGCCGAAACCACCATCACCACCTTTGGCGATGGTGATGACCTCGCCCGGGGTGAGCATCTCGAACAAAACCTCACCCGTTTCAACGTCGGTGATGATGGTGCCCACTGGCATCTTGAGGGTGATGTCCTCACCCGCAGCGCCAAACATGTCCGAGCCCATGCCGTGCTGACCGCGCTTGGCATCGTGGCGGCGCGCGTAACGGAAGTCCACCAGCGTATTTAGATTCACGTCGGCCACGGCAAACACGTGGCCACCTCGGCCACCGTCGCCCCCGTTAGGACCGCCGAACTCTTTGTACTTCTCGTGCCGAAACGAGACGCAGCCGTTGCCACCGTCTCCAGCGGAGAGGTCGATATAGGCTTCGTCAACGAATTTCATGGCAATGGGTTTTCAAGATTTATAAACGAAAAACCCCGCGCCGGGCGCAGGGTTTCGAACGGGAGCAACCGACAGCTTACGCAGCGGTAATGTTCACCGTGTGCTTGCTCAATGCGCCTTTGATAGCGAATGAAACGTGACCGTCCGTCAGAGCAAACAAGGTGTGATCCTTGCCCACTCCGACGTTGACGCCGGGGTGGAACTTGGTGCCACGTTGGCGAACGATGATAGAGCCAGCGCTCACCAACTCACCGCCAAAGGCTTTCACACCCAACATTTTGGGCTGCGAATCGCGCCCATTTCGCGTAGAGCCGCCGCCTTTTTTCTGTGCCATGACTCAAGTCCTTAGACTGCAATCGCACCGATGAGCAGTTCAGTGAACAGCTGGCGGTGACCTTGACGTTTTTGATAATGCTTGCGACGGCGCATTTTAAAAATGCGAACCTTGTCGTGCTTGCCCTGAGTCACCACAGTAACTGTGACAGTTGCGCCGGACACCAAGGGCGTACCCACCTTCAATTCAGCGCCGTTTCCGACAGCCAGAACCTGGTCGATAACAATCTCTTGGCCTACGTCCGCAGCAATCTGTTCTACTTTAATTTTTTCTCCAGCAGCAACACGATATTGTTTGCCACCGGTTTTTATGACCGCGTACATG
>JANPNG010000065.1:0-8932 GCA_031427355.1 Hylemonella sp.
GCCCAGCACGAAGCCATGTACAGCGCCATAAGCCACTTGGGCAAACAAGCCACCCTGCGCATCATTGAAGACTGCGGCCACATGTGCACCATGGAGCAGCCGCAGGCGGTGGGGGAGGTGTTGGTGGCGTGGTTGCTACAAAAATAAGAGCTGCTAACGCCAGTGAAATATGGGCTTCAGGGCTAAATGGTCTGAAATTTAAGGCTCGTTGGCTTGCGTGAATTCTCGTTCAACCCCGGCTACGGTTTTGCCGACTACCAGCTCTACATCGACGGCAAAGCCGCTGGCGTGCGGTCCTTGCCCTTCAGTTTTTAGTGTGTTGCGTCGACCGGTTGAATCCGCCCTTCAAAGTAGACTTTCATTTCCTTGCTGGTTGAAGTGGAATATAGGGACGTCAGCAACATTCGCAGCACCGACGCTGGCTACCCATCATCCCGGATAATGGCCCAATGAAAATTTTGAACGATCCAGCACGACTGCTGGGCATCCGCCGTGGGATTGAGAAAGAAAGCTTGCGCGTGCGGCCTAACGGCGCGCTGGCGCTGACACCGCACCCGCTGGCCCTGGGTTCGGCGCTGACGCATCCGCACATCACCACTGACTTTTGTGAATCCCAGCCGGAACTCATCACCGGCGTGCACGCGGGCGTGCAGGACTGTCTGAACGAGCTCACACAGGTTCACCAGTTCACCTACCGCGCTTTGCGTGCGGCGGGGGATGAGATGCTGTGGGCGGCCAGCATGCCTTGCGGGCTACCGGGCGATGAGGCCATTCCGCTGGGCTACTACGGCAGCTCCAACATCGGGCGTGCCAAGACGGTGTACCGCATGGGTCTGGGCCACCGCTACGGGCGGCGCATGCAAACCATCTCGGGCATTCACTACAACTGGTCGCTCCCCGGTGTGAGCAGTGAGCAGTACTTTGGGCTTATCCGCAATTTTCGCCGCCACGCCTTCCTTCTTCTCTATCTCTTGGGGGCTTCACCGGCGGTGTGCTCCACCTTTGTGGCTGGGCGCCCGCATGCCTTGCAGGTGCTGCAGGGCAACACGCTCTACATGCCGCACGGCACCTCGCTGCGCATGGGGCGGCTGGGCTACCAGAGCGATGCGCAAGCGTCCCTGGCGGTGAGCTACAACAGCCTGGAGGGCTACGCCACTTCCCTGCAAGACGCGCTGACAAGGCCCTGGCCTGCGTACGAGGCCATCGGCATTCAGGACGCGCAAGGCGATTACAAGCAACTGGCCACCAGCCTGTTACAGATCGAGAACGAGTTCTACGGCACCATCCGCCCCAAGCGTGTGATTCACCCCGGCGAACGGCCGCTGCATGCACTGCGTGAGCGGGGCGTGGAGTATGTGGAGGTGCGCCTGTTGGACTTGAACCCGTTTGAGCCGATTGGCATCAGCGCGCCCACCCTGCGTTTACTTGATGTCTTTTTGCTGCACTGCCTGCACAGCGACAGCCCGCCGGACAGCCCGCAAGAAATTTCTGACATGGCCGACAACCAGCAACGCACGGCAGCGCGGGGCCGCGAGCCCGGTCTGACCTTGCGACGTGCTGGGCGCGAGGTGCTATTGACCGAATGGGCCTCAGAGTTGCTACAAGCCTTTGCGCCCATGGCCCAGGCGCTGGACGACGCGCATGGCAGCCGCGATTACAGCGCCGCGCTCAACGCGGCTGGCGCAGCGCTACAGCAACCCAGCCAGTTGCCCTCGGCCCGCGTGCTGGAGACTATGGCCGCTGCGCACGACAACTCCTATGTGCGCTTTGTGCGCGTGCAGTCGCTGCAAACGCAGCAAGCCTTGCTGGACATGCCCTGGTCGCCTGAGCAGCAGGCGCGGTTTGAGGCGATGGCTCAAGCATCGCTGGCGGATCAGCGCGCGATTGAAGCTGCCGACACCATGCCCTTTGAAGCCTTTCGGCAAAACTATGTTTCGCCTGCGCGTCTGCGGCTCATCTGAATATGGCTATTCAATGGTTCCCCGGCCACATGCACCTGACCAAGCAGGTGATCACCGAGCGCATCAAAGCGATTGACGTGGTGATCGAGTTGCTGGACGCCCGCCTGCCGGGCTCCAGCGCCAACCCCATGCTGGCCCAACTCACCGCCAGCCGCCCCACGCTCAAGGTGCTGAACAAGCAGGACATGGCCGACCCGCTGCGCACCGCGCCCTGGCTGGCGTACTACAACAGCCAGCCCGGCACCCGTGCCATTGCGCTGGACAGCTCCGACACCGCTGCCGCCCAGCGCCTGATTGCGTCGTGCCGCGCGCTGGCCCCGCTGCGCGGCGGCATGGTAAAACCCATGCGCGTGCTGATTTGCGGCATCCCCAACGTGGGCAAGTCCACCCTCATCAACAGCCTGGTGCGCAAGCGCGCTACCAAGGCGGCCGACGAGGCCGGTGTGACCAAGGCCGAGCAGCGCATCAGCCTGGCGGACGATTTTTATTTGTACGACACACCCGGCATGCTGTGGCCGCGCATCATCGTGGCCAAGAGCGGCTACAACCTGGCCGCCAGCGGTGCGGTGGGCCGCAATGCCTTTGACGACGAAGAGGTGGCGCTGGAGTTGCTGGATTACCTCAAACACCCCTACGCCGACCGGCTACAGGCACGCTACAAGCTGGCGGATGTGGTGCAGGTATCGGCGATGAGTGACGGTGAGCTGCTCACTGAGATCGGCCGCAAGCGCGGTGCTCTGCAAAGCGGCGGTCGCGTCAATATGCAAAAAGCGGCGGAGCTGGTCATCAACGACTTTCGCACCGGCCAGCTCGGCGCCATCACCCTGGAAACCCCAGAAGAGTTTGCCCTGTGGTTGGCCGCCGGGCAAAAACTGGACGCTGAACGCCAGGTGAAAAAAGACGCAATCGAACTCAACCGCCTCATCAAGTTCAAAAAAATACCGCGCCCCCCGCGCGAAGAATCATGAAGACCATCCTCCCCTTGCAACTCCTGTTCGCGCCGGATCACAACGACCCGCAACCCCTCGTGCTCTACCACGGCCGCAATTGCCCTGACGGCTTTGCCGCCGCGCTGGCTGCCTGGCTGTTTTATGAAGGCAAAGTCGAGATGCTGGGCCTCGACCACGGCGACATCAAATCCGTCACGGATTTGCCTGCGCTGGAGAGTCGTGCCGTTTACATCCTCGACTTCTCGTTTGACGCAGACATCTTGCGCGGCATCGAAGAGCGCGCCGCCAAGCTGGTGATGCTGGACCACCACAAGAGCGCGGCTGAGAAGCTCACCGGCTTTGCCTGCCGCTGCGGCGTTGTGCACTTCGACATGAGCAAATCGGGCGCGCGCCTGGCCTGGGAGTTTTTCCAGCCTGACCGTGTCGTGCCGGACCTAGTGCGTTTTGTGGAAGACCGCGACATATGGGTTTGGCAATACCCCGAGAGCCCGGCTTTTCTGGCCGCGCTGGACATGGAGCCCATGGACTTGCCGCGCTGGGCCGAGATTGCGGCTTTTACCCCGTCGCAAGTCACCGAGTTCATGGCGCGCGGTCAGGCCATGGACGAAAAATTCAACAAGCTCGCCAACGATATTGCCGAAGGCGCCCAGCCCATCAGCTTCAATGGCCAGCAGGGGATGATGGTGAACGCGCCGGGCGTGTTTCACAGTTGGGTGGGCGATACGCTCGCCAAGCAAAGCGGCACGTTCGCCCTGATGTGGACGGCGGGCAATGGCGGCGTTGTGAAAGTTGGCCTGCGTTCACGCAATGACTACGACTGCATCCCCCTGGCCGAGAGCATGAAGGGCGGCGGCCACGCCCAGGCTTGTGGATTCAAGATGGGCGTGGAGCGCTTACCCGAGCTGCTGAGCGGGACGTTCAAGGCCTGAGCCCGCCCCAACAAAAGCCCGGCAAAGCCGCAAAGGTTGACGAAGCTCAAGTCAACCGCACCCTGGATCTGCCACCATGACGGCATACTTTCTGCGCAAGGATCGTCATGTACGCCCCACGTATCTTGCTGATTCAGGGTCACCCTGACGCCTCCAAACCCCATTTGTGCCACGCGCTGGCAGTCGCCTACGCCGAAGGTGCCAAGGCGGGTGGTTTTGAGTTGCGCCAGATTGATGTGGGGCGACTCGACTTTGAGCTGCTGCGCAACCCTCAGGAGTGGCAACACGGCCCCTTGCCCGCGAGTTTGCAAGCCGCACAGGACGACATTGCCTGGGCTGAGCACATCGTGTTCTTTTTCCCCTTGTGGCTGGGTGACATGCCGGCTTTGCTCAAAGGCTTTTTAGAGCAGGTAGCGCGCCCCGGCTTTGCCTTCGATGTTGATAACGGCAACCCCTTTGTGTTCAAGGCCCTGTCCGGGCGCACGGCGCGCGTAGTGGTCACCATGGGCATGCCCGCCTTGGTTTACCGCTGGTATTTCCGCGCCCACAGCGTCAAGTCTCTGGAGCGCAACATCCTGGGTTTTGTCGGCATCAAGCCGGTGAACGAAACCTTGATTGGCAGCGTGGATGAGTTGGATGAGATTGACGTCAAAACCTGGCTCACCAAGTTGCGGTCTTTGGGGCGCAGGGCGGTGTGATTCGAGGCTTCAGTGCTGCGGTTTAAGGCATCAGCGTGGCACGCCACCAGCTTCCATTGGCCAAGTGCAGGCAGGCCCCGCCAGGGATGGGCGTCATGCGCTCGACCCGATCTGGCAGCGGGGTGAGTGCGTGCATTTCTTCCAATTGGCCGGGAGCCAACCAACGCAGGGCGTGCAGCGCACGCTGCGTCATATCGGGCACGATGACGGTGGGGCGCTGGCCCGCTGGGGTGACGATCACTGCGAGTGATTGCTCCAGCGCACCCATACGGTGATTGGAGGTGTCCATGGCTTTGGCGTAAGGCATGAGCAGCGGTGGGCGGTAGTGGTGCAGGGTGAGTACGCCGCCAATGTGGGGCGTGGTCACGCTGGCCACATCCAAATGGCCGTCGCCATCAAAGTCGGCCACACCCACTGGGTTGAGCCAGCGAAAGGTCGAGCCTGTGCTGGGGCTGCGTGCCAGTTCCACGAGTGCAAGCGGTGCAGCCTTGTCTTTGCTCGTAGGCCGCAGACCAAACACCACCAACGCTGAGCCCTGGAGCGCGTCGGATTCCACCACGATGATCTCGTCGTGGCCATCGCCGTCCAGGTCCACCAAGCGGGGGACGCGGTCTTCAAACACCTTGCGCAGCGGCAGGTGCAGCACCATTTCTTGCGAGCTGCCATTGGTCCCTGCCACCAGCACGTGCAGGCTGCCCGCGTGCGTGGGCGAGCCCAGCGCCCCATGCGGGTAACGCAGCGTAGGCGAGCCCAGCCAGGCCCATTGAATGTCGTGTTGCCCGTGCACCACTTGGCTGTCGGGCAGGCGCGCTTTGGCTGCAAGCGGAGGTGATGGCGGTGGGGTGTGTGGGATGTTGCAGCCCACAGGTGTCGCACTCAGGGTCAAACCCATGGCCCATATGTTGCCAGCCAGTGCAACGCTCAGCAGGAGGGCTAGTCGGCGCATGGCATTGGCTAAAACGCCGAGCCCGGCTGCTGCAAGAACGCTTCTTCCCCGGGCGTGGACACGCGCCCCAGAATCGCATTGCGATGCGGGAAACGGCCAAAACGCTCAATGATGGCCTGGTGCTTGCGCTCGTAGTTCAAATTGGCCTCAAGCCCCGCCTCAGAAAACAGCAGCACGGCCTGCGCGTGGATGAGCGCGGACTCGCTGTGCATGAAGGGCATGTAGGCAAAGGCCCGCTGCTCTGGCGCAAGGGTGATGGCCTGCCCACTGACCACCAGCGCTTGTGACAGCGCCAAAGCCTGCGGGTCTTGAGCAAAAGAAGCGGGCTGGTCGCGAAAAATATTGCGAGAGAACTGGTCCAACACAATGATCTCGGCCAGCCGCCCCTGCGGCGTGGCGCGCCAGTGCGCCAGCTCACCGCGAATGGCCGCTTGCAAGGAGACGCCGAAGCGCTGACGCATCAAAGCGTCGAGCGCTGCGTCTTTGGCAAAGCGGCGTTGGTTGTCCAGCTCGTCAAACCAGAAGTGCAGGATGTCTGTGGCTTGCATGATGTGTGGCTGGATCAAGCGGCGATTACTTGAACTTGTCTTTGTCTTTGCCGCGTGGGATGACCGCTGTCATGGGGGACATGGGGCGGTCTGAGGTGTGCTCTTTGGGGGGCGAATTATCCTTCTTGGGTTTCTTCGCCATCTTGTTACTTTTCTGATCGCCTTTGGACATGTTGATTGCTCCGGTTGACGCCACGACATGTGGCTGATGCCGCAATAATAAATCAAGAGCCGCTACGGCAAAATGCGATTTTCAAATTCTGAATGCGTGTCGTGCGCAAGCTCATATGAAGTCCAGCAACGCCTCTATCCCGCCCCTGCGCATCGGCATCCTCGGTTGCGCCAATATTGCTAAACAATTCGTGCGTGACGTGGCCGCGAGCCCGGCGGTCAAGATTGTCGCCGTGGCCAGCCGCAAGCTTGAAACTGCGGCGGTCTTTGCCGCTGCACTGGGCATTGGCCGCCACCACGGCAGCTACGAGGCCTTGTTGGCCGATACCGAGGTGGATGCCATCTACCTGCCCCTGCCCAACAGCCTGCACGCCGAGTGGGCGATCAAGGCCGCGCAGAGTGGCAAGCACATCCTGTGTGAAAAACCCCTCGCGCTGAATTACCGAGAAGCGCAGACTATGTTCGACGCCGCCAAGACCCATGGCGTCATGCTGTTGGAAGCCTACCCCTACTACTTTCAACCCCAGACTGGCGACATGCTGGCGCTGCTCCACGGCGGTGCCATTGGCACGGTGCGCTCCATGCAAGCCTGTTTTGGCTTCACGCTGCCCAACCCGCAGGGCAACATCCGCCTCAACCCCGAACTGGGCGGTGGTGCGCTGCTGGACGCAGGCAGCTATGCCTTGAGCATGATTCGCCTGGTGATGGGCTGCGCGCCGCAACGCGTGCAGGCCGATGCGACTTGGGCCGACAGCGGTGTGGAGATTAGCCTGATGGCCACACTGCACTACGCCGATGGCCGCCGTGCGCAACTCTCATGCGCCATGGACGCCGCCAATTACCGCCACGCCGTCATCGCGGGCACGGCGGGCACGATAGAGACTGAGTACCTCAACCACACCAGCACCCAGGCCGGTGGCCACCCTTGGGGCTACCTGTCCAGCGAGTTGCGCGTGCGCCGTGGCACGGCCAATAATGTTCCATTTGAAGTGATTCACTCGCCCACCGGCAGCGGTTTTCGTTTTGCCGCTGAAGCCTTTGCCCGCAAAGTGGCCGAGCAAGACTTTGCCGCCATCGAGCGTGCCGCCCAAGCCAGCCTGGACATCGCCGCCACGCTGGAGGCGCTGGCGCTCAGCGCGCGACAGGGGCGGGCGGTGGCGCTGGCTGAACTACAGTAGTAATCGCTCGATTGCCACGTCCATCATCCTCACGTTCTCGCGTTCAGGTATTGGTGTTACGTCGAAACTTGACTGAGTTAACCGGACACTACTGATTTGAAACAGTGATTACATGAAAACTCCGCTGAGTCCAACACCTCTTGAGCTTCATGGCGCGACCCATGAGCCCTTGAACTTCATCATGCCTGCGCTGGCGTGTGATTGCCACACGCATGTGTTTGGCCCGGCGAATAAATTCCCATTCGCGGCGGATCGCCAATACACACCCGGCGATGCCTCGGTAGCCGAGTTACTTGCCTTACAGGCGCATCTGGGCTTGCAGCGCGTGGTGATCGTGCACTCCAGTCCCTACGGCGCTGACAACGCCTGCACCGTGGACGCCTTGCGCCAACTGGGCGACCGCGCACGCGGTGTGGCGGTGATTGATACGGGCACCACCGACGCCGAGTTGCGCGACATGCACGAGGCCGGTGTGCGCGGTGTGCGCCTGAACCTGGAGACCACGGGTATCAGTGACCCGCTGCTGGCCGCAGAGCAACTGCGCTGGGCCAGTGCGCGGGTGGCGCCGCTGGGCTGGCACTTGCAGATGTACACGCAACTGAGCGTGGTGGTATCGCTTAAAGACGAGATTGCGGCGCTGTCCATCCCCTTGGTGGTGGATCATTTTTGCCGCGCACCAGCAGCCTTGGGTATGGATCAACCGGGCTTTGATGTTTTGCTGAATTTGGTGCGCGCGGGCAAGGTGTGGGTCAAGCTGTCCGCACCGCACCGTATCTCTAACCTGCCGGATTGTGAAGATGCCAAACCTCTGGTGCAAGCCCTGATCGCGGCCAACCCGGATCGCATGCTGTGGGGCAGTGATTGGCCCCACCCCGGTGCCAAGCCGGGCAAGCCGCGCCGGGTGGACGAGATTGAAAGCTTCAACCCTATCAATGATGGCCGGGCGCTGAACCGCCTGAACGAGTGGGTGGGTGATGCGGCCACGCTGCACAAGATTTTGGTGGACAATCCGGCTCATTTTTACGATTTTTGGTCTTTAACTTCAACAACATGAAAGCTTTGATCGTCGTTCGACACTTGTTTTTGTCACTGTTGGGGTTGGCGTTATGGGTGATGGGGCAAGCCCTGGCGCAGGCCTACCCGTCACGCCCCATCACCCTGATCGTGCCTTTCGCGGCCGGTGGTGGCACGGACAGCATCGCGCGCGACATCGCCAAATCGCTGGCAGACAAGCTGGGCCAGCCTGTGGTAGTGGACAACAAGGGCGGCGGTGGTGGCTCTATCGGGGCCAATATCGTGGCCAAGGCACAGGCGGACGGCTACACCTTGCTGTTCGCCACCTCGACCTTTGTCACCAATGCGGTGACCGAAGGCACAGCGCCCTACCAGGTGGACAAAGACTTTGCGCCGGTGGCCCTCATCGGGCGCGGCCCTTTGCTGGTGGTGGCCAACAAGGAGATGGGTGTCAAGACCCTGGCGCAACTGCGCAGCGCTGCGGCGGCACGCCCGCAAGGGGTTAACTTTTGTTCCGCCGGTAACGGCAGCATCAAC
>JANPNG010000066.1:0-37951 GCA_031427355.1 Hylemonella sp.
AGGGTTCGCCCGTCACGTGTGACGGGCGTGGATTGAAACCAGTCGTCCTCATCCATCTTGCACATGCGCCCGTTGGTTCGCCCGTCACGTGTGACGGGCGTGGAATGAAACACAGCGGGTTTGGAAAGCACGGAGTTTGACAAAGGGTTCGCCCGTCACACGTGACGAGCAAATCGCATGAAAGAGATGATTATTTAAAAATCACCGTCTTATGCCCATTGAGCAGCACGCGGTGCTCACTGTGCCACTTCACGGCGCGGGCCAGCACTTGGCTTTCGGTGTCGCGGCCTTGGTTGGTGAAGTCTTCTACGGTTTTGCTGTGATCCACGCGGGCCACGTCTTGCTCGATGATGGGGCCTTCGTCCAGGTCGGCGGTGACGTAATGGGCGGTGGCCCCCACCAGTTTCACGCCCCGGTCATGCGCCTGGTAGTAGGGCTTGGCGCCCTTGAAGCTGGGCAAAAAAGAGTGGTGGATGTTGATGGCTTTGCCCGATAGTTTTTTGCACAGGTCGTCGGACAGCACCTGCATGTAGCGCGCCAACACCACCAGCTCGGCCCCTTCGGCCTGGATGATTTCGAACTGTTTGGCTTCGGCCTGCGGCTTGGTGGCGGCCGTGACGGGGATGTGGTGAAACGGCACGTTGTAGCTGGCGGCCAACTGATAAAACTCGCGGTGGTTGGAGACGATGGCGCGGATGTCCAGCGGCAGCAGGCCGCTCTTCCAGCGGAACAGCAAGTCGTTAAGGCAATGGCCTTCTTTGCTGACCATGATGACGGTGCGCATGGCCTGCGCCTTGGCGTGCAGGCTCCACTGCATCTTCAGCGGCTCGGCCATCTGCTGGAGTTGCAACTTCAATTCATCAAAGGTCAGTTGCCCGCAGGAGAACTGCACGCGCATGAAAAACAGGCCGGTGTCGGGGTCGTTGTACTGGGCGGCTTCGTCAATGTTGCCACCGCGCTCCAGCAAAAAACCGGAAACGGCGTGCACCAGGCCCAGGCGGTCGGGGCAGGACAGGGTCAGAATATAAACTTGGCTCATAGGATTCCTTTCAATCCCCCATTGTCTCAATTCTCAGAAAGCACGCCCCAACATGACGAACCCAGACGCGTACTGGTTGCCCTTCACCCCGAACCGCAGCTTTCACCAAGACTCGCGCATCTTCGTCGCCGCCGAGGGCATGTACTTCACCACGCACGATGGGCGTCAGGTGTTGGACGGCATCTCCAGCCTGTGGTGCGTAGCGGCCGGGCACAAGCGGCGTGAGATCAACGAGGCGATCAAAAAACAGCTCGACACCCTGGACTATTCCACCGCCTTCAGCGCCAGCAATGACAAGGCCTTTGAAGCCGCGAGTCGCATTGCGGCTTTAGCACCCGGTGACCTGAACAAGGTCTTGTTTTGCAACTCGGGCAGTGAAGCGGTCGATACCGCCATGAAGCTTGCCCTGGCCTACCACCGCGCACGCGGCGAAGGCCATCGCAACGTCTTCATTGGCCGCGAGCGCGGCTACCACGGCGTGGGTTTTGGCGGCATGAGTGTGGGCGGCATTCCCGGCAACCGCAAGGTGTTTGGCACGGCCATGCTGCCGCGCGTGGACCACCTGCGGTTCATCCATGACCCCGTGCAGCACGCCTACTACAACGGAGTCGAGCCGGTGTGGCAAGAAGACCTGCTGCTGGAGCTGGAAAACCGCATCATCCCCCTGCACGACGCCAGCAATATTGCCGCCGTCATCGTGGAGCCCGTGGCGGGCAGCGCGGGCTGGTACGTGCCGCCGCAAGGCTATTTGAAGCGCTTGCGAGAGATTTGCGACAAGCACGGCATTTTGCTGATCTTTGACGAAGTCATCACCGGCTTTGGTCGTCTTGGCACGGCCTTTGGTGCGGACTATTTCGGCGTGGTGCCCGACATGCTGACCTTTGCCAAGTGCGTGACCAATGGCGTCATCCCCATGGGCGGCGTGATTTGCCGTAGCGGCTTGTACGTGGGCCTGATGCAGGCCCACGCCAACAGCCCTGCGCACGCCATCGAGTTCGCCCACGGCTACACCTACTCGGGCCACCCGGTGGCCTGCGCTGCCGCCCTGGCCACGCTGGACCTGTACCGCGACGACAACCTGTTTGCGCGGGCGGCAGAGATGGGCAAGGTACTGGGCGACGCCATGCACAGCGCGCTAACCGGTCTGCCTCATGTCACGGGTATTCGCACCCTGGGTTTGGCGGGGGCGGTGGAGTTGGCCAACCCGCCGGGACAGGCGGGCAAGCGCGCCTATGACGTTTTCATGGACTGCTTCCACCGGGGCGTGTTGGTGCGCAGTGCGGGGGACAACGTGGTGCTGGCTCCGGCCTACGTGGTGGACAAAGCGCAAATTGAGCGCATGGTAGGCACGTTGGCTGAGGCGATTCGGCGGGTTCCGTGACTTTAATCACACTGATAAGCTTTACCCGATCAAGATGCCCAATAAAATGCTCACATGCTGTTACACCTGATTAAAGTGAGTCTTTGCTTACGGCCATGGCCTGAGGTCAGGGCGTGAAGCGACTGATCTTCTTGCTTGTCGGGTGTTTCATGATGGGTTCAGCCTGTGCCGCGCCTGCCGTGGCCTTCTACTACGGCCCCCAACCTCCGTGGGACGAACTGCAGGCCTTTGACCTGGTGGTGGTGGACCCCGGCCACGTGCCGAACCCGAGCCTGCCTGCGCTGACGCAAACCCAGTTGGTGGCCTATGTTTCCGTGGGAGAGGTGCATCCTTCCCGCCCCTATGCCGCCAAAATCCCCAAGAGCTGGCGACGGGGGGAGAACAAGGATTGGGGCAGCCGCTTGATCGACCAGGCCACGCCGGAATGGCCCCGGTTTTATTCTGATGCAGTGATTGGCCCGCTGTGGGCTGCAGGCTACCGCAGCTTCTTTCTGGACACGCTGGACTCATACCACCTGTTTGCCAAAACGCCAGAAGAAAAGGCCAAGCAGGAGGCGGGCATGGTCGCGCTGGTCACAGAAATCAAGCGCCGCTACCCGCAGGCGCAGCTCATCTTCAACCGTGGCTTTGAGATACTGGATCGCACCTACCAGCACGTCGCCTTCGTTGCCGCAGAGTCCTTGTTCCAGGGCTACGACGCCGGGAAAAGCAGCTACCGCGCCGTGCCTGCGGCCGACCGCGAATGGCTGCTCGGGCAATTCAAACGCATCACCGAAGAGTACCGACTGCCCGTCATCGCCATCGACTACGTGCCGCCGAGTGACCGCGCCCTGGCCCGCAGCACCGCCAGGCAAATTGAAGCGCAAGGTTTTATTCCCTGGGTGACCACCCCCGATCTGACCAGCCTGGGCGTGGGCAGCATTGAGGTGATGCCACGCCGGATTTTGGTGGTGCATAGCCCGGTGGCCGACGAATTCGCCTTGCGAGGAAGCTCAGCGGTTCGTACGGCGACCCTGCCTTTGAACTACCTGGGCTACCGTGTGGAGTATGTGGACTACCAGCACTTGCCGGAGGCGACCTTGAGCGGGCGCTATGCCGGGGTGGTGCTGTGGTTGGACGAGCGTGGAACGGACGCGGATAAGCAAAAGCTCAGCACTTGGCTGAGCAAGCGGGTGGATGAAAACCTGCCGCTGGCCTTGGTGAACGAAGTTGGCCCCATGCTGGAGCCGCCATTGAGTGTCAAGCTGGGGTTGGATATGAAGGCCACTGCCGACAGCGCGAGCCCGATCACGATCACCCAGCAAGCCAGCATGTTGGGTTTCGAGCGGGCACCCAAGGTGCAGCCCAATGATTTCATGGCTTTGGCGATTAAGCAGGGTCGCCCCCTGCTGACCTTGAGCAAAGGCCGATCGCAACAGGTAGCCGCAGCCATCACGCCCTGGGGCGGCTATGTGATGGCTCCTTATGGCGTCGTCACTCTGGCCAGCGAAAAAGAAAACCGCTGGGTGATTGATCCTTTCGCGTTTTTCAAAGAGGCACTGCGCTTGCCCGACATGCCGGTGCCTGACGTGACAACCGAGAGTGGGCGTCGCATGCTGTTGGTGCACATGGATGGTGATGGCTTTGTCAGCCGCTCGGAGCTGCCAGGAAATCCGTTTGCGGGCGAGGCAGTGCGAGACCGGGTGGTCAAGAAATACCCCATTCCCATGGCGATCTCGGTGATCGAGGCGGAGTTGTCACCCCAGGGTCTACACCCCAAGAGTTCCGTGCAACTGGAAGCCGTGGCGCGGGATATTTTTCGTGCGCCCAACGTGGAGATCGCCTCTCACAGCTACACCCATCCCTTCAATTGGAAGAAAGCCCAGGCTGGGGCGGATGCAACCCAGGTCTACCACTTGAATATCCCCGGCTACAGTTTTAATTTGCAGCGTGAAATCGAAGGCTCGATTCGCTACATAGAAACCCGGCTCGCACCCGCAGGCAAAAAGGTGTCCCTGTTTTTATGGACGGGCGATACCGTGGTGGGGCGGGACGCCTTAGTCTGGACACAAAAGCTGGGCGTCATGAACATGAACAGCGGTGACACGGTAGCCACCAGTCAGCACCCCACGGTGACTCAGGTGGAGGGCCTGGGCCTGGAGCGCGACGGCCTGTTTCAGGTGTTTGCGCCCAACCAGAACGAAAACGTTTACACCAACAACTGGACCGGTCCTTTTTCAGGCTTCGAGCGGGTCATCGAGACCTTTGAGTTCACAGAGAAGCCACGTCGCCTCAAACCGATCAACATCTATTTCCACACCTACATCACCACCAAGCTGGCCAGTATGCGGTCACTCGATAAGGTCTTTGCCTATGCCCTGGCCCAGGAAACCACGCCTGTTTTTGCGTCAGACTATGCGCGCAAGGCGGAGGCTTTCTTGCACACGGCTGTCGCGCGCACGGCCACTGGCTGGCGCATTCGTGGCGCAGGCCAGCTTCGCACCCTGCGGGCCCCGGCAGTGCTGGGCCCGCCCGATCTCGTGGCCAGTCAGGCGGTGGCGGGTTTCAAGGAGAATTCAGACGGACGCTATGTTCATTTGGCTGGCTCGTCGGCTGAGCTGGTGTTTTCGCCTCAGGGCAAGACCTCGGTGCGACTGGATTCGGCCAACGCCACGATTGAATCGGTGGAGCGCACACCCCAGGGTTACCGCTGGGTGCTGGCCGGACAAGTCCCGCTGCAAGTGACTCTGGCAAACGCCGCACGCTGCCGCGTCAGCGTGGCCGGACGCGAGATCACGCCGATCCGTACGCAAGACGAATTTTTCCATTACCAACTGAGTACCCATGCTGCCAGACCGCTCGAAGCGATATGCCGGGATTGACCACAAGCCCGAGCGACTCGTGCTGGCCACCCACTGGCAGCTCGTCTTGATCGCGATCATGGTGATCGGGCTGTTGCGGTTGATCTTTCCGCACAAAGCGCTGGTCGAAAAGCTCTACCACCACGATGCGCTGGACGAGCTGACCCTGTCCTACATCGAAAACCTGTACCGCGCAGAACCGAATAATTTCGATTTGACCATTTTGCTGGCGCGGGCCCGGCCTGAGCAATCCTTGCAGGAGCGAGAGCGCTTGCTGCAACCCGTCCTCTTGTCGGGTAGTGCGCTGCAAAAGGCAGAAGCCCGCTTGCTCTTGCTGGAGTGGTATGAGCGGGCCATCAGCGCCGCCGCCTTGAAGGGGGAGGATGTCGGCCCCTGGCGCAGCCGACTCGTCGCCCTGCTGCAAGCGGCGCGGCACGATGAAGTGCCCGCCCCACTGGCGGGCGCTTTTGCGGCGACAGCATTCAGGCTTGACCTCACCGAGCTTGGGCTTTATTTCCTCGGGCGCATCAGCCCTGAGCAACCCCTGGTTGCCCTGATCACTTATGCGAAAGACGCTCTGGGCCAGGGCCGCCATGTGCTGGCCGCCGAATACTTTTTGCTAGCCCGCAAGCAGACCCGCAACCGAGACGAAGCCCGCGCCTATTTCCAGCAGGGCATTGGCGCGCTCATGGCGGCCAGCAAGTTTCAACTGGCCATGCAGTGGGCAGAAAAAGACTTGGGTGATCTGGCCGACGATACCGCCACCCTGCGCTTCATGGCCCGTACCTCTCTGGCAGCGGGCGAGCCCAAATGGGCGGCCCATTACGCGCAGCGCCTGGTCTTCAAAGACTTGGGCCTGCCCGCAGGCGCAACACCATGATGCGGTTGATGACGCTCACCACCTTGGCTGCCGCCATGCAGGCGGCGCTGGCGGCTGAGCCATCGCCCGCAGTTGCGCCACCGGTGCCGGGGCAGGACTACTACTCCTGGCAAATCGTCAGCGGCAGTCCTAAAAATCTGGAGAAGCTCTATCGCCAGTACAGCACCCTGCCCTATGTGCGGATCGAGCGCCGGGGCGAGTTGCACGTTTTACGCGCCGGGTTTTGGTCCAGCAGCCGTGCGGCGCGTGAAGCCCTGGCCACGCATGTCGAGAAAAATGCATTCGTCCGTGTGGCTGCCTACCGGCCTGAAGCCATTGTGCGTCGCAACTGGGAGGAGAGCACCGCCATGACTGTGGCAACGGTCGCTCCCACGCCACCAGCGGAGAAAATCGCCGCGCCACCGGCACCATCCTTGTCGATAGCGCCGGTTCGACCCGTACCCGCACCGGTTCCGCCCAGGCCGTCTGAGCGCTCACCTGAGGCGGCGCAGCGGCCCCAGCCTTCCCCTACGCCCGCGCCGGAAGTGGGCGACTCCAAGTCCTTCAACGCCGCGGACTATGCATTGGCCTTTGACGCCTTCATGGGCGCGGGTGACATGGAGCGGGCCTTGCTGGTGGCTAAAAAAGCGGTGGCCAGCGTGCCCTCGGATGTCGATTGGCGGCGCAAACTCGCGCGCCTGGGTGACTGGACCCAGCGACCTCAGTTGGCTTGGGAGAACTGGACTTATCTGTTCCACCATGGGGATCATTCGAATGAGGTCGTCAACGCCGTGTTGCGCCTGGCCCCCCTGACCGAGCAGCCTGAGCTGGCCATTCGCGCCTGGGAGATCCGCGCTGCCCGCGTGGAGCCCACGCCCGCCCAGTGGGCCGATCTCTACAACTTGTACGACATGGCCGGCAAAGAGAAAGAGGGCTCGCTGTATTTTGAGCGGCAATACCGCCGTCTGCTGGCCCCTGCGTTTTTGGAGCAGGCGGCAAAAATGGCGGCCAATGGGGGCGACGAAGAGCGAGCCTTGCGCTTGTTTACCGAGCGCGCCCAACTCAAGCCCTTTTCCATGGATGCGACCTTGCAGGCGGTCGTGATTTTGATCCGGGGCGACCGCATGCGCGAGGCCTATGTGCTGATGCAGTCCGTGAGCCCCGAGGTGACGGGCGAAGCCACCGAGTTCTGGCGCATCCTGGGCAACGTCGCCTGGGAGTTGCAAGAGGTGGATGGTGCAGAAAAAGCCTACCAGCAGTTTGCCAACAGTCCGCAGGCCACGGCGGGGGGCTGGTCGCGTTTGATTTATCTGGTGCGCCAGCGCCACCCCAAGCAAAGCGCCGATCTGGCGCTGGAGGCGTACCGGCGCTTCGGCCAGTTGGACAACCTGCTACTGGCGCTTGAGATCTATGCGCAGGTGGGTGACATGCCAGGGCAAACCGGAATTTTCAAACGACTCAGCGCGCAAGACATTGTCCAGTTTGAATCCAATGTCCGCTTTCTGCTGCTGCGCGCCCAGTACCACCAGCACCGCGCCGAGATGGATCTGGCCTGGCTGGATTACCGGCGTGCGCTGGCCAAAAACCCGGACGACGCGCAGGCCGCTGTACCCGCCCTGTGGTTTCTCATTGACTCGGGACGCAAGGCCGAGCTGGAGCCGATGTTGCTGGCGTTGACCCCGCGTGCGCAAAAAGATTCAGCCTATTGGCTGCCGTTTTCTGCTGGGTACCATGCGTTGGATCGTTTTCAGACGGCGCTGGAGTGGTACCGCAAAGAAATTCGACGCAGCCCGCAAGATGCCTTGTTTTTTCTCAATTTCGCGGACGCACTGGCGCGCGTGAACCAGACCGGCATGGCTGATCGCGTGCGCCGTCACGCCTGGCAGATGTTGCAAGAGAAATTTCCCAAGCCCGATCTGCAGGCCCCGCTGGACAGTCAACCCGAACTGCTGGCCCTGGCGCGCCTCGCCCTGCTCAACCAGCCCGGCGACCCGGGCTTGGCCCTGGTGCGCCAAGTGGTGAGTCAATTGCGTGGTTTGCCAAATGAGCCAACGCAGACCCGTCAAACCCGTGACCTGATTCTGGGCTGGGCCATCTCCAAAGAGCAGTTCCCCAATGCACGCAGCTGGATGTGGCTGAATTACGCGCGACAGGCAGGCAAGGACAATGCCCCGCCCGCGTGGGGGGAGAGCCAAACCGCCTTGCAGTTGAACGACACCAAGACCATGGATCGCCTGATCGCCCAAGAGGCGCAGCGCTTGCCGGTGTACAACCGCTACGACACGGCTTATGCGCTAGAGCACTGGCCACAGGCACTGGACATTGCCTTTCAGGGTATGCAAAACAATCCCGTGGACGAGCCCCTTTACGATCGCTACCGGCAACACGCACCACTGCATACCAACTATGTCCAACTTAAGTTCACCAATGAAATGCTGGGTGTGCTTGATGTGTCCAGTCGCCAGTTGGAGGCCCGGCTCGTGATCGAGCCCAAATGGCATTTGATGCTGGGCTGGTCACAAAATCTGCAATCCAGTTCAGACCCGGCCACCGGCTCCTTCGTCCCCGGTGTTGAGCAGATCAACAGTGTGGGCTTGCGCTGGCTGGGCGCTCGCGGGGAAGCGCGTGCCAGTGTTTTTCAGCGCAATGAGCTGGATCGCAACTTGGGGCTCAAGCTATCGCAAAACTACAGCGTGAGCCAACGCCTGGTGCTCGAAGGCAGCCTGGGCCTGCATGTCGATTCCACCGACAGCCTGCCGCTGCGTGTGGGCGGCTATGAAGACCAACTGCGCCTGGGTTTTGGCTACGTCATCAGCAAACGCGAGTATCTGCGCTATGGCACACGCTTGGCGCGCTTTTACACCCAGTACGGCGACTACCTGGGTTCAGGACAAAGCCATGACCTGGAAGCAGGCTACCGGATCAGAACGGAATACCCGGACTTTCGCGTGCGCGTTTTTGCCAGCCAGCAAAGCTACACCTACGACGGGCAAGTAGGGGCCCAGACTTTGAGCCACCTTTCGCCCGAAACGATCAACGCCATCAACACAGGAAACCTCGATCCCGTGAAATACTTCCTGCCTCAGGGCAGCAGCACCTGGGGTGCCTGCCTCGGAATGGGGGAGAATCTGGCCGGGCAAAGCGTACAAGAGGTGTACACCCGAGCGTTTCGGCCTTTCTTTGATGCCTGCCTGAGCAATAATTCGCTCAATGGCGCGGGCTACAGTGGCATGATCGGCTTGGCGGGCACGGTGACGGGCGAAGATCACCTGTCGCTAAGGATGGAGCAAAGCAGCGGGGGCAGTGGCAGCGGTGCCCTGACCAAGATTTTGGCTTTGCGTTACCGGCATTATTTTTAACAACAGGATGACGATGAATTTGGGCCAACGCCTTTTGCTGCTGATCGCCGTACTGACACTGTCTGGGTGCACTATCCAGAGCGCAGTCTCGGGTGGCGCGGCCCTGGAGCCCGAAGCCAAGTGGGCGCTGTTGCCCATGGTCAATCAAACCGACACGCCACAGGCTGGTTTGTCGGCGGAAGCCATTGCCGAGCATGGTCTGCGTGTGCGTGGCGTGCGCAATATTGTTCGCTACCCGGTGACGCTCTCGCGTGACAGCTTGTTCGAGCCCTCCGAGCGTCGCGTCGCAGAAGAAGCCCAAAAGTGGGCCAAAGAGCAAGGTGCCCGCTATGGGTTGACCGGAGTGGTGGAAGAGTGGCGCTACAAAGTGGGCATTGATGGCGAGCCCGCTGTTGGCATCACGCTGCAGGTGGTTGAGCTCAGCACGGGTCAAATTGTCTGGAGCGCCTCGGGCGCCAAGAGCGGTTGGAGCCGCGAGGCCTTGTCGGGCGTGGCGCACAAACTGCTTTACCAGTTGATGAGCAAGCTGTCGCTGCTGCCTGCGTTTGACGAGAACTGATCAAGGGGATGCAAGCCACGCCTCCGGTTTCTAAGCCGGCCTCTGTCTGGCAGCGCCTGAGCGTATCGAAGTGGCTCGCACCTGAGCGCATTGCCATCCGTGGCAAGTGGATCGAGGTCTTTGCGATTCCGCTGTTGCTCATGGGTGCGGCCTGGCTCTGGAAGCCAGCCGACCCTCTGCTCATGAAGTCGGCTTTCCCCTGGCTCTGGTTTGCCCCCACCCTGCTGGCCCTGCGTTACGGGGTGATCCCTGGCTTGATTGGGGGCTTCCTGATTTTGGGCAATTGGTTGTTGGCCAATGCTATGGGGGTAGCGGTTATCGTGCAGTCGGATTTCCCCAGCGATTATTTTTTCGGTGGCGGCCTGCTGATTCTGGTGAGCGGGGAATTCAGTGATGTCTGGCGTGACCGTGTTGGGCGCATGGACGAAACCAATCTTTACGTGACCGAGCGCCTCTCGCGGTTGACCCGACGCCACTTGCTGCTCAATCTCTCGCACGACCGCATGGAGCAGGAAATGCTGGCGCGTCCCGGCTCTTTACGCGATGCCTTGATCAGCGTGAGGAATCTCGTGATCAAAGACAAGCACACGGATGAGCCCTTGACGGGGGTGAAGTCTCTGCTCGATCTTTTGGCGCAGTACGTGAGCATTGAGGCCGCTGCGATCTATGCCGTTTCTGCCTCCGGGCGCGGTGACACGCTGGGCCCCATTGCCGGGTCGATTGGCGAACCCCTGCCCTTGCAGGCGGGCGATGAGTTGTTGGAGCTGGCTCTGGAGACGCGCAACCTGGCCCATATTTCGGACACCGAGGTGTCGCACGACAGAAATTCAAACCAGTTGGTGGTCGCGCCGTTGGTGGCGAGTGACGGCAGTCTGATAGGTATGCTGGCGGTGACCAAGCTGCCGTTTTACTCCCTGAATGTGGAAAACCTGCAAATGATGTCGGTCATCCTGGCCTACTACGCCGACCACATCTGCAACGCCGCTGATGTAGCCTTGTACCGCAGCCAGATGCCCACCATACCGGCGACGTTTGCCGAAGAAGCCGCACGCATGGTACGCATGCAAAAAAAAGTGGGCATCACCAGCCACATCGTGACCATGGCATTCACCAAGGCCAGCAAGGACGACATTCCCGCCCAGTTCTTGCTAGTCAAGCGCGGGCTGGACCTCTACTGGCAAACCCAGGTGAATGGGAACGCGGTGGTGGCCGTCTTGATGCCTTTTGCCAATGCCGCCGCCAAGGAGGGTTTCTTGCATCGCATCAATGCCTGGCTCAAAGCAACTTACGACGGAGGCTTTGACACGCTGCAAATCCGAGTGCGCAGCATTGACTTCTCGCGGGACGACCCTTTGTTGATGTTGCCTGAAAGCATGCAATCATGAAGAGTCTGTACTGGGCCTGGGGGGCGGTGGTGGCCGACGCTGGCCTGTTTGTTAGCGATTTGCCGCTGGCCAGTTCCACCACGGCATTCATTGAAGTCTGGCTCTTGCACGGGAGCGCCTGCGCCGTTTTGGCCACCAGCGCTTTCTTCCTGCTGCCCAAGCGCTACCAGCGCTCGCACCTCTTGTCCTGGTTGCTCATGTTCGACTTTGCCTTTATCGCGCCGGTGGTCGGCCCCATCGGCATTTTGTTGATCATTCACCTCACGTTGCGCCGCGAGACCGACCAGCTCGGGCATGCGACCCCGCGCGTTATTGAGCTGCCGGTGTATGACGTGCAGTCCAAGGAAATCCCGCGTGCTGGGCAGGGGGCCATCCGCTCGCGTCTGTCACGCAATGTGCCCGCTGACATTCGCATGAAGTCCTTGTTGACTTTGCAGGCCGTCCCGAGCCGTGTGGCCAACCCCATTCTGGAAACCCTGCTGGGCGACGGCACGGACGATGTTCGACTGGTGGCCTTTGGCATGCTGGACGCGGCTGAGAAAAAACTGTCGGTCCAAATCCACCGCGAGCAAAAAAACTTGCAACGGCCCCTGTCCGACCAAGCCCGCTACGATTGCCTGCGGCATTTGGCCGAGCTGCACTGGGAACTCATTGATACCGGGCTGGTGCAGGGCGAGTTGCGCAAGCACGTGCTGATGGAGGCCCGCCAATCGCTGGAAGCCGCCATGATGCTGGAAGAGCAGGCTGAGGGTGGGCTCTTGTTTCTCAAGGGGAAAATTCTGCTGGCCCAGGGCGAGATCGAACCCGCTGCCGACGCGCTGACGCAAGCCATGCAACTGGGTCAACCTGAAACGGCGGTGCTGCCTCACCTTGCCGAGCTGGCTTTCAGCAAGCGTGAGTTTGGTTTGGTGCGTGAGTACCTGCTGCGGCTGATGTCGCTGCCCGTGGATGCGCGCACCAAGGCGATTGTTGACATTTGGACTGGACGTGACAACTTCCAGCAATTCCGTGACACCCGCATCCTCCAGCACATCTGAGCCAACGCTCCCCAAGTCCGACAACGTGGACGTGCTCCTGCTGCTAGAGGGCACCTTCCCCTATGTCGCCGGGGGCGTATCGAGCTGGGTCAACCAGATCATTCGGGGCTATCCTGAGCTGCGCTTTGGCGCTATTTTCATTGGCAGCCAACCCTCTGACTACGGCGCGATGCGCTATGCCTTGCCGGACAACCTGGTGCACCTGGACGTCGTGTACTTGGCTGAAAACAAACCCACCTCCAAGATTCGTCCGACCAAGGTCAAGGCCGATCCGAAAATGATGGCGCAAGTCAAGCGCATGCATGAGATCTTCCACACCGACATCCGTCACCCCGATTGTCCGCACCTTTTCTCATCGACGATGGACGAAGCCCACGCCGGGGGCAAGCTCAGCCATGAAACCTTTTTGCACAGCGAGGCCGCTTGGGAGCAGATCAAGGACAGCTACCTGCGCTTCAGCACCGATCCGTCGTTTGTCGATTACTTCTGGACCATTCGCACCATCCACACGCCCTTGTGGCGTTTGCGGGAAATTGCCCAGAACTGTCCCAAGGCGCGCATCTACCACTCGGTGTCCACGGGCTATGCGGGCGTGCTGGGCCTGCTGCTCAAGCACCAAAATCCGCGCCCCTACATCCTGAGCGAGCATGGCATTTACGTCAAAGAACGCAAGATTGATCTGTACCAAGCGCAGTGGATCAAAGACAACCGCAGTGTCTTTGACCACGACCCCTCGCAGGTGAGCTACTACCGGCAAATCTGGATCCGTTTCTTTGAACATTTGGGCTACCTCACCTACCAGGCCGCCGACCATATCGTGGCCTTGTACGAGGCCAACCGGCAGCGCCAATTGACCGACGGCGCGCCCCCTGAGCGCACCAGCAACATCCCCAACGGCATTGACATAGCACGCTTCGCACCCCTGCGCGCCACACGGTCCGCCTCTCCCCCGCCTATCCTGTGCCTGATTGGCCGCGTGGTGCCCATCAAAGACATCAAGACTTTTATCCGCGCCATGCGCAGCGTGGTGGCACGCCTGCCTGAGGCCCAGGCTTGGATTGCCGGGCCGGAAGAAGAAGACCCGGACTATGCGCAGGAGTGCCATGAACTCGCCGAGCGCTTGGGACTGGCCCATTGCATCAAGTTCATGGGTTTTCAAAAACTCACCGACATCCTGCCCCAAGTCGGTCTGGTGGTGCTGAGCTCCATCAGCGAAGCCCTGCCGCTGGTGATTCTGGAGGGCTATGCCGCCGGCGTGCCCACCGTCAGTACCGACGTGGGTTCCTGTCGGCAACTGGTGTATGGCTTGCCCGGCGCTGATGAAGCCATCGGCGCGTCCGGGCGCGTCGTGCGCATTGCCGACCCGGAGGCACTGGGTGCAGCCGCGCTGGAGTTGCTCACCGATGACGCCGCTTGGCACAGCGCCAGCCAGGCCGCCATCCGCCGGGTCGAGACCTATTACGCGCAGCACATGATGTTTGACGCCTACCGCAAACTTTATACCGAAGGCTTGGCGTGGCAGGCATAGGCTTTGAGCTGCGCAAGCTGCTGAACAAGCGCTCCTACACCGGTCTGCTACAGGCCTACGCCTACGCGGGCATCATCAGCTCGGGCCCTTGGGTGCTGTCCATCGTGGGCATCATGCTGATCGGTCTGCTCAGCGTGGGTGTGACCGTGCCCAATGCGCAGATCACGCAATTCCAGGTCACGGTCACCTACCTATTTTTTGGCTCGCTGGTGTTGACGGGCTTGGTGCAGCTCTCGTTCACCCGCTTTGTGGCCGACCGCCTGTTTGTCAAAGACGATGAATCCATCTTGCCCAACTTCAATGGGCTGATGTTTGTCGCTCTCAACGTCAGCATTTTGGGCACGCTGCCCATCGTGGTGTTTTGGTTCCCCGAGCAAACCGTGCTGTACCGGCTGCTGTTTGTGATGGGCTTTGCCATCATGTCGGCGATCTGGGTGGCCACGGTGTTTTTGTCGGGCATGAAACATTACGAAGCCATTGTGCTGATCTTCTTCGTCGGCTACAGCGTCACCATGGCCCTGGCCCTGCTGTTCCGGCACTACCTCGGCATGGAAGGTCTCTTGCTCGGTTTTGTCATGGGGCATTTCGTGCTGCTGGCCGGCATGGTCTGGTTGATCTACAAAAACTACCACTCCGATCGCTTCATCGCCTTTGACATCTGGAAGCGCGGGGCCATGTACCGCAGCCTGATGGCCACCGGTTTTTTCTTCAACCTTGGGGTCTGGGTAGACAAGCTGCTGTTCTGGTACTACTCTGGCACCGGACAAAACGTGATTGGCCCGCTCAATTCCTCGGTCATTTACGACTTCCCGATTTTTCTCTCCTACCTCACCGTTATCCCCGGCATGGCCGTGTTTCTGGTGCGCATCGAAACCGACTTTGTCGAGTATTACAACAAGTTCTACGACGCCGTGCGCGAAGGCGCCACGCTGGACTACATCGAGCGCATGCGCAACCACATGGTCTATTACGTCCAGCGCGGTCTGTTTGACATTGCCAAGATTCAGGCCATCACCATTCTGGTGGTTTTCATTCTGGGAGAGGCGCTGCTGAGCTGGTTGGGGATTTCGACGCTCTACCTGCCGCTGCTGTACGTCGTTGTGGCGGGCGCGGGCTTGCAGGTGGTGTTGTTGGGCATCTTGAACGTGCTGTTCTACCTGGATCAACGCCGCGCTGTGGTGTGGCTGACCGCCCTGTTGCTGGCCAGCAATTTACTCTTTAGTGCCCTGTCCATCCAACTGGGAGCGGCCTGGTTTGGCTACGGTTTTGCCCTGTCCATGTTGGTCACCGTGTTGACCGGTATGTGGGTGCTGAACCGGCGGCTGGAGTCGCTGGAGTTTGAGACCTTTATGTTGCAGTGAGGCGGCGCTGGTACGCTCAATGACCCGCTCAATCGCGCGGTCGGTCACATTCATCCCAACCACCCATGCCTTCTCGTTTTTACTTTCGTGTCCTGATCACCCTGCTGCTGGCCGTGCTTGCCGCTTGGCTGTGCATGGCGCTGAACACCCCCCTGCCTTGGTTAATCGGCCCCATGCTGGCCACAGCCATCGCTTCCATGCTGCACTTGCCCACCGAGAGCTCCACGCCCCTGCGCAACGGCGGGCAGGCCATCATCGGCACCGCCGTGGGCTTGTACTTCACCCCCGCCATGGCGGCACTGGTGGCCGGGCTGTGGTGGGCCATCATCCTGGGCGTGGTGCTGGCTCTGGGGCTGGGCTGGCTGTTTGGGGCCGGTTTGCACCGCTGGCACGCGCACCGCATGCCGGGCTTGAGCCGGGCCACCACCTACTTCTCCAGCGCGATTGGCGGCGCTTCAGAGATGACGCTGCTGGCCGAACGCTTCCATGGCCGCGCGGACTTGGTGGCCTCGGCGCACAGTGTGCGCTTGATGCTGGTGACGCTCGTTGTGCCCTTCGCCATGCAGTACAGCGGCTGGCACGGGCAAGACATCGCCGCACCCGGCGGCGCACGCGAGGTGGTGCTGCCCGGCTTGGTCCTGCTGGGCCTGGCGGTCTGCGCCGGGGCCTGGGTGATGGCGCGGCTGGGGCGGCCCAACCCCTGGTTCTTGGGGGCGCTGCTGGTGGCCATGGGCCTGACCGTGGCGGGCGTGGAACTCTCGGCCATGCCCAAGGCCTTGTCCAACGCGGCTCAGTTGGTGATTGGGGTCAGCCTGGGCGTGCGCTTCACTCCGGCCTTTGTCCATACTGCACCGCGCTGGCTGGCGTCGGTCGCTGTGGCCACGTTGGGGCTGATTGCTGTGTGCTCGGTTTTTGCGGCGCTGCTGGCCTGGGCCGTGGACCTGCCCGCAGGCACGCTGATCTTGGCCATGGCCCCCGGCGGCGTGGCCGAAATGGCCATCACCGCCAAAGTACTGCAACTCGGCGCGCCCGTGGTCACTGCCTTTCATGTGTGCCGACTGGTGGCGGTGCTGGTGCTGCTGGAGCCGCTGTACCTGTGGATCTACGGCAAACCACGCTAGTGGACGTAAAGCGGCGTTTGCGCCAGCTCGGCGTAGCCTTCCAGTATGTTTTCCACCTCTTCCTGAGTCGGGGTCTTGAGCTGCCAGTCTCGAATGCGCTGCGCCAGCAACTCGGCCCATGAACCGTCCAGGTACACCTCTTTGCCCCAGCGCTTGTCTACGATCTCAAAGCCGTGGTGCAGGCGCACCGACGCTTCGTCGCTGGGCACAGCAACGTCTGGACTCGCGTCCTGGGCCGCCACCACGGTCAAAACATGGTTGACGGCAAAGCGTTCGGAATCGTAGAGCGTGTGCATAGTGAGCCTCCTTCAGTAGTCTCCTTAGGTTGGAGATGGTTGCGCTGTTGAAAGTTTCAAGGGCTTGTGCGGGCGTGTTTGTAAGGGATCAAGGTGGGCCAAACGACGCCAGTTGCTGATCCACGAAATTGCCGTTGGTTTGCGTTAGGCGAATGCGCGCGGGCAGGTAGCCCAAGGCGGGAGCCAGCCACAGCTCGACCGTGATGTCGTTCACCTGGCGCGCAGGGCGTTTGATGCGCAATGCTCTTTGCTCACCGCCGGGTAACGCCAGCGATTCTTCGCTCTCGATCACAAAGCGCCAGGTGTCGGCATCACGCCCGCCCACGGCTTGCATCTCGAAAGCGCTGCCCACCGGGTAGCGGCTAGGATCGCCCGCCAACAGGCTGGCGATCTGCATGAAGATGCTGAGCTGGTCTTGCGCGCCGGGTTGCAGGTCGACCGTGGGCGTGTTGGCACTGAAGATCACCTGTCCCTTGTCTCGCTCAAAATGCGCCGCCACTTCAGAGCGCACCTTGTCACCAAAGCGTTTGGGGGCCAGCCCCTCGGGCGTGATTTGCCCGCTGCTGCTTTGCGAGCGCGTGCCCAGCAAGAAGTGCGACACCGACAGGCGCGCGTCATAGGTCTGGCCATCGTGCAGCCACAGCAACTCACCACTGGCGCTGTAGCCCAGTCCGCTGACCTCACCCTTGATGTCGTACTTGAGCCGCAGCGAACCCGGCAGGCTGATGGGTGCAGAGGGCGGGGCGGCGGTTGAAAGAGCTGCTGCGGGTGCTGGCGCTGGCGCAGGCTCAGTGGTGGTCACCGTGGCCGGATCGGGTGAAGGTGCCGCGGTTTCGGGCGTCTCAGTTGCTATCGTATTGGTAGCTGCTTGTGCAGGATTTTCAAGGCCTTGATTCGTATTTGATGCCTGCATTTCAGGCGTTGACGGGCTTGAAATGGTCTGAGGTCTGGCGGGCCTGGGCGGGCGGGCCGCTGCGGGCTTGGCCAGGCGGCGTGCCACGGTGGGTGCGGGCTCAGGCGGCGGCAGGGTGCGGGTGATGAAGGGGCGGGTGATGGCCGCATTCGACGCAGGTGACGCGCTGGTTTGCACCCAACCCAAAAACGCCCAGTGCACCGCCAGCACCAGGGCAGCAATCAGCAGCAGGGGTTTGAGCGGGGCGGAGGAGTTTTCCACGACAATCTCGACATGAAACTAGCCACTTACAAAGACGGTTCGCGCGATGGTCAACTCGTGGTGGTCTCGCGCGACCTGAGCACCGCGCATTATGCGACCGGCATTGCCAACCGCCTGCAAGCCGTGCTGGACGACTGGAACTTCCTCTCGCCGCAGTTGCAAGACCTGTACGACAGCCTCAACCAGGGGAAGGCGCGCCACGCCTTCCCCTTCGACCCGCAGCAATGCATGGCCCCGCTGCCGCGCGCCTATCAGTGGGCCGACGGCTCGGCCTACATCAACCATGTGGAGTTGGTGCGGCTGGCCCGTGGCGCTGAAGTGCCTGCCAACTACTACACCGAGCCCCTGATGTACCAGGGTGGCAGCGACGATTTCCTCGGCCCCTGCGACGATGTGGTGTGCGTGAGCGAGGCCAACGGCATCGACTTCGAAGCCGAGGTTGCCGTCATCACGGCTGATGTCAAGATGGGCAGCACCCCGGCCCAGGCACTGGACAGTATTCGACTGCTCTTGCTGGTCAATGACGTGAGCCTGCGCCATTTGATCCCGGAAGAACTGGGCAAGGGTTTTGGCTTTGTGCAAAGCAAGCCCGCCACCGCCTTCAGTCCGGTGGCGGTCACGCCCGATGAATTGGGCGAGGACTGGAAAGGCGGTCGCCTGCACCTCACCCTGCAAAGCACGTGGAATGGCCGCGTCGTGGGCCGCTGCGACGCGGGCGAAGAGATGACGTTTCACTTCGGCCAGCTCATCGCCCACCTGTGCAAGACGCGCAACGTGCGCGCCGGCAGCGTGATCGGCTCGGGCACGGTCAGCAACCGCGCCACCGAAGTCAAAGGCAAAAAAGTGTGGTCCAAAGGCTATAGCTGCATTGCCGAAAAGCGCGCCATCGAGACGATTCAAGACGGCCAGCCTCAAACCGACTACATGAAGTTTGGCGACACCATCCGCATCGAGATGAAGGGGCGTGACGGGCAGTCGGTGTTTGGCGCGATTGACCAAGCCATCACGCCGCTGAAGCGCTGATCTCCGGGGGCAGACCCCAGACGGCTTAAGCCGCCCGGTGCAGCGAAGGGTCGCCCTGCATCCGGTCGTGCTTGAGAAACCATTTTTTGGCCAACGCCACCAGTTGCCCGTCGCTCGGGTGGTCTGAGGCAATCACGCCCACAATCGCCTGCTCAACGGCCTTGTCGTGCCGCAGGCAGTGGGCGCGAAACTCGTCCTTGGCTTGGGCCGGGCCCGTCACCAGCACCTCGTGCACGCCGGTCAGCGCCTGCGCTACCTCGTGGTAAAAATCTTCATCGGTGCCGGCACGGCCATCCTCGGCCGAGTGGTGGCCGCTGGCGCTCTCGCCCCGGCCATGCCGCCCGCCATGGTTGCCCACGTGGCCGCCCCGGGATTTGGGCTTGAGCGTGCTGCGGGACGTAATCTTCTGCGCCTCCACATGGGCGCGGTCAAACTGAATGATATGGGCCTCAGAACGATCAATCCAGACAATGGCGTGGAAAGTACTCATGGCAAATCCTTTTTACGGCGGTGATGAAAGGGGTGAGGCTCAAGCCCGCTCGGCTTGGCGGTGTTCCTGCTGGGCTTGACAGGCCAGACAGCGTGCCACCTCAGGCGCGGCATGCAGGCGGGCAGGTGGGATGTCGGCACCGCAGTCGATGCAGAGTCCGTAAGTGCCCGCTTCGATTCGTTGCAAGGCACTGTCGAGGGTGGTCAGCTCGGCGGTTTCGTGTTCGCCAATGGCAAACTCCAACTCGCGTTCGGTGTTGGTCTGGGCGCGTGAATCTTCGGGGTGCTCAAAATGATCGGCGGCCACTTCGGCCCGACTCAGCGTGCCCCCGCGCTGCTCGGTCATCAATTTCAGCAGGGCTTGGCGCTGGGCCAGCAGCCGCTGCTTGAAGGGGGCGGTCAAGGGTCGGTTCATACAAGCTCATTTCTCTCAAGGTGGTTTCATCTTCTCCCCGATGGGGAAGGCCCTCATTGATCAATGTCAAACTATTGGTAGTTTGCGGGCAGGTTGCGGGTGGGTGGGCCAAGTCTTGGGATGGGATAATTCCCCCATGCTCCTGTCTCGCCACGCCCACTTCAACGCTCGCCCCGGCGCGTGGCTGGATGTGCGGCTGAATGTGCTTCATTGGGCGCGTTTTGTGCTGTTGTGGTTCGCGTTGTCCATCGGCGTGGCCATCGCCTCGCCCCTCATCAAGCCGCAGGCCATGGAGCTGATTTGCACCAGCGCGGGCGCGACCCAGCTGCTGGTCAAGACCGACGAGGGCGTCAAAGACATGTCCGGCCACACGCTGGACTGCCCGCTGTGCGCCACGCTAAGCGCACCGCCCCCGGTGGCCCGGCAAGCGGCCCAACCGGCCCAGCCCCTGGGTCATGGGCTGCAAAGCCTTCCCGCCGCCCATGTCCCCGCCCGCAGCGCTGCGCCACTGCCTGCACGCGGACCACCTGCCTTCTCCTGAGCTATCAAAACTGTAGCTGCCTGCGATAGTCCTTAAAGGGCCGCAGGTCAATTTAATGCCAATTTCAACGGCGCTGATGGCGCGTTGCGATTCGCCCAATCTCCATTCGAAGAACCTTATGTTGAACACTCAATGCGCTGCAAAAGCCAGCGCGATAGCGGCCCTCTTGCTGTGGACCACCGCTTGTTTCCCCCACGTCGTTCTGGACGAACCCGTGGCCATGGCCGGGGCCAACTACAAAGCCACTCTGCGCGTCGGCCATGGCTGCGAGGGCGCGCCCACCACCGCCATCACGGTGCTGATTCCCTCCGGCTTTCAGAGTGCCCAGCCCAAATTCAAGCCGGGCTGGGTGTTGACGGTTCAACGCGACAAACTGGCCCAGCCCTACAGCAGCCACGGCAAGACCGTGCTTGAGGATGTGAGCGAAATTACCTGGACGGCGGCCTCGCGCGAGCACGCCTTGCCCGATGCCTTCTTTGACGAGTTCGTGCTGCGCGGTGGTTTGCCCCAAGACGCGCAAGCTCTGTGGTTCAAAGTGCTGCAAACTTGCGAGAATGGCCGCAACGACTGGACTCAAATTCCAGCGCAAGGCCTATCGACGAAAGGCTTGAAATTCCCCGCCGCCTTGCTCGAACTCATCCCGTCCGGGCCTGCCGGGCAGGGCGGACATCAGCACTGAACACCATTGAAAGAAACGCCATGAAACTCCAAGCCCTCATCATCACCCTGGCCCTGACCAGCACCACGCTCTACGCCCAGACGGTCGAAGTCAAAGACGCCTGGGTGCGCGCCTCGGTGCAAGGCCAGATGGCCACCGGTGCCTTCATGAAACTCAAGTCCAAAGACGGCGCGCAATTGGTTTCGGTTTCCACGCCGGTTGCCGGCATTGCCGAGGTGCACGAGATGAAGATGGAAGGCGAGGTGATGAAGATGCGCGCCGTGCCCGCGCTGGACCTGCCGGCGGGTACAACGGTAGAGCTCAAGCCCGGCGGCTACCACGTGATGCTGATGGACCTGAAAACTGCTTTGAAGAAAGACAGCACCGTGCCCATGACGCTGGTGTTCAAAGATGCCAAAGGCGTGCAGAGCACGCTGGCGCTCAAAGTACCGGTGGCGGTGATGCCCGTGGCACACTCGCATTGACGTTCTGCGGCTTGCGATAATCCACGTTGGCGAATGATTATTTTTGATTGATTAGGAAACCCCATGAAACTCGCACGCGTCACAGTGGCTGGCAATGCCCGCCTGGCCCTCATTGATGAAAAAAAACAAGAGGCTGCGCTGGTTGGCGGAGAACTGGGCGCGCACGCTAACCCGGTGTTGGCCATCATCCAGCAGGGCACCACCGCCGCGCAACTCAACGCAGCGGTGACCGAACGTGTGGCCCTGTCCAGCGTGAAGTTTTTGTCGCCGCTGTCGGCCTTTTTGCGCAACCCCTTTGCCGTGGGAAAAAACTACCACGACCATGCGCTGGAGTTCGACAAGAGCGGCTTCAACGCCACCAGTGGTGGTGCCTCTGCCATTCCCGAATTCCCGCAGATTTTCACCAAAGCCACGACCACCTTGTCGGGCCCGACCGATGCGATTCGTTTCAACCCCAAGCACACCTCATCGGTGGACTACGAAGGCGAGATCGGTGTGGTGATTGGTTCGACCTGCCGCAACGTGAGCAAGGCCAACGCCATGAACCACGTCTTCGGATTTGTCGCCATGAACGACGTGACCGCGCGTGACTTGCAAAAGAACCACGCCCAGTGGTTTTTGGGCAAGTCGCTGGACGGCTTTTGCCCACTCGGTCCCTGGATCACCTCGCGTGATGAAGCCCCCACCGACATGACCATGCAGACCTGGGTCAACGGCGAGTCGCGTCAAAACGCCCATATCTCGCAACTGATTTTTGATGTGCCCACTTTGATTGAAACCATGTCGGCCGCCATGACGCTGCTGCCCGGCGACATCATTGCCACCGGCACGTCGGTGGGCGTGGGTATCGGCTTCAAGCCGCCCAAGTTCTTGCGCCATGGCGACGTGGTGCGCGTGGCGATCTCGGGTCTGGGTGAGTTGAACAACCCGGTGGAAGAAACCCAATAACCCGTTCGGGCTGAGCTTGTCGAAGCCTCCCGATCCTTCGACAAGCTCAGGACGAACGCAGGGAGGTTGTCATCCCAATTGAAAAATGCCAAGGAGAAGAATATGAACCCACGCCGCCCCCACTTGCAACTGGCCAGCCTCGCCTTGCTCGCCCTTAACGCCATCACGGCCCTGCCCGCCCTGGCGCAAGACGAGTACCCCAGCCGCCCCATCACCATGCTCGTGCCCTTCCCCCCTGGCGGCGTGGCCGATGCTGTGGGCCGCCCCGTGGCCGAGGCCATGGGCCGCGCGCTCAAACAGTCGGTGATTGTGGAGAACAAGGGCGGCGCGGGTGGCGGCATCGGCATGGCCCAGGTGGCCAAGTCAAAAGGCGATGGCTACAGCCTGTTGATGGCCTTGTCGTCGGTCGTGGTGTTGCCCGAGGCCGACAAGGTGCTGCGCCGCAACCCCATGTTCACGCTGGACCAGCTCAAGCCCATCGCCCGCTTTACCGCCGACCCCACCGTGCTGGTGGTGCGCGCCGACAGCCCGTGGAAGACCTATGCCGAGTTCATGGCCGCCGTCAAAGCCAAGCCGGGCACGATGACGTTTGGGTCGTCCGGCAATTACGGCACCATGCACGTGCCCATGGAGCAGCTCAAGATCGCCACCCACAGCTTCATGCTGCACGTGCCCTACACCGGCGCAGGCCCGGCGGTGCTGGCCGTGTTGGCGGGCCAGGTGGACGCGGTTTCGACCGGTCCCTCCAGCGTGGTGCAGCAGATTCGCGCGGGCAAGATGCGCGCCCTGGCGCACTGGGGTGAGGGCCGCCTGGCTGCGCTGCCGGATGTGCCCAGCCTCAAGGAGTTGGGCGTGCCCATCAGCTACTCGCAATGGGCCGGCCTCTTTGTGCCTGCGGGTACACCGGAGCCGGTGGTGACCAAGCTGCGCCAAGCGGCCCGCATGGCGGCGGACGATACGCGGGCCAAGCAGGCGCTGGTTTCGGCAGGCACCTCGTTTCAATACCAGGACGCGCCCGAGTTCGAGCGTTTTGTGCAAGCCGACGCCAAAGCCATGGCACTTGTGGTGCAGCGCATTGGGCGAGTAGAGTAAGGACATTACAAGGAGCTACGACCATGAGCCATTCATCCACCCCCGACTTCAGCAAATTCGTCCCTGGTTTTGACTTTCTGCAAAGTCTGACCCAGGGCAAGTCCAGCCCCATGCCGGGGCCTGCCAGCTGGGTGGCCCCCACGCTAGACCCCAAAGAGCTGGACAAGCGCATCGAGGAGCTCAAGGCTGTGCAGTTCTGGCTCGACCAGAACGCCACCGCGCTCAAGGCCACCATCCAGGCGCTGGAGGTGCAGAAGATGACCCTGGCCACGCTGCAAGGCATGAACCTGGACATGAGCGCCATGAGCAAGGCTTTTCAGTTTCCCGCTGCTGCGGCCGCTACCAGCCCCCCCACCAGTTCCTTTGCCACACCCTTTGCGGGGCCCTTCGCCTCTGCCTTCGCCAACCCGGCGGCCCCAGCGCCCAGCGCAACGCCACCGGCCCCACCTCCCACACCCACCCCTGCCCCCGAGGCACCCAAGCCTGCCACTAAAAAAACCACGGCTTCGGCCAAGCGCGCTAGTGATGCTGCGCCGGTCGTAGACCCGGTGCAACTGTGGACTTCACTCACCCAGCAGTTCCAGCAAATTGCCACCAACGCCATGCAAGAGGTGAGCAAGCAAGCGGCCAAGCAGGCAGACCAACAAGCTGACAAGGCCAAACCACCTGCTACAAAATCAGGAGCTGCTCACGCCACTAAACCAAGGGCTGCAGCCAAAAAAGTGGTCAAGAAACCGGCCAGTCGCCGTTAAATCATCCGGTTGATGCCAACCATGAAACGCTTCGCCTACGGCCACGCCACCCACCCCCAGTGGGCCATGGCTGCGGCCTTGGTGCTGGCGCAGTTGCGCGGTCAAATGGCTTTGCCGGAGTATGTGAAAAACCCCACACTCGCGCTGCTCTACATCACCGACCACTACGCGGGCGCGGCGCAAGACATCCTGGCCCACCTGCGCGCCGAACTGCCCGAGGTGACCGACTGGGCTGGCACCGTGGGCGTGGGCGTGGCTGCCAATAACGCCGAATACTTTGACGAGCCCGCGCTGGTGCTGATGCTGTGTGAATTGCCCAGCGATCAGTACCGCGTGTTCTCCGGCATCGCGCCGTTGGGCCTGGGCTTTGAGGCGCACACCGCCCTGGTGCATGCCGACAGCGACACCCCTGATCTGGCCGAACTCATCACCGAGATGGCCGCGCGTACCGACTCGGGTTACCTGTTTGGCGGCTTGGCAGCCAGTCGCACACAGACCGTGCAGTTTGCCGTGGGCGGCGACGGCTTCATGCGCGGCCAGGGCTTGGCCAGCGGCGTGTTCCATGGCGGCTTGAGCGGTGTGGCCTTTGGTCGTGACATTCATCTGGTCTCGCGTGTGACGCAGGGTTGCTTGCCGGTAAGCCCGGCACGTTGGGTAACCAAGGCCGACCGCAATGTGGCCTTGGAGTTGGACGGCCAGCCCGCGCTGGATGTGTTGCTGCGCGACCTGAACATCTCACTCGACCAGCCAGAGCCCGCCATGCAAGCCCTGCGTGCCACGCTGGTCGGCTTGATGCGCCCTGAATCGACCCGTGGTGCGAGCACCGATGCCACCGCCATCAGCCGCACCGGCAACTTTGGCAACGACGTCATCGTGCGCCACCTCATCGGCCTGGATCCCATGCGCGGCGGCGTGGCGGTGGCCGACCTAGTGGAGGAAGGCATGCAACTCGCGTTTTGCCAGCGCAATGTGCAGGCCGCTCGTGCCGACCTGATGCGCATCTGCGCTGAGATCCGCGAAGAGCTGGAACCCGAGGAAGCCAGCGTTGAGGCCGCCACGTCCATGGGCTTGGGGCTGGATCACGCGCCAGCGCAAACCCCAGCTGCACCGCACCCCGCCCGCCACATCGCAGGAGCGGTGTACGTGAGCTGCTCTGGTCGCGGCGGCCCGCACTTTGGTGGCCCCAGTGCCGAGCTGCAAATCGTGCGCCGCGCCTTGGGCGATGTGCCGCTGGTCGGCTTCTTCGCCGGAGGCGAAATCGCCCGCCACCATCTCTACGGCTACACCGGAGTGTTGACGGTGTTTACTTCGGGGGATTGAGTCGGCGCTTTTCTAATTGTTACAATAGTTACAATTAGAAAACAAGGGGACTCTCATGTCCGGCTCTCGGCTCTCGATCAGACAATGCGCATTGATTTTTTTGATGGCATTGTCAACACTGTTGCCGCCGACCGAAAACTGACCCAGGTGTTTTACTTGCTCTGCCTAAATATTAGGCAGAGGACAGACAAGGTGATCACTATGGAAATGTTGGGAAGAATTCGTCGAATGTATGTGCGCGACAAGCTGTCGCTGCATGAAACACAAAGGGATGTTGCATAGCTAGTGAATTCGTCAGAACAAGCCGGAGGCAATGTTGATCGTCAATGCGACCAATGTGATGTTGAAGAAAAACGCCAACACACAGTGAACGGTGCCAGTTCTGCGCATTTTTCGACTCGTAAAGCTCACGTCTGCCGTCTGCCCAGAGGTGCCGATCACGCATGCGAAATACAAAAAATCCCCGTAATCCGGCGCATGCCCACCAGGGAATTCCAATCCGCCATGACTGCCACCCTCATGGTTGGGGAGATAGTAGTCATGGGCGTAATGCAGGGCAAACATGACTTGCGTAAAGGCCCATGACGTGGCAATCGTGAGCGCAGCAAGTGCGATGTGCGCGTACTGCAAACCTCCACCCAATGATTTGGCGGTAGCCAGTTCTGCCACGATGGCGCCGATACACATCAATGCAGAAATGACGACAAAAGCGAGGATCAAAATCCGCCCATCATCTTGTTCGATGGCACGTTTTTTCATTCTTTCGTACGATGACCAAAACATCAGGCGTGCCGCCAGCAATAGATAGAGGCCGGCGCCGACATTCCATCCCACAATGGCCTTGGTCACCATTCGCATCGCCAAGAAATCGGGCATCACGAAAGCGGTTGAAATGCCAAGCACCAGACAACAAAAAAGTCGGGGACGAGCTATTAAAAAATGGATGAGAGGAGACTTGAATTCATCAGAGCCCAGATGTGAAATTTTCATCGCGTCCTCGGTTAACGCATGGCATGTTCAAACGCCGGATCATCCAGCGACCCAAAAACAAAGCCGTCTGCCATCGCTGCGGTGATGATGGCGTCCAACTTTTGGAGTGTATTCGGGTGAATTTCGTGCATCAACACGATGCCGCCGTTGTGGGCTCTGAGGGTGGACAGCACGTGCCCCACATAGTCTTTGTGGAATTGAGGAAGAACGCCACAGATGGCCGCCTCCTTGGCGTCAACCACACCGCTTTTATCAAAGGCCCAATCGCACGAATCAATGTGCCAACCCACAATTTTGTAGCCACTGTGGTGGAGCAACTCATTAGTCTCGCAGGATGAGTTGCCGTAAGGATAGCGAAACAGACGTTGCCCCATGTTTTTAAGCAGCACGTCCTCTGATTTTTGAACTTCCAGCTTTTGTTCGTCCGTGTCGATGCTGTGAAAATTCGGATGGTTCCAAGAATGATTGCCAATCAGATGATGGCCTTCAGACGCCACTCTTGCGACGAGTTCAGGGTGCCGCTGGGCTTGCTCACCAATCATGAAGAATGCGGCTCGGATGTTGTGCCGTTTGAGCGTATCGAGGATGAATTCGGTGTGTCCCGGCGCTGGACCATCGTCAAACGTCAATGCAACCAGTTTCTTGGGCGGCGCCGTTGAAATATCAGATTCATAGGCGCAACGCGCATGCAGCTCAGCCGCATCGGTATTCAATTTGGCGTTGAAGTGATTCAATCGGTGCAGCCGGATAGTCGCTGCATCGACCGGGTATGGCTTGGCAAGACCCTCAGGGACTGAGCTGTTCGTTCGGGCCTCTTGGGCGAAGCTCGTTGACCAGAGCAGACTGGCGAGCAGTCCGACGATTCGGGTGCGCTTAAAGGCGTTGGTTTTCATGTTAATTGAGGGGATCATCAAAGGTGACGTTGGGACTTTAAAACGAGGTTGCGAACATGACTGCGACTGCAATGGCCATGACGCCGGTTGCGCCCCAGCCCAAGACGCGATGCCGCCTTGAGATCGTATAGTCCCCCAGCAGCCGTTTGGATTGCCCTATACCCATCATCACCGCCATGATGGGCACGGAGATGACCCCATTCACCACAGCACTCCAAACCAAAGCCTTGATCGGATCGACTTCCAGATCGCCCATGATCGCGCCCAGACCGGTGGCGGCGGCGATGATGAGGTAGAAGCCTTTGGCTTCGCGAAACCCATGCGACAGTCCTGCTGTCCATCCATAAAGCTCACTGACCGCATAGGCCGCCGAGCCCGCCAGCACCGGCACCGCCAGCAAACCGGTGCCGACAATGCCCAGCGCAAAAAGCGCAAACGCGAATTCACCGGCAATCGGCTTAAGCGCTTGTGCGGCTTGCGCAGAGGTCTGGATGTCGGTCACACCATGTGCATTCAGGGTCAGCGCTGTGGCCACAACAATGCACAAGGCCACGGCATTGGAAAAGGTCATTCCGAAAACCGTGTCTTGTTTGATTCTGAGTAAATGCTCGGCTGCGTATTCCGGGTGGTGTCTGACCTCTTTGGATTCTGGACGCAAGCGACTGTCCTCGACCTCCTGGGCCGCCTGCCAGAAAAACAAATAGGGACTGATGGTGGTGCCCAGCACCGCCACGACCATCATGGCGTAGTCTTTGAGGGCCAGTCCGGGCGGTAAAAATGACCAGGGCTGCACCATTTCTGTCAGCACCTGTTGGAGGGGAATGGACAGTGACAAAATGACGGCCACATAGGCCAGCAAGACCAGGGTGAGCCACTTGAGAATGCGCACAGTGTGTTCATATGAAAAGCACAATTGCGTCAAGATGCACAAACCGCCCAAACCGAGCACATAGAGCTTGGCTGAACCGCCGATCAATAGGCGAACCGCTTCACCCATGGCCCCCAGGTCGGCTGCGATGTTGATGGTGTTGGCGACCACCAGCAGGCCAACCAAAGTGCTGGTCAGCCAGCGGGGGCACATTTTGTTCATATTTGCAGCCAGACCTTCGCCTGTGACCCAGCCTATGCGTGCTGACAGCATCTGGATGCCAATCATCAGTGGCGTCGTGAGCAACAGCGTCCAAATCAGTGAAAACCGGAACTGCGCGCCAGCCTGTGAGTAAGTGGCGATGCCGCTCGGGTCGTCGTCAGCCGCGCCAGTGACCAATCCGGGGCCGAGTCGACGGACAAAATTTTTTGTTTTTTGAGTCACCATGGTGGGCTTGAAGGATTGCGCTCGGAGGCGTGCATCAGGGGTGGGGATGAGGAAGAAGCGGCAGGAATAAAGAAATTTTGACCCCAGCGTCGCCACGCCCGGTGTCAAGCTGAATGTGTCCCCCATGGGTGTGAGCCACCTCCTTCACAATCGAAAGCCCCAAGCCACTGCCTGGCGTGCCCGTAAGCTGATGGCTTTGCGTGCCCTCGCCACGGTAAAAGCGTTGCAGTACGGCTTGACGCTCATGCACGGGTATGCCCGGCCCGTTGTCTTCGACCGAGACCACTGCCGTCTGGGGATCGGCGCTACGCACTTCCAGCGTGACGCGGGCCCCCGCGCCCGCGTACCTGAGCGCGTTGTCTATGAGGTTTGCAACGGCTTCCTTCAACATGACGGCATCTCCCTGAACCATCAAGTTGAGGTCTTCAGGGGCTTCAAAGCCGAGATCAATCCCTATTTCAAACGACCGGGGAACCCACTGCGATCCGGTTTCAAAGACCAGGGACACCAGATCTACGGGCTCAAAGCGTATCCGTGTGGCATCGGGCTCAGCACGGGCCAAAAACAACAACTGGTTGGTTAAACGAACCAACTGATCTGCCGAGGTTTGCGCTTGCCGCATGATGGACGTCGCACCCGCCAAGGTGGTTTCTCGCAGGGCATCGTCCACGTTGAGTTTGAGTCCGGTCAAAGGCGTCCTCAATTGATGTGCCGCATCCGCAATAAACCGGCGCTGCGTGGCCAGGGCGGTGCGCAAACGATCAAGCAAATCATTCAGTGCATGGGTGAGCGGGTGGACTTCGCTGGGCAAGGCAGCGTCATCAATCCGGTCGAGCGAGTGATGGGTTTGATTCTCCAGGCTGCGGGCCACATTGTGAATGGGCGTGAGCGCGCGTCTGAGCTCGAACCAGACCACCCCGATTGCGACAAGAATCAACACGATGAGAGGCAACAAAGAGTCCAGCAGAATTTTTCTCGCCAAGGCGTTTCGCTTGTGCTGCGTTTCCGCCACGATGACTTCGACCTTCTCTCCGCCCTGGGGGTCATCCACATTCAAGACGGCGACTCGTATGGCCTCGCTTTTGAATCCTGTGTCAAAGAGTTGAACCTTGCCGAGCCGATTGACGGCCACCGAAGACGGGCGCTGAATCGGATCGCCCGCCAGATTGCCGCTTTGCGAGCCTGTGACGTGAAAGTAAGTTTTGTCCGTATCGTCCCATTCGAACATGCGTTGCGCCCCATTGGGAAAGACAAAAGTCGCACGACCGTCATGCCAGGTGAGCAACTGCGCCAATGAGTTGACCGAGTCGGCCAGCCAGTGGTCATAGGCCTCGTTGGCCGTCTTAAAGGCTTGGTAGTAGGCGTTGATGCCCGAGAGCGCAAACAGCAGGCACAGCGGCGGCAACAGGCGTTGTAGTAGCTGACGGCGCAGACTAGGTGATTTGTTTGAGGATGTAACCAAAGCCGCGTACCGTGTGAATTTCAACGCCCGAGCCTTCGAGTTTTTTGCGCAGGCGATAAATGAAAACCTCCACCGTTGAATCGCTGATTTCAAGCGCTGTAGCATCGGTCTCTGCCAGCAGTTCAATGAGCTTGCCTTTACTCACTACTTGACCCATTTTCTTTTGCATGGCGCTCAGCAAACCCCACTCGCGGGGTGACAAGTCCAGGGGTGTGCCGTTATGGCTGACCTCACGTCCATCAAAATCAATCAGCAATTTTCCGATTCGCACTTGGGTGGTGTTGGGCTGAGCACGTCGCAGCAGGGCACGAATGCGGGCCGCCAATTCATCAAACTCAAAGGGTTTGGTGATGTAGTCATCCGCCCCCGTGTTCAGCCCCTTGATGCGGTCAGAGAGCTCGTCACGCGCGGTGAGCAAAATCACCGGGGTCTTGTCGTGCCGCTCACGTAAGCGTTGCAAAATCTGCAAACCATCCAGACTGGGCAAGCCCAAATCCAAAACAATCAGGTCATAGTGCTGCGTCATCAGTTGCGCATCGGCTTGCAAACCGTCTTTGAGCCAGGTGATCTGATGCCCTTCGCGCTGGATGCTGCGAACAATGCTGCTGCCAATGGCGTCATCGTCTTCTACAAACAGGAATTTCATGGCTCGGAGTCTCCAGTAAAGGAGTCTACGCGAAGCCATCACCCCGCTTACGGTGGGAAGCCCCTCGGGCAGTGGGCCTTCCTCGGTCATGGGGCCTCGCTCTTGAAACCGCCTCCCAAGGCTTGGTACAAGGCTACCGTATCGCCCAGGTAGATGGCGTAGGCGGCCTGGTAATTGACCTGGGATTGCAAGTCGGCTTGCTGACTGGCCAACACAGCAGGTCTTGCCGAGTAGCCCTGTGCAAACTGGGACTGGGTAAGCATCAGTGTGCGTCGATTGGCCGCTTGTGATGCGCTGGCAATCTCAAGGACTTTGCCGTCGGACGCCAGCGCATAAAGCGTATCGGCCACATTTTGAAAGGCGGTCAATACGGTGCTGCGGTATTGCGCTTTGGATGCGTCCAAGGCAGCTTCGGCTGCCCGCTTGCGGGCCAGCAGCGTGCCGCCTGAAAAAATTGGCTGCGCAATACTCGCCCCCAAAGACCAGAAGGTGTTGTCGGGCGAAAACATTTGCGCCAAGGTGGTGGCACCACCGCCCAGAATGGCCGATATCTGGAACTGGGGCAGACGGTTGGCTTGCGCTACCCCGACCTGCGCACTGCTGGCGTGCACCATGGCCTGCGCGGCCCTGACGTCAGGTCGCTGCGCGATGGTTTGCGAGGGAATGGCAGCGGGCAATCGGGCGGGCAATTGAACCGTGTCCAGCGACAGGCTGGGCAGCTCTTGGTCGGTGGTGTGCCCGCACAGCACAGCCATCAAATTGCGGGTTTGCTGCCATTGCTTTTGCAATACCGGCAGGGCTTGTTGAATTTGTGTGAGGGCATTTTCTTGTTGCGCCACGTCGATGGCGCTCAGATACCCGTGAGCGTGCATGCCGCGCACATGCTGGAGTTGTTCGGTGGCCAGCGCAATGGCTTGCTTTGTGAGCTGAATCTGAGCTTCCAAACTCGCTTCCTGAAGTGCTGTAGCCACCACATTGCTGGCTAGCGTGGTGCGCAGGGCATCCAGTTGATAGGCCTGGACTTCTTGGTTGGCCAGCAAACTTTCCACCTGGCGTCGATTGCCCCCAAATAAGTCGGGCACAAATCCGACCGACAATTGCGCTGACTGGAAGCTGTAGACCGAAGCGTTCGATGCCAGGGGTGACGACACGCTCTGCCCCACGTTTTGTTGGCTGACGCTGAACCCGGCCTGTACCGTTGGGTAAAAGAAACCCCGTTGTGCCGTGACGGATGCCTGGGCTATTTTGAGATTGGCCAGGGCCACTTCTATGGTGGGGTTGTTGGCCAATGCCCGCGCGACCCGTTGATTCAACTCGGGTGAACCATAGGCCGCCCACCAGTCGTGTGCGACCTGGGAGTCGGGGGAGAATGTTTGCGCTTGCGCCAGCGTCACCGGCTCTCGGGTGAAGCGGTTGGCCTGCGGTGGCATCGGGGCCACGAAATCAGGGCCAGCGGCGCAACCCGTCAAGACCAGGGCCAGTAGTGCGACGAGCGAGCTTGTTGTGCGGTTCATTTTTTTCATCTTCAACCGCCCAAGCCTTTGCGACGTGTCTTGAACTTGACTCGCTTCAGGACGACCAAGCGAATCGCTGGCATAACCAGCAGCAGGAAAATCGGGCCAATCAACATGCCGCCCACGACCACCGTGGCCAGCGGACGCTGCACCTCACTGCCGATGCCGTGCGAGAGCGCCGCTGGGAAAAGCCCAATACAGGCGGACAGGGCAGTCATCAAGAGCGGACGCATGCGGTGCTCGTAGGCTTGGCTGATGGCCGCAGTGTCGTCCAGACCACCGAGCTTGAGCTCTTTGAAGTAACCCAGGATCAGAATGCCATCCATCACGGAGACCCCGAGCAGCGAGATGAAGCCGATGATGGCAGAAACGCTGATGACCTGACCCGAGAGGTACAAAGCGATCACACCGCCCGTTGCCGTGAACGGAACCGCCGCCAAGGTGAGCCAGCTATAAGCGAAGTTGTTGAATAGGGCATACAACAAAATCAGAATGAGCGCGACGGCAATGGGCACGGCAATCGACATGCGTTGTTTGGCCTGCTGCAACTCCTCAAACTGGCCCGCGTAAATCACACGGTAGCCATTGGGAAGTGTGATTTCGCTGGCAATTTTTTTCTGCACATCGGCCACTGTGCTGCCCAGGTCACGCCCTCGCGCACTGAACTTGATGGGGATGAAGCGCTCGTTGCTCTCGTGGTAGATGTAGGTCGCTCCGGTTTGCATGGACACGGTCGCAATATCGGTCAGCGGGATATAAGAGCTGCCCCCTGCGGCAGACGTGGCATAGGCGATCCGCAGATTTTTCACTGCCTCCAAACTCCCCCGGTCTTTTTGCCGGAGGCGGACCGACAGCGCGTATTGACGATCACCTTCCCACACCGTGGTGGCCTGGGTACCCCCCAAGGCCGCTTGCACCACCGTGGTGACATCGCCGGTGTTCAATCCATAGCGCGCTGCTTTCTCGCGGTCAATTTGAATGTTGAGATTAGGTTGCCCCAGTGTGTTGAAGACGCCCAAGTCGGTGACACCCTTTACTTGGGCCATAGCCGCCATAGTCTTGGCTGCCAGCTCTTCCAACACGGCCAGATCGGGGCCGATGATCTTGACCGAGTTTTCACCTTTTACGCCCGACAGACCTTCTTCCACGTTGTCCTGGATGTACTGAGAGAAGTTGAAATTGACGCCCGGAAATTCGGTGGCGAATTTCGTTTGCAACTCTTCCACCAGTCGCTCTTTGCTCATGTCTTTTGGCCACTCTTCAAAGGGTTTGAGTGGCGCAAACAGCTCAACGTTGTTGAAGCCAGAAGCATCGCTCCCATCGTCGGGGCGACCATGCTGGGAGACGACCGTGATGATCTCTGGATAGCTCTTGATGATCTCGCGCATGCGGTGCACTTTCTCGGTGCCCGCTTCCAACGAAATGGTGGGCGGCATGGACGCACGCACCCAGAGGTTGCCTTCTTCGAGCACGGGCAAAAATTCACTGCCCATACGGGTTACCAGAAATCCCCCCAGCACCACGAACAACATTCCCAGCCAAATGGTAATGCGGCTATGGGCCAGAACCCACTTCAGCATGGGCAGGTACACCCGGTGAATGGCCCGCACAAAAATGGTTTCATGTTCTTGCATCTTGCGCGGCAGCAAGTAGCTGGCAATGGCAGGCGTGATGGTGAAGGTGGCAAACAAGGCACCGCCTAGGGCATAACCGTAGGTGCGTGCCATGGGCCCAAAAATCTGCCCTTCAACGCCGGTCATGGTGAACAAGGGGGTGAATGCAGCAATGGTGATGACGGTGGAAAACAATACAGAGTTGTCCACCTGGATGGCGCTCATGAAAATGGTGCGCAAGCGGGTCGTCCAGCCCATGGCCGGATCGGTCAAGGTGGCACCTGGGCCGGTGGCCATGACGCGCAAATCATGAATGCGATCTGTCATGGGGCGTTGAAAATTACGGAAAATGTTCTCGACCAGAATCACGGCCGAATCCACAATAATTCCGAAATCTACGGCCCCCAGTGATAGCAGATTGGCCGATTCACCTGTGATCAGAAGCATGATGATGCTGAAGAATAACGCGAAGGGGATATTGATGCTGACAATCAAGGCGCTGCGCACATCCCCGAGAAAAATCCATTGAATCAAAAACACCAAAAGGCAACCAAAGATCAGGTTGTGAATCACCGTATGCGTGGTCACTTTCACCAGGACTGCGCGGTCATAGTAAGGCTCCATGGAAACACCAGGTGGCAATGAACCATCGGAGTTGATTTTGTCTACAGCTTCCTTGACGCGGCTTAGTACCTGGTTGGTCTGCTGCGTGCGGTTCATGATGACAATGCCTGTCACCACATCTTTTTGCTCATCGCGCCCGGCCTCTCCCAGGCGCGGCATAGTACCTTCGCTGATGTCGGCGACATCTTTGACCTGCACCGGCAAACCGTTTTGCTGCGACACGACAATGTTGCCAATGTCTTTGGGGTTTTGGATCAAACCCAGACCCCGGATGTTGACCGACTGATCGCCCACGCTGACCGAGCGTCCGCCGACGTTTACGTTGGCGTTGCCAACGGCGGTAAGCAACTGCTGAAGGCTCACGCCGTAAGACTCCATTTTTTTGGGATCAGCCTCAACGTGGTACTCCTTGGTGGTGCCGCCCCAGGTCACAACCTGGGCCACACCGGACACGGTCAGCAAGCGCCGCTGGATCACCCAATCCTGGATGGAGCGCAGAGCGCTCAGGCTGTAAGTTGATGGGCCTTTGACCTGATAGCGCAGAATTTCACCAACCAAACTAGAGGCCTGAATTTGGGGCTGTACGCCATTGGGCAGGTTAACGTTGGCGGCCAAATTGTTGGCCACCTGATTCAGGGCAAAGAAGTAGTCCACCCCGTACTTGAAGGTGACTCGCACAAAGGACAGTCCGTAGAAGGAGGTGGAGCGGATGTTGTCAACACCAGGCGTGGTGGCCAAACCAATTTCCATCTGGCGCGTGTAGTAGCGCTCCATCTCTTCTGCGGATAAGCCCGGCGCTTGGGCCGTTATTTCCAAAATCACCGGTGCCGGGTTGGGATAGGCCTCGACATTGAGCTTTAGAAAGGCAAACACACCAACCGCCATGAAAATCAACAAGCCCAACAGGGCAATTGGGCGGCGTGTGAGGACAAAAGACAGTAAAAATCTAAACAAAATGGAGCCCCGGTTTGGTCACGCGCAAGTAAAGTGAATCACGCTTACTGCGAAGAAGTGTTGTAGAGGTTGCTTAGAAACAGGGCGCTCTCTCGGGCGATGACCTCACCTGCCTTGAGTCCCGCTGTCACTTGCACCATGCCGTCTTGCGTGACGCCGACTTGGACCGCGCGGCGGCTGAATGTCAGGCCATCGGTCGTCACCCAGGCGATGTAGCTGCCATCGCTTTCGCGTGCCAGTCCTTTGAGTGGCACCGCCTGCGAAGTCACGGGTGTCCCCACGTCGATGTTGAAGTTGGCCAGCATTTGCTGGCGGAGCACATGCGCTGCATCGTTCAAATCAGCGCGCAAGATCAGTCGGTGGGTGACTGGATCGACCGTATCGCCGATGTAGCTGATCTTGCCGACAAAGCGTCGGCCTGGATAGGCGGGCACCACGACCGTGAGCGCTTGGCCAATCCGATAGTCGGCCAATTCGGATTCAGGAACGCTGGCCACCATCCAGAGGTGTCGCATGTCGGACACCGTCACGGGCGCGGGGGCTACTCCGGGTTGAACCAACGCTCCCTGAGTCGCATTGCGTGCTGTCACGCGTCCCTCCAGCGGGCTGCGGATCGGCATCTCGGCCATCGGCTTTTTATCCTTCTCGATTTGGTTGATGTCGGCCTCACTCAAACCAAACAAGCCAAGAGCCTTGCGCGTGGCCTTGTAATTGGCCTCAGCGGTTTGCTGGTCAGACTGGTTTTGATCGAGTTCTTTTTGAGGAATACTGCCAAGCGTCGCCAGTTCTTTGGCTCGGCGCAGCGTTTCATTGGCCGTGCGCAACACGCCCGCCGTACTGATCAGGTTGCTGCCAGCCTGAACGAGATCTGGCACATTGACGGTGTACAGTATTTGACCCGCTTTGACATCATCCCCGGCCTTGACAAGTACTGCCGCGATACGTCCTTGGTAAGCCGTAAACACTTGAACCGTTTTGTCCTGGTTGAAGTCAATCATGCCAATCGCTTCACGTTGATTGACAAAGCGCTGCAACACGACCGGGCCAGGGTTAAGGTTTTTGACTTGTTCCTGCGAGACCTTCAAGGTGTCCGTTGCAATCTTTCCAATCTCAGGTACTGAAGGCTTGCTTTGTGAGCTCTCCTTGGGCGATGGAGAGTGCATGTAAAGGGTAGCGCCGAGAGCCACGCCAGCAGAAATAGCAGCCAGAAGCCAGACTTGGCGAGGAGCATTGAAAATAGTCACGACTAACCTTTAATGATTTTCATCAAGCTTAGTCAGGCAAGCTGTCAATTTGCTTTACGCAGGAGTCACGGGGTCAATCCAACAACTGAGCGGCCTGGGCGACTCAAGCCTGAGCTCGTGTATCGTCGTATCTTTCATCGTGGGCATCCCCTGCTTGATCGCTCATCCTGTTTCGTAGTGTCGAGTTGGAGGCTGGGCTGAGGTGAGAGAATCGTCACGAAGCAATCAAAGCAGAGCCAAAAGGGTGATGTACATGAGGCGCTAACTGACCGCATCACTACGAGGAAGGGCGCATCTTGAACGACAACACCAGAAGGCCGCAGCAAGCCTCATTGCAAGACCACCCCAACCAGTTCGCCCTGCTGCGCCAGCGCCGTTTCGCGCCGTTTTTCTGGACTCAGTTCTGCGGTGCGGCCAACGACAATCTGTTCAAGTTCGCCTTCACCGTCATGGTGACCTACCAGCTCAGCGTGGGGTGGATGCCGCCCGCACTGGCTGGGTTGGTGATTGGCGCGCTGTTCATCCTGCCGTTTCTCTTGTTTTCGGCCACCAGCGGCCAACTGGCGGACAAGCTGGAGAAGACGCGCGTGATGCGCTTCGTGAAGAACCTGGAGATCGCCATCATGTTGATCGCGGCGGCAGGCTTCATCACGGGCCACGTGCCCACGCTCTTGGCCTGCACCTTCCTCATGGGCCTGCACTCCACACTGTTTGGTCCGGTCAAGTTTGCCTACCTGCCCCAGGTGTTGAGCGAGCGCGAGTTGACCGGCGGCAACGGCATGGTGGAGATGGGCACCTTTGTCGCCATCCTGCTGGGCAATGTGGTGGGTGGGTTGCTGGTGGCTATTCCCGAAACCGGCCCGCGCGATGTGGCACTAGCCTGCGTGGTGCTGGCTGTGATCGGCCGCGTTGTCGCACAGTTCATCCCGGCGCAAGCCGTTACCGCGCCTGACCTCCAAATCAACTGGAACCCCATCACCGAGACTTGGAAAAACCTGCAACTGGCGCGTGGCAACTTGGTGGTGTTTCGCTCT
>JANPNG010000067.1:0-5955 GCA_031427355.1 Hylemonella sp.
ATTAAAAGCCGGCGGAATGCCGATGCTGGTGGCCGAGCAAAACCAGCTGCTGGCGGCCAGCGCCGACAGAAGGGTGCTGCTTGTTGCGGGTAAAGTCAGGGATTCTTGAACGCTGGCTGGCATAGTTCCCGGCCGCACCCACCCCCATCATTCACTTTCTGAAAGACCTCGCCATGACCACCACTACCCCCTCCGGCCTGCAATACGAAGACACCATCGTCGGTACTGGTGCCACCGCCACCAAAGGCCAAAGCGTCACCGTTCACTACACCGGCTGGCTCTACAACAATGAGACACAGGGTGCGAAGTTTGACTCCAGCAAAGACCGTAACGACCCTTTCGTTTTCTCTCTTGGGGCAGGCATGGTCATCCGTGGCTGGGACGAAGGCGTGGCGGGCATGCAAATTAGTGGTGCGCGCACCCTCATCATCCCGGCAGCGCTGGGCTATGGGGCACGCGGTGCCGGCAGCGTGATCCCGCCCAATGCCACGCTCAAATTCGACGTGGAACTGCTGGGCCTGTCGGGCTAAGCACACGCTTGCCTCTGTGGCGAAGAGGCATGAAGGGGCTTTGGCCCCTTTCTTCTTCCTTTTTTCCGATCCCCTCTTGAAATGGCGTCAGGCGCCTCCATTTCTGGGCTTGATCCCCCAACACCCGTCTATTCGCATGTCTGACAAACCTACTTCCGCCCAAAATCTCTCCTCTACCGACGATCCTGCCATGCTGGAAGCCGAGGCCTTGAACCTGGCTCAGGACGAGTTGACCGGGCTCCAGGCCGAGTTGACCACTCTGCAGGCCAAGAGCGCTGAATTGGCCGACCAGTTCCTGCGCGCCAAGGCCGAAGCTGAGAACGCCCGCCGCCGCGCCGAAGAAGAAATCTCCAAAGCCCGCAAGTTTGCCGTTGAAAGCTTTGCCGAAAGCCTGCTGCCCGTCACCGACAGCCTGGAAGCCAGCCTGACCATCAAGGACGCCACACCCGAGCAAATCCGCGAAGGCGCACAAGCCACTTTGCGCCAGCTAAACGCCGCCCTGGAGCGCAACAAGGTCATGGCCATCAACCCCGCCACAGGCGAAAAATTTGACCCCCACAGGCACCAGGCCATCAGCATGGTGCCTGCCGACCAAGAAGCCAACACCGTGGTCAACGTGCTGCAAAAGGGCTATTCCATTGCGGACCGCGTGCTGCGCCCTGCGCTTGTTACCGTGGCGGCTCCGAAATAAACATCGGCTTAAAACTCATCTAAGACTTGCTCAAAGCCCGCTTGAAAAGCGCTTGAGCATCCACATCTAAATCACATCTAATTTTTTCAATCGGAGTTCATCATGGGAAGAATCATCGGCATCGACCTCGGCACCACCAACAGCTGCGTCTCCATCATGGAGGGCAATACCACCAAGGTGATCGAGAACTCTGAAGGTGCGCGCACCACACCGTCCATCGTGGCTTACCAGGAAGACGGCGAAGTGCTGGTCGGTGCATCGGCAAAACGCCAAGCCGTGACCAACCCGCGCAACACGTTGTACGCGATCAAGCGCCTGATTGGCCGCAAGTTCACCGAAAAAGAAGTGCAGAAGGACATCAACCTGATGCCCTACTCCATCGTGGCCGCCGACAACGGCGACGCTTGGGTGGAAGTGCGCGGCAAGAAAATTTCGGCCCAACAGGTCAGCGCCGATATTCTGCGTAAGATGAAGAAAACCGCTGAAGATTACCTGGGCGAGCCAGTGACCGAAGCCGTCATCACCGTGCCCGCCTACTTCAACGACGCACAGCGCCAAGCCACCAAAGACGCCGGCCGCATCGCCGGTCTGGACGTCAAACGCATCATCAACGAGCCTACCGCTGCAGCCCTGGCTTTTGGCCTGGACAAGCACGAAAAAGGCGACCGCAAGATTGCGGTGTATGACTTGGGTGGCGGCACGTTTGACATCTCGATCATCGAAATCGCCGATGTCGATGGCGAGAAACAGTTTGAAGTACTCTCCACCAACGGCGACACCTTCCTGGGCGGTGAAGACTTTGACCAGCGCATCATCGACTTCATCATTGCCGAGTTCAAGAAAGACCAGGGCGTGGACCTGTCCAAAGACGTGCTGGCCTTGCAACGCCTGAAAGAAGCCGCCGAGAAGGCCAAGATTGAGCTCTCCAGCTCTGCGGCCACCGACATCAACCTGCCCTACATCACAGCCGACGCCAGCGGCCCCAAGCACCTGAGCATCAAGCTCACACGCGCCAAGATGGAAAGCCTGGTGGACGAGTTGATCGAGCGCACCATTGCGCCTTGCCGCACCGCCATCAAGGACGCTGGCGTGAACGTGGCCGACATCCATGACGTGATTTTGGTCGGCGGCATGACGCGCATGCCCAAAGTGCAGGACAAGGTCAAAGAACTGTTTGGCAAAGAGCCCCGCAAGGACGTGAACCCGGACGAAGCCGTGGCCGTGGGCGCAGCCATCCAGGGCCAGGTGCTCTCAGGCGACCGCAAGGACGTGCTGCTGTTGGACGTGACGCCACTGTCCCTGGGCATTGAGACTCTGGGCGGCGTGATGACCAAGATGATCACCAAGAACACGACCATCCCGACCAAGTTTGCGCAAACCTTCTCCACCGCAGACGACAACCAGCCCGCGGTGACCATCAAGGTGTTCCAGGGTGAGCGTGAGATTGCCGCCGGCAACAAGAGCCTGGGCGAGTTCAACCTGGAAGGCATCCCACCGGCAGCGCGCGGCACGCCGCAAATTGAAGTGTCATTCGACATCGACGCCAACGGCATCCTGCACGTGGGTGCCAAAGACAAAGGCACAGGCAAAGAAAACAAAATCACGATCAAAGCCAACTCGGGCCTGACCGAAGCCGAGATTCAGCAGATGGTGAAAGACGCCGAACTCAATGCGGCTGAAGATCACAAGAAAATCGAACTGGTGCAAGCCCGTAACTCGGCCGAGGCCTCGGCCCACAGCGTGAAGAAAAGTCTGGCCGAGTACGGTGACAAACTTGAGGCCGGCGAGAAAGAAAAAATCGAAGCCGCTATCAAGGACGTGGAAGAAGCGCTCAAGAGTGACGACAAGGCCGTGATCGAAGAAAAAGGTGCCGCCTTGATGACCATCAGCCAGAAGTTGGGCGAGAAAATGTACGCCGACCAACAAGCCAAGGACGCCGCCGCTCAGGCCGCAGCCGGTGGTGCAGGAGGTGCCGATGCAGCTCAAGCCAAACCCGCCGACGACAACGTGGTGGACGCTGAAGTGAAGGAAGTCAAAAAAGGCTAAGTGAGAACCGGCCCATGCCGCTTCACCCCGCCGCGCTCGAATGCCCTCATAGGTCTTCGGACGCGGCGTTTTGCCTCCCTGCTCCGAGAACGATAAATGGCCAAAAAAGACTACTACGACGTCCTGGGCGTTCCCAAAAATGCCTCTGAAGAAGAAATCAAAAAGTCCTATCGCAAGATGGCGATGAAGCACCACCCTGACCGCAATCAGGGCGATGGCTCCAAAGTGGCCGAAGAAAAATTCAAGGAAGCCAAAGAGGCTTACGAGATGTTGTCGGACGCGCAAAAGCGCGCCGCCTATGACCAGTACGGTCACGCGGGGGTTGACCCCAATATGCGTGGCGGTCCCGGTGAAGGCTTTGGCGGCGGCGGTTTTGCCGAAGCCTTTGGCGATATTTTTGGCGACATGTTTGGTCAAAGTCCGGGGCAAGGTCGCGGTGGACGTCAGGTGTACCGCGGTAGTGACCTGAGCTACGCCATGGAAATCACGCTGGAAGAAGCCGCGCACGGCAAAGAGGCGCAGATTCGCATCCCCAGTTGGGACAGCTGCGATATTTGCCACGGCAGCGGCGCCAAACCCGGCACGCAGGTTAAAACCTGCACCACCTGCCATGGTGCGGGCCAAGTGCAGATGCGCCAGGGATTTTTCAGCGTGCAGCAAACCTGTCCGCAATGCCGGGGTGCCGGCAAGCTCATTCCCGAGCCCTGCACAAGCTGCCACGGTCAGGGCAAGCTCAAGAAGCAAAAAACCCTGGAAGTCAAAATTCCTGCCGGTATCGACGGTGGCATGCGCATTCGCAGCGTGGGCAATGGCGAGCCCGGCACCAATGGTGGCCCACCGGGTGACCTCTACATTGAAATTCGACTCAAAAAACACGACATTTTCGAGCGCGATGGGGATGACCTGCACTGCTCCGTGCCCGTCAGCATCGTCACCGCAACCTTGGGCGGTGAGATCGACATCCCGACGTTGGACGGCAAGGCCGCGATTGACATCCCCGAGGGCACGCAAACCGGCAAGCAGTTCCGCCTGCGCGGCAAAGGCATCAAGGGCGTGCGCGCCAGCTACCCCGGTGACCTGTACTGCCACATCCTGCTGGAGACCCCGGTCAAGCTCAGCGAACACCAGCGCAAGTTGCTCAAGGAGCTGGGCGAGTCACTGAAAAAAGGCGGAGGTAAACACTCCCCCAGCGAGGACAGCTGGGCAGATCGTCTGCGGAACCTCTTTAGCTGAGAGGGTCGATCAAGCAGGTTCTATCAGGTCTGGCAGACCATGATCCGCCTGATGGAGCCTGACGACAGGGTCTTGCATTTGATCAAGATTTGATCTACATCAAACCCGCATGCGAGCAACTCCGTATCCTTGGTAGGCATAAACACCCAAGGAGAACCGCATGTATGACCGCATCCTCGTCGCCACCGATGGCTCGACTCTGTCCAAAAAAGCCGTCAACAGCGCCATTGCGCTGGCGGCCTTGTGCGGAGCCGAGTTGGTCGCGCTGAAAGTCTTCCCGCGTTACACCCAGAGCTACTTTGAAGGTGCTCTTTCACTCTCGGCTGCAGATGTGGCTCGGGTCGAAAAACAGTGGGCCGACCACGCGCAGGCGGTGGTGGAGGCGGTTAAAAAAGCCGGTGCCGCCAAGGGCGTTACGGTCAAGGCGATCACGGTGAAGTCAGACCTTGTGTCTGACGCCGTGATTGCCGCCGCCAAGAAGCACAAGGCCGATGTGATCGTCATGGCCTCGCACGGTCGCAAAGGCATCAAACGTCTGTTGCTGGGCAGTGAAACTCAGCAGGTGCTAACCCACTCGCAGGTGCCGGTTCTGGTGCTGCGCTAGCGCCTCATTGGCTTGCCCTATGGCACCTCGGGTGGCTGGTAAATGAAGTGATACACAAAACCCACAAAGACACTGCCACCGAGGACGTTTCCCAAAAGCACGGGCACAAGATTGTTGAAAAATCCACCCCAAGTCAGGGCATGAGTCGTTGTGCCAATTGGGTCAAGGTTTTGCAGCATCATCGCCAGAGGAATGAAGTACATATTTGCCACACTGTGTTCAAAGCCTGCCGCAACAAATGCCGATATGGGGAAAACGATGGCGACCGCTTTGTCCACTACGCTTCTCCCGGCAAGCGCCATCCATACGGCCAAGCAAACCAACACATTACACAGGACACCTCTAAAGAAGGCCGTCCAGAACGGTAAGCCAACTTTAGCCGCCGCAATCCGCAGATACTCTTGTGCAATCGCTCCATGGTTCATATCAGGGTGTCGTGACAGATAAACCAAAACGGCCAATCCAGTGGCGCCAAGAAAACTGCCAACGCAAACTATCGCCCAGTTTCTCAGTAACTCAGTGGTTGATATCTGCCTGCCTGCCCAGGCCATGACCAACAGGTTATTTCCCGTGAAAAGTTCCGCGCCAGCGACGACCACAAGGATCAGCCCAAAGAAAAAACAACGCCACCAAGCACCCGACCTGCGGCAAAACCCAAAGACGCATCAGAGACGACAATCACAAAATAGAGCGCTCCCAAACCGATAAAAGGTAAGCGGCTAGCCATGTCATCTTGAATCCTGGCGCCAAGCGGGTAAACATAGTGTCCACGAAACAACCAGGTGGACACTATGGAAACAAAGAGAGTGGCGCGACGCAAGCACAGCGCCGAGTTCAGGGCCGAGGTGGTA
>JANPNG010000068.1:0-3085 GCA_031427355.1 Hylemonella sp.
GAGCAAAAAGAAGGCCGCTGGGACGGTTGCCGCCAAATACAGCGGCCCCAATGGCGAAACCTGGAGTGGTCGTGGTTTGATGCCCCGCTGGCTGGCTGCGCTGGTGGCGCAGGGGCGTACCAAAGAAGAATTTGCTATCAAAAATTAAATTAAAAATCAAACGCGGTTAAGGAAACTCTGCATAACTCCCACTGAAATGTGTTGCAAAAAACGCCACATTGCTATAAAATTCATAGCATGAAACAAGCTGCTTTACCTCTCAATCTGAACATCAAAAAAACCCGCAAGCAAGTGTTCCTTGAGCAGATGGAGCAAGTGGTTCCTTGGGCTGATTTGGTTTACCTGATTGCCCCGTACTATCCTGAAGGCAAGAATGGTCGACCACCGTTTCCTTTGATGACCATGCTGCGTACCCACTTCATGCAGCAATGGTTCACCCTGTCAGACCCGGCCATGGAAGAGGCCTTCTTTGACACCCCGCTGTACCGCGAATTTGCGCAACTCCAAGAGTTCGCACGACTGCCTGACGAGACCACCATCCTGCGCTTCCGTCACCGCCTGGAAAAGCACAAACTTGCCGAACAAATGCTCATCACCGTCAACGAGCTACTGACTGCGAAGGGCTTGCTACTCAAGGCTGGCACTGTGGTGGATGCCACCTTGATTGCAGCGCCCACCTCTACAAAGAACAAAGGTCGAGCCCGTGACCCCGACATGCACTCCAGCAAGAAGGGCAACCAGTGGTACTTCGGCATGAAGGCCCACATCGGCGCTGATGCCGAGTCTGGCTTGGTGCACACCGTACGGGGGACCTCGGGCAACGTTGGTGATGTGACTGAGGGCAACTCACTGTTGCATGGGCAAGAAGCCACCGTTCACGCAGATGCGGGCTACCAAGGCGTAGAGAAGCGAGCCGATGCCAATGAAGATGTCACTTGGCATATCGCGATGGGGCCGGGCAAGCGAAAAGCGCTCAACAAAGACGACTCAGCAGATGCGCTGATCGACAAAGCGGAAAAGCTCAAGGCGGGTGTGCGCGCCAAAGTGGAGCATCCGTTTCGGGTGATCAAGCGCCAGTTTGGATTTGTAAAAGTCCGCTACCGTGGGTTGAAGAAAAACACGGCACAGTTGGTGACGCTGTTTGCACTGTCCAATTTGTGGATGGTGCGCGGTAAATTGATGGCGGCACAGGGATGAGTGCGTCCGAAACTCGGGCGAAAGCGCTGCAAAGCGTGAAAACGGCCCAATGGGGCGCAGAAAACGGCGTGGTTTCGGGAGATTTACTGTGAAATTCCATTATTTGAAAATTGCCCAGCCGCTACTCCAAGTGGCGACTGGTTATTCAGAGCATCCTTAGGGGAGTTCACGTGCGCACCAGTCCGATCCGCAGCCTTGCACTTGCAGCCCTGTTCAACTTCCTGCTGTTGGCCGCGCCCATCGCCGCGCACGGCCAGTCCGGCTTTCCCAGTGACCCGAAAACGGTTGCGGAATGCGACGCGCCGGCACTGCAAATGCGCGCCATGCAGGACCGGCTGTCGGAACAGCATCGGCAGAAATTCAAAGAAACGGAGGCGACGGACTTTCCCACGGGGGGCGACAAATACCGGGCCCTGATGGACCTGATCGCTGTGCAGGGGGCAGAGAGCGGCAAGCTGCGGCAGGAACACAATGCGCTGGAGAAGGCCTGTCGCACCGCTGCACGCAAGAACGAGCAGGTTGCCCAGGAAATCGTGCGGGAGTTGAAGGAGGGCTACGCGAAAGCGAAGCGATCCTACGAACAGGCGAAAGCCATGGTTGAAAGAATCCAGAACAGCCCTGCTGACGCCTACGCCAAGCGCAATGAGGCGCATTCGGCCGAGCTCGAAAGCCAGATGAATACCGCCAAGCAGTACATACTGGATTTCCAGCCCAAGGCGGAAATTGTTGGCGCCATCCAGGACGCCTCCTTTTTCCAGTTGAAGTCCGAAGTGCAGCAGTTTAACGGCGATGTCGCGTCACTCGAGTCAGCAATCAAGAGCATACGCTCCGATAGCACAGCCAGCTCGCCGCCTGACCCCAAGCTCGACACCAGCGCGACCCGTGCGGACAGCAGCGTGCCCGGGATCGCAAATACCTTGCAGCAAGGTGTTAGTAGGACCATGGGCTGGCTGAGCAATGTTTTTTCCGGCAACGCGAAGCCCTCATCCGACTCTTCTACAGACAGCAAGGGTTCCAGCACGTCACCGGCCGAGCCTCCGGCACAGCAGGCTGCGTACAGTCCGGCAACCGCACCTGCACCACGCGCGTTATCGGCGAGCGAGCAGTGTAGTGCGACAGAAAGCAGCTGCCAAAAAGGTTGCCTAGGTGTCTTGGCGATGGGGGGCCTCCTGTCGTTTTTTGGCAATAGCAGCGCTGGTCTTGGTGCCACCAGCGAGCAGACCCAGCTTTGCACTAACCGCTGTGAAGAAGCCAAGAACAGTTGCGAGCAGCAGGCCAGCGGCAATCAGCAAAGCGGACCAGCTGCTAGCGCCGGCGGCGCCCGCGGGCTGCCGGTCGCCGAGTGTCACCGCCAAGCCAACGCATCAGACCTGGGCGCCAAACTTAATGCGATTCCGCGTAACGACAATGTCCGGCTGCTGCGCGGAACTATTTACAACCTGGATTTCCTGATCAGAACCTACACGCAATGCCTGCCCGACCCGGAGACGCAAAAAGCCATTAACGGTTGGGAAACGCAACGTGTAGCTTCGCTGAGGACCTGTCGGCAAATCAGCTCCAGTGACAACTGCCTGATTTCGCCTTTCCGCTGATGAAGACGCAAGCGACTTGAAAGCTCCCAAAACAAAAGCTCGGATCGACTCACCAGATTGAGCAAACTTTGCGCGGCCCCACTGGGCTTTTTGCGGCCCCGTGCCATGAGAATGTTGTCGAATGAATTCAGCGGTGCGCAGCACCCGCGCGCGGTCGTTGAAACGGTAAGTTGGAAGCGGTTGCCTCAAGACGCTCAGCCAGCCAGACTTTAATAACGGACTGCCTTGTAACCCCCAGTTTGCTGGCTTCACGATCCAGGGAGTCGATCATCCAAGTTGGGAAATCGACATTCACC
>JANPNG010000069.1:0-16880 GCA_031427355.1 Hylemonella sp.
GGTCGTCGTGCGTCCATGACGTGTGCCACGCCATGCTCGGTCTGTAGCTGCCGTGTTAGGGCCACCAAATCGCCATGCGCAAGTACCGTCGTGACTTGATCCCCTTGGGTTTGCAGCTTTGTCACCAACCCGGCAAATAAAGTTTCAGCCCATTTGGCGCGCCAGCTACTGAGTGCCGCTGGCGAGATCCATTGGCTCGCATGTCGCGTCAAATGCGGCGCACAGGCCACCAAAATCCAGTGCGTCGTTTGCTCGGTCGGGCCGGCCGTGCGGTTTTTCATCGGTGCCAGTTGGTGCAGCGAATAGTCTGGATCGTCCAGGTAAGCAATGATTTTGTCCATGATGAACTCCTTGTGGTGAATGAAGGACAACAAAACTCCTTGGTTTTGCGGGTCAGGCGACTTGACCGGAGCCCCCTTCCTGTTTGTGCCGACGGGTCGTCCACCAGCCAGCGGCCAGTACGCCCGCCACAGCGGCGGTATAGGTGAGCCAACGGGCTGCGGTGTTGAGCAGCTCTGGCGGGTCAAACACGTCGTCAAGCAGCGGCTCGCTCACGATCATCTTGGCAGCCGTGAAGGCCAGTACCGCTGCGCCGAGCTTGATGATGGCGGGGAAACGCTCCACCAGCTTGAGCACCATTGAGCTGCCAAAAACCACAATAGGTACGCTGATCAGCAGCCCAATGATGACAAGGTCAAATGCGCCATGCGCCGCCCCGGCGACACCCAGCACGTTGTCCACCCCCATCAATGCGTCGGCCACGATGATGGTCTTCATCGCACCCCAAAAAGAGCCAACCACCGGACCCTGGTGCTCATCGCTATGGGAATCGTTGAGAAGCTTGTAGGCAATCCAGATCAGACCCAAACCACCGACCAACATCAAGCCTGGGACTTTGAGCAGCCAGACCACGCCCACGGTCATGACCGAGCGCACGACGATGGCCCCGACCGTGCCCCACATAATGGCTTTTCGCCTCAGCGCTGGCGGCAAACTGCGCGCCGCCAGCGCAATCACAATGGCGTTGTCGCCCGCCAGCACCAAATCAATGAGGACGATGGCCATGAGGGCGGACCACCACGCAGTAGATAAAAATTCCATGACAAAACTCCGAGTTGCATCGATCAACAACCAGAGGCAGGTCAGTCAAGAGTGAGTGTGATTCGGGCATCCACAAAAACGCTTCGACGAAACCTGCCACAGGTTCCAATCGAAGGTCTCGCTCGGCATGGGGTCATGCTGAATGTGCCCAACAAGCCGGAAGAATTATTGCTAACGCTTCGTATTGACGACTTGCTGATACTCGCTGCGGCAATGTCCACTTGCTGTGTCACTTCCCTTGCTGCAACGAGAGGGAGCTACTCCCCTTCGTGAGTGAATTGAAGCACGATTGACCGGAGTTTGCAAGCTGCTATTTCCATAAGGGGGTTTTTGCCAGAAAAAGCAAGCCCCTACGAACCTGCGCGCTATCATGCCTGTCCTTAAAAAATACACCAATGGCCGGCATTCACATCACCGACATCGAAGCCGCCATCAACCATTGGCGCACCCTAAAGCCCTCGCCCGACGGCGTTACTTTGGCCCCGGAAATCCGCGCGCTGGCCGAGGTCTATGCGCTCATGATTTTTTACCATGAGAGCGAGGCCGATGAGTACAGCATGCCCCGAGCTGCATTTGACGCCTGGATGCACTGGTACGAGAGCACGATGGACACACCCTGCATCGCCATCTGCTCCACCAGTCAGGGCGATGAGGTGTGCAAGGGTTGTGGACGCAGTTTTGAAGAAGTCCAGCACTGGCCCGCGCTGCGCCCGGCAGAAAAACGCCAGGTCTGGCGTCGCATCACGCTGCATGGTGATGCTTGGCGCTTTAACCGCTATGCGGAGCGGGCGAATGAAGCATAACAAGAACCGTTCGTCCTGAGGCTCTCGAAGGACGCACCGGTTTCGACAAGCTCAACCCGAACGGGGTGCTTTTCGTCACTTCCAGCGCACGGGCTCAATATCCACGTTGCGCTGGCCGTCACCCAGCATCAACACACCTTCTTGGATCGTGGCCTGCAACTGCATATTGCGCTGCGCCAGTGCGCCCAGGGCTTGAGAGGCCTCGGTCGGCACGCGGTAAACGCTGAGGTTTTTCGGCCGCGCGAGTTTGGACGCCATGCCGCGCCACCACACCTCAGATGAGTGGGCAAAGCAGTACAGCAGCACCTCATCGGCGCGCCCGCAAGCCTTGAGCAGCGGCTTGTCTTCGGGCTGGCCGACCTCGATCCACATCCGGGTCAGACCGGTGAAATCACGCAGCCAAACGTCGGGCTCGTCCGGGTCAGACAGGCCCGCGCCAAAGGCCAGCGTGCCGTCGCCCCCGCACACGCTTTGCAGCTTGTAGGCGTTAAAGGCCAGCGCCACCAGGCGCACCATCATGCGTTCGTCAGTTTCACTCGGGTGCCGCGCCAGCGTGAGACTGTGGTCAGCGTAATAGCCGTGGTCAATGTCCGCAATTTGCAGACTGGCTTTGAAGATGGTGGATTTGAGGGCCATCAGACGCGTTTGGCCAACTCCGCCGCCTGGCCGATGTAGCTGGCTGGCGTCATGGCCAGCAACCGTGCCTTGTCGGCTTCGGGGATTTCCAATTCGCGAATCAGTTGGTGTAAGGCCTGCGCAGTCACGGTCTGGCCGCGCGTGACTTCCTTGAGCTTCTCGTAAGCGCCTTGCACGCCAAAGCGGCGCATCACAGTCTGGATCGGTTCGGCCAGCACTTCCCAGGAGGCGTCCAGGTCGGCAGCAATGGCGTCGGCGTTGAGTTCGAGCTTGCCCAAACCGGTGCCCAGTGACTGATACGCCAGCACGGCGTAGCCCAGGGCCACACCCATATTGCGCAGCACGGTGGAGTCGCTCAGGTCACGCTGCCAGCGGGAGATGGGCAACTTATCGCTCAGGTGGCGCAGCATGGCGTTGGCTAGGCCGAGGTTGCCCTCGGCGTTCTCGAAGTCGATCGGATTGACTTTGTGCGGCATGGTCGACGAGCCAATCTCGCCCGTTTTCAGGCGCTGCTTGAAGTAGCCCAGGCTCACATAACCCCAAATGTCGCGCGACAGGTCGATCAGGATGGTGTTGGTGCGGGCTACGGCGTCGAACAGTTCGGCCATGTAGTCGTGCGGCTCGATCTGGGTGCTGTAGGGCTGGAAGATCAGGCCCAGGCCCAGCGGTTGGGGTGTTTCCACCACGCGGCGGCTGAACCCTTCCCAGTCAAACTCGGGCCAGGCGGACAGATGGGCGTTGTAGTTGCCCACGGCACCGTTCATTTTGGCCGTGATCTTGACAGCGGCAATGCGTTCCAGCGCGCCTTGCAAGCGCACCACCACGTTGGCGATTTCCTTGCCCACGGTGGTGGGGCTGGCGGTCTGGCCGTGGGTGCGGCTGAGCATGGGCACCTCCGCATACGCATGCGCCATCTCGCGCAGCTTGAGCACCAGGCGGTCCAGCGCCGGGGTCAACACCACGTCGCGCGCGGCGCGCAGTTGCAAGGCGTGGCTGGTGTTGTTGATGTCTTCGCTGGTGCAGGCAAAGTGCACAAATTCAGCGGCTTTTTCCAGCTCGGTGCGGGCCTCGAACTTGGACTTGATCCAATACTCCACCGCCTTGACGTCGTGGTTGGTGGTCTTCTCAATCTCTTTGATGGCCAGGCCATCGGTCTCAGAAAAGTTTTTGATCAAACCCAGCAAGTAAGTGCGTGCTCCGGGCGAGAGTGGCTTGAATTCAGGAAAACCAGCCTCACTCAGAGCGATGAACCAGGCCACTTCGACCTGAACACGACGGTGCATGAAGCCTTGTTCGCTCATCAGGGGGCGCAAGGTGCTGAGTTTGCTGGCGTAGCGGCCGTCCAACGGTGAAAGAGCTGAAATGGTGGAAAAAGTCATGCCCGAATTGTAGTTTGACTCGCCCAGGTGCCGGGGGCGGAACTACTGGTTAACCCCAATCACCTAAAATTGACCTTAAATCCATAGATTGCGGACGAACCGCAGCGACACGCCGTGCGCAAGCGCTGCCCTTAATCACTAGGAACCCCATGAAACTCATCGGCACCAACAGCAGCCCGTATGTGCGCAAAGTGCGCGTCGTGATGGCCGAAAAAAAGCTGGACTATCAATTTGTCATTGATGACGTCTGGTCCGCCGAGTCCCAGGTCAAGGAGTCCAATCCGCTGGGTAAAGTGCCTTGTCTCATCATGGAAGGGGGCGAAGCCCTGTTCGATTCCCGTGTCATCGTGGAGTACCTCGATACCCTGTCGCCCGTGGGCAAGCTGATTCCAAGCCAGGGCCGGGAGCGGGCCGAGGTTAAGACCTGGGAGGCCTTGGCCGATGGCGTGATGGACGCCGCGCAACTGGCGCGACTGGAATCCGTGTGGAGCGGTCGCACCGACGGCCAACGCAGCCAAGCCTGGATGGCGCGTCAATTGGACAAAATTCAGAGCGGTTTAAAAGCCATGAACCAGGGCCTGGGCGAGAAGCCTTTTTGCACGGGCATCCACCTGACGCTGGCCGACGTTGGCGTGGGCTGTGCCCTGGCTTATCTGGACTTTCGCTTTGCCCAGATCGACTGGCGCTCTGAGCACCCGCATTTGGCTCGTCTGCTAGACAAGCTCGAACAGCGGCCCAGCTTTATGGAAAACACTTTGGCGGCCTGAAGCCGCAGTCTCACCACAGACGACCTGAGCTCAAACCGGTGCTCAGGCTGAGCAGGCGCTGCAAGTTCAGCTGTATGCGCACATCACGGTGCGGCACGCTAGCCACAATGGCGTGCTCGCGTTGGCTGGTGTCGCGCAAAATGGGCTCCACCGTGGGCATGCCCTCGCGGTTGATGAGCACAGCCACCCGTGGGGTGGTGGTGTTTCTGCCGCGCCGCACCACCACGGCAATTTCCTGGGTTTTAAGTCGCACGAACGAGCCGGGTGAGTAAATGCCAACGGCCTTGATCAGGGCGGCCCCGGCTTCATCGACCTGGCGATTCTCATCAAAATAACTGGCATGCATGGCCGCTGCCGAGGTGGACGGTACGCGGGTGGCGCGGGGTGCCAGGCGGGCAGCAAACATGTCAGCGCGCTGGATCAGCCGGGCCAGCCGCTGGCCCGCAGTTTTGTTGGCCAGTGCACCCGGTGCCACCAGGTGGTGGTCACGGATGGCTTCGAGCCAGACGGCATCACGCACACCTGCTTTGTCCAGCATCTGGACCGAGCGCTCGGCATGCAGTTTAATTTGGACTCGTTGCTCAGGCTCTGGCGAATCCATTTGGACAGCAAGACGGTCCTGCAAGTCCATCATGCTCACGTTCATGGTCAGTGCCGCCTGACAAACTGACTGTTCCAGCTCAGCCGACCAGTGCAGCACGTCGCGCACCGCCAGACCGCAGATGGCGCTGACCAACATGGCGTGGGTAGCGCTGTAGAGCTTGACCTCGCTGGCCGACAAATGAAACAGGGCCAGCAGCAGACCATCGGGATTGCTCTTGGAGTGACGTTGCAGTTGGCTCTGTAGATGATCCAGACGCTTGAGAAAATTCGGTGAGCTCGTGTCACGTAATATGGCATTGGCTTGACACTGCAAGTCCAACCAGTCGGTGAGGCCGTTGATGGGGCTCTCTCGGGCCTGGCCCCTGTAAACCGAGGAGATTTTGGTGCCTGCGATCTGACCTAGCTGGGTGTCTTCGTTGATCAGGGAATGCAAGCGACCCACGTAGGCGCGGTGATGGTTTTGTGATTCAACAGCGTCAATGTAGATCGGATGGCGGTTGCGTGTCAGCGTATCGAGTTCATCGCGGGTTTGGAGCACAAAGCCTTTTTTGGCCAGCAAAGCCCCCTCGACATCCCAAATCGAAAAAGGCAAAGGTTGTCCTATGAGAACGGAATCGGCGTTGATCGTGACGAGGTTCATATGTGTAGAAATTATGTCGGGCTGCGCCGGTTATAAACGTGCGAGTCAGGGGCTCTTTCCCTCTGATTTAGGGCTTTAGCTGGTCGGGATCAGAGAAGGGCCTGCTAGGATGCGCGCCATGACGTCACACCCTGCACCCTTGCCGGACTTCCTTCAAAAACTCTGCCCGCGCGAGGCTTTGGCCAAGCGCCTGGCCCAGTTACCCCGACCCCTGGTGTTCACCAACGGCGTGTTTGACGTCATGCACAGGGGGCACGCCGTCTATTTGGCGCAGGCGCGCGCCCTAGGCGGCAGTCTGCTGGTGGCGCTCAACACTGATGCCTCGGCCCGGCGTCTGGGCAAAGGGCCGGACCGCCCCCTCAATAACGAAGAAGACCGCGCCATCCTGATGGCCGCGTTGGGCGCGGTGGACTTGGTGACCTGGTTTGATGAAGACACGCCGATGGAACTGCTGGCGCAAGTGCGCCCGGACATCCTGGTCAAAGGCGGCGACTACGACATGACCCAATTGTCCGAGACACCCTTAATGGCGTCCTGGGGCGGTAAGGCGCTGGCCCTGTCCTTCGTCGAGGGTTACTCCACCACAGCGCTGGTGCGCAAGATCCGTGGCGCAGCATAAGAGACTGCGTTAAACACCGCGCCCCATAACGCCAAGACCGCTTGCCGCTCTTCCTGCAAGGTGTGTCGCTCAACTTGGGTCGGCACCTCGTCCAGCCGCGCCCGGTGCTGCACCCGGCGCAATTCCCGGTAAGCACTGGCTGCTGCTTCACCCACAGCATCCGGCAACAAACCTTCAGCTTGTGCCTGTTGCAGCAGCGCGATATTGCCCGCGTTGGCACTGAGCACCGGGTGGTCGGCGGCCTGGGACAGCACTAGGAACTGCACGGCAAACTCCACGTCCACCATACCGCCTGCGCTGTGCTTGACATCAAAAGCCTCGCCCCGCACCGGATGCGCCGCCCGCACCTTGTCGCGCATCGCCATGATTTCCTGGCGCAAAGCCAAGGGTTCGCGGCGGGCCATCACCACTGCTTGGCGAACCGCGTCAAAACGCTCACGCAAGGCTTCACTGCCCAGCACGCAGCGGGCACGCGTCATGGCCTGGTGCTCCCAGGTCCAGGCCGTATTGGAGCCACGCTGCTGCTGGTAGTTAGCGTAAGACGTGAAGCTGGTGATGAGCAGGCCGGAGCTGCCGTTGGGGCGCAAGGCCGTGTCAATTTCGTACAGATCGCCTTGCCCGGTTTTGAGCGTCAGCCAGTGAATGAGTTTGCGCACCAGCGTGGCGTACACCTCGGGGGCCTGCTCGTCATTGTCGTCAAACACAAAGACCAAGTCCAGGTCACTGCCATAGCCCAGTTCTTTGCCACCCAGCTTGCCGTAGGCAATGATGGCCAACTGCGGGTCTGCGCGGTGCTTTTTCTTGAGCCTGTCCCAACACCAGCGGGTGGTGACGCGCAGCACCGCATCGGCCAGTGCGCTCAGATCGTCCGCCACCTGCTCCACCGTGATCGTGCCTTCCAGGTCACGCGCCAAGGTACGAAACACCTCGGCATGGTGGGCGCGGCGCAGCAGGTTGAGCAAGGTCTCGTCATCGTCTTCACCGGCAGCGTGCAAGGCCAAGCGCCGGTGCTCCAATTCCGCCTCAAATTCATCTGTCCCAAAGCGCTCGTGCACCATGGTGTCCATGGCCAGCTCGTCAATCACGCCGGGGTGCAGTTGCAGGTAACGCGCGGGCCAGCGCGCAGCACCCAGCAGACGCAACAAGCGCTCATGCACCTGGGGTCGCTCCAGCAACAAGGCCAAGTAGTTCTCGCGCCGCAGCAAGGGCTCCATCCAGTCGGCCAAGCGCACGGCCGAGGTCTCGCTGACCCTGCTTTCACGCAGCCACTGCGCGGTGCGGGCCAGCAGGCGCAGCAAGCGCCCACGGGACGCATCGCTCAAAGCCAGGACGCGGGGGTGTTCACGCCACAGGGTTACCCGCTCCGCAAACTGGGGCGGGAGCTGGGTCAGCAACTCATCCAGATTCGGTGCGGATGGTGCGTCCTTGGCACCATTAATGCCCTTGCCCCCCGCGCCACAGCCTTTGCAATCCTGTGCCGAAGCAGCGCCGAGTAACTGGTCAAACTCGTGCGCCACCACCTCCCGGTGCATGTCGAGCTGGGTGAGAAAAGGCCCCGATGCGGCAAAGCCCAAGCTGCGAGCGACCCAGTCCAAGTCCCCATCTTGATGCGGCAGCACATGCGTTTGTTGGTCGTCCAGGTACTGGATGCGGTGCTCCACGCGGCGCAAAAAAACATAAGCCTGGGTCAAGGCCTCGACGGTGGGGCCAGGCATCAGGCCGGCGCGGGCCAGGCGCTGCAAGGCGCTCAGTGTGGGGCGGGTGCGCAACTCGGGGTATTGGCCGCCGCGCACCACCTGAAGCAACTGCACGGTGAACTCAATCTCCCGAATGCCCCCTCTAGAGAGCTTGACGTCGTTATGACGTTCGGGTCGGCCTGCGCTGCGCCGGTTGGCATGCTCCCGGATCTGCCGGTGCAGCACCCGCAGGGCGTCGAACACGCTGTAGTCCAGGTAGCGCCGAAACACAAAGGGGATCACTAGGCTGCGCAAGCTTTGACCCGAGCCATCGTGCATGTTCTGCACCGGTGCCACCACCCGGCTTTTCAGCCAGGCAAAGCGCTCCCACTCGCGACCCTGCACATGGAAATACTCTTCCAGTGCGCCCAGCGATACCGCACTCGGTCCGGCGTTGCCGTTGGGGCGCAGCGCCAGATCCAGCCGGAACACAAAGCCATGGTCGGTTGCTTCGCCCACCAAGCCATAGATGACCCGCACCACCCGGGTGAAATACTCCTGGTTGGAAATGCGGCCCAGGCCCTGCTCATTGACCGTGGTGTAGCCGGTGGTTTCCCCGTCCTGCTCATACACGTAGATCAGATCAATGTCGCTGGACACATTGAGTTCACGGGCACCGAGCTTGCCCATGCCCACGATCCAGAGCCGGGCGCGCTGGCCTTGGGCCGTGGTCGGCATGCCATGCTGCGCGTCCAGTGTTTGAAAAGCCTGGGTACAGGCCACGTTCAGCGCAAACTCCGCCAGAGCGGTCATGCAGCCGGTGATCAAACTCAGCGGCGCGTTGTCGTCGCAGTCCAGCGTGAGCAAGCGCTCCAGCACCAGTTGACGCAACACCCGCAAGGCCTGATCGGGGCGCAAGCCGCCTTGCTGCAAGGTCTGGTAAACCCGGCCCATCGCGGCGGCATCCGGTGGCCCTGGCGGCATCAAATGCAGCTCGGCGGCATGGCGACGGCGCACCCGCTGCGCGAAACGGGAGTGAGATGAGTGCGCCATAATTCCTGTCACATGCCCGATGTTAAAAATGGATGATTTGCCCAGCCGCCCGGCCACCTTGCTCAAAGCACTGTCCTTCGGTGTGCGCATGGCCCTGTGGCTGGTGCTCGTCGCCTGGCTGGTTCTGGTTTTAGCCTGGGGTTCCCTGCACCTGTTCATTGTGCCGCGTATTGGCGATTTTCGCCCTGAGCTCGAAACCCGGGCCAGTCAGGCCTTGGGGGTGAAGGTTCTAATCGGGGCCATCAGCGCGCACTCTGAGGGCTTGATTCCGGCGTTTGAGCTGTCGAACGTGCAGCTACTGAATGCCGCAGGGCAAGCCGCTTTGAAGCTGCCGCGCGTGGTAATTGCTTTGTCCCCGCGCTCGCTGTGGAACCTCAGTTTCCAGCAGCTCTACATCGAGCGCCCTGAGCTCGACATCCGGCGCTTGAAAAACGGCCGAATACAGGTGGCGGGCTTGGACATGTCTCCCATCCCTGACGATCACAGCGCCAGTGACTGGTTTTTTTCACAAACAGAGGTGGCCATTCGGGACGGCAGCGTCCAGTGGACGGATGAGCTGCGCGAGCTGCCCACCCTGACCTTGCAGCAGGTCGATCTGGTGGTGCGCAACGCGTCGCGTCGCCATGAGCTGCGGTTGGACGCCACGCCGCCCGCCGAGTGGGGCGAGCGCTTTAGCCTGACGGGCCGCTTTCGTCAACCCCTGTTGTCACTGCACAAAGGCCGCTGGCGCGACTGGGACGGTGAGCTGCACGCAGCTTTTGCGCGGGTGGATGTGGCCCACCTTGCACGCTACGCACCGCTGGGACTGGAGTTGAGTCGCGGCAACGGCGCGCTGCGCGCTTGGGCGGACGTCAAGCATGGCCAAATGACGGCGGTCACGGCCGATGTCGCACTGTCGCAAGTCATGCTGACCCCCAAGCCGAGCTTGCCGCCTTTTTCTCTGAGTTCGCTCACCGGGCGACTGGGTGGCAAGCGCAATCCCGACGGGTTTGAGTTCTCAACCGATCACTTGCAGTTCGTCACAGGCGACGGCGTGCAATGGTCGGGCGGCAATGTTCGGTTTTCGCAAACGGCCGGTAAAGACGCCGCCACCGAGCATGGCGAGCTACAGGCCGACCAACTCGATCTGGCCACCCTGGCGCAAGTGGCCAGCCGATTGCCGCTGGACCCACAAGCCCATGCGGCGCTGCTGCTTTATGCGCCCAAGGGTTTGCTGGAAAAAATCCAGGCCCGCTGGCAGGGCCCACTGGGTCAACCTAGCCGCTACGACGTGAAGGGGCGGGTCACGCAACTTGAGTTCGAAGCAGAAGCCCCGACCCCGGCAGGGAAGAAGTCTGAAGCCAATCAAGACGAGCCACCGCCTTTGGGCAGCCCGGGTGTGCGGGGTGTCACCCTTGATTTTGACCTGAACCAAGCAGGCGGGCGCGCCAAATTGATGTTGAAAGACGGCCACCTGGTGTTCCCTGGGCTGTTTGAGGAGCCGCTGGTTCCCATGGCGCAACTCTCCACCGATGTGCAATGGCAGATCGAAGGCGAAAACCTGAAGGTACAGCTACCCAACCTGAAATTCAGCAATGCCGATACGCAGGGTGAGGCCCAAGCCAAGTGGCACAGCGCAGAGCCGGTGGCCGCCCATGGCAACTCACGTTTTCCGGGCGTGCTGGACTTGCAGGGCAGCTTGAGTCGCGCCGACCCGGCCCGCGTGTACCGCTACTTGCCGCAGCGGATTCACCGCCCCGTGCGTGAGTACCTGCATGAGGCGCTGACCCAGGGCAAGGCCAACAACGTCAAGTTCAAGGTCAAAGGCAACTTGCGTGAGATGCCGTTCACCGACCCCAAGCAGGGCGATTTCCAAATCTCCGCCCGCTTCAACGACACCGCCCTTACCTACGTGCCGCGCAGCCTACAGGCCGCAACCGACCTGCCCTGGCCAGGCTTGAGCCAAATGAGCGGGGAGTTGCTGATCAATCGCACCAGCTTGCAACTCAAGGGCGTGAGCGCACGAGTTGCCGGGGATGACAACCTGCGCATCGTGCGCGGCGATGCACAGATCCCTGACTTTTTAAAGGCCCCGGCGGTGCGGGTGAACCTGGATGCCCGTGGCCCTTTGAATGCTTTCCTGAAACACACGGTCCAAGACAGCCCCGTGGCCGCGCTGACCGATCACCTGCTGGACCAAGCCGTGGTGAGTGGCCCCGTCGAGGTGCAACTCAAGCTCGCGATTCCCCTGACCGAGCTGGCGAAAACCAGCGTCCAGGGCAAGCTGAGCTTGACCGACAGCAGTGCACAACTCTTCAAGAACTTGCCGCGCCTGAGCGCTGCGCGGGGTGTTGTGCACTTCTCGGAAAAGGGCTTTGCCATCAGCGCAGGGCAAGCGCATTTTCTCGGTGGCGAGGTGCGCGCCGAGGGCGGCAGCATGCACGTACCGGGCGCGCGCGCGACGGGTGAACCCGCCCTGCAAGTCCAGGGCAGTTTGAGCGCTGAAGGCCTGCGCCAGTCCCCCGAGTGGGGTGCGTTGGCCCGCACGCTGGCCACCCACGCCACGGGCGCGACCGCGTATGCGATGACGCTGAACCTGAACCGGGGCGTGCCCGAGTTTGTGATCACCAGCAACCTGCAAGGCTTGGCCCTGAACCTGCCCGCCCCCTTGGGCAAGGCAGCCGAAACACCTCTGCCTCTGAGGTTGCAAAGCGCCGTCACACTGGCCTCACCATCCAACAGCGCGGGCGGTGCACGAGCACTGCAAGACCAATGGTCGCTGGCCCTGGGGCGACTGGCTTCGGTCACCTATGTGCGTGATGTGTCGGGCGCACAAGCGCAGGTCTTGCGCGGTGCCATCGGGGTGGGCTTGGAGCCCTCTGAGGCGGTGCCCCTGCCCGCCGTGGGTGTGGTGGCCAACATCAACACCGAGGCCTTGGACATTGACGCCTGGACGGCCCTGCTGCCAGCTGCATCATCGCCAACGCCACTCTCCAGCAGCCCTTCCAATGCCCCGGTGCTTGACCGCAGCCTGACAGGCTACCTGCCCACCAGCCTGGCCGTTCGGGCCAAAGTGGTAACAGCCGCTGGCCGCACCCTCCATCAACTGGTGGTGGGCGGCTCGCGTGAGGGGCTCACCTGGCGCGCCAATCTGGATGCCAAAGAACTCAATGGTTACCTGGAGTACCGCCAGTCCTCCGGCGCTGGCGCGGGGCGTCTGTATGCCCGCTTGGCCCGTTTGTCACTGGCCGCCTCAACCGCCAAAGACGTTGAAACCCTGCTGGACGAGCAACCCGTCAACATCCCGGCCTTGGACATCATCGTGGACGATATGGAGTTGCGCGGCAAGCACCTCGGGCGGGTGGAGATCGAGGCCGTGAACCGGGGTGCGGCCAGCCAGGATGCGGTGGCGCGCGAGTGGCGTTTGAACAAGTTCAACATCAGCATGCCCGAGGCCAGCTTCACCGCCACCGGCAATTGGACCGTGCTCAATGCCGCCGCCCCCGCGCCTGCAGGGCCGCGCACCACAGCAGCCACACCAGAGAAACGCCGCACCGTGATGGACTTCACGCTCGACCTGCAAGACGCGGGGCAGTTGCTGGAGCGCCTGGGCATGCAGGGCGTGATCCGCAAGGGCCAGGGCAAGATGACGGGGCAGGTGGCCTGGGTGGGTTCGCCACTGACGCTGGACTACCCCACGTTGGGCGGTGCGTTCAACATCAATGTAGAAAACGGCCAATTTCTCAAAGCCGATCCGGGCATGGCCAAACTGCTGGGCGTCCTCAGCCTGCAAGCCTTGCCGCGCCGCCTGGTGCTGGACTTTCGCGACGTGTTCAGCGATGGCTTTTCCTTTGACTCGGTGCGCGGTGATGTGCGGATTGAGCAAGGTATGGCCGAGACCCATAACCTGCAAATGAAGGGCGTGAACGCTGCCGTGTTGATGGAAGGCCGCGCCGACATTGCCAAGGAAACGCAGGACATCAAGGTGGTGGTGGTGCCGGAAATCAGCGCGGGTACGGCGTCTTTGATTGCGGGCTGGCTCAACCCGGCGGTGGGCCTGGGCACCTTCCTGGCCCAGTGGATTTTGAGTCGCCCCCTGATCGCCTCCAACACGCAAGAATTTCAAATCACCGGCAGCTGGACCGACCCCAAGATCACCAAGCTGGACGTGACCAAAGAAATCAAGAGAGAGGTGAAACCATGAGAGTCGCCGCCATTCAAATGGTCTCGGCCACCCGGCTGGACACCAACCTCGACCGCGCCCGCGCGCTTTTGACCGAGGCTGCCAGCGCGGGTGCAGAGTTGGCCGTGCTGCCCGAGTACTTTTGCCTGATGGGCCAGCGCGATACTGACAAGCTGGCAATCCAGGAGCCGTTTGGCACGGGGCGAATTCAGCAGTTTTTGGCCGAGCGCGCGCGTGAATTGGGTCTGTGGATCGTGGGCGGCACGCTGCCATTGAGCTTACCCCAGGGCAATGGACAGGGCGATGGGCAGCGGGTCAGCAACACCAGCCTGGTGTACTCACCGCAGGGCGAATGCGTGGCGCGCTACGACAAGATTCATTTGTTCCGTTTTGACAATGGCCATGAGCGCTTTGACGAGTCGCGCGTGCTCCAGGCGGGGCAGCAACCCGTGACCTTTGAGTTGCCCTCGCGCGATGGCCACCGCTGGCGCTTAGGGCTAAGTGTTTGCTATGACTTGCGCTTTCCCGAGCTGTACCGGGCCTATGCCCAGGCGGGGGCCGACTTGCTGCTGGTGCCCAGCGCCTTCACCTTCACCACCGGCCAGGCCCATTGGGAAATTCTGCTGCGTGCCCGTGCGGTAGAGAATCTGGCCTTTGTGCTGGCCGCTGCGCAAGGCGGCGTGCATGAAAATGGCCGCCAAACTTGGGGCCATTCCATGGCGGTTGATCCGTGGGGCCGCGTGCTGGCCAGTCAGGCGCAGGGCGAGGGCCTGGTGCTGAGTGAGTTCAATGCCGAGTTGCTGACCGAATGCCGTCAGCAACTGCCCGCGCTTGAGCACCGCGTGCTGTGAAAGCACCGCGCCTGGTCACCACCCGCATGCCCCCTGCCTGGCGTCGCCGGGGCCTGTGGTCGGCGCTGGTCTTTCTGGTGATTGCCTTGCTGGCCACGCTGGTGTGGTTGGCCGGGCGCTATGAAGCCAGCCAGATGCAAAGCCGTCTGGAGCGCGATGCGGCCGAGGCCGTGGGCGAAGTGCGCGCGGCCTTCACCCGCAACGTGCAAAGCCTGCAAGCTCTGCAATTCAATGAGCCCACACCCGCCACTTGGCTCAGCGATGCCCATGCTTTTTTGCGTGAGCATCGCGAGTTGGTGCGCATCGAATGGCGCGACCCTGCACAAAAAATCATTGCGCAGGTGGAAACCCCGTTTAGCGCACCCGTGTTTGCCCGTACCGGACGCGCCAACTCACAAACCGATGTGGTGCAGACCTGTGCCTCGGCCAAACGCTTGAGCGGGCCTGCGTATTCAAGCAGCTACTTCGTGTTGCTGGCCGAGGGCATGGGCATCGAGGTGATGGAGCTGTGCCTGCCACTGGTCACAGCCGGGCGGTTGGCAGGCTATGTAGTCGCCACCTATTCGCTACCAGAGGTTCTCAACGAGCTGATAAGCCACCAGATCACTCGCAGTCAAGAAGTGTCTTTTACCGAGGGAGATGGCACCCGCCTGGCCATACGCGGTCAGGCACGCCGGGCCAACCGCGTCTTCACCGCACAGCAGTTGCTTGACCTCTCCGGCAACACCCTGGTCTTGCGTCTGGACAGTTGGCAAGGCGCACCCGACCTCTTCCCCAATGTGCTGACGGCGCTGGTGGCTGCCATGTCGCTCGCCCTTTTCTTCATCCTGCTGCTGCTCGGGCGTGACATGCGCCGACGTCTCAAGGCCGAGCGTGATCTGGCCGAAGCCCTGGCCTTTCGCAAAGCCATGGAAGACTCGCTCATCACCGGCCTGCGCGCGCGCGATTTGAGCGGCCACATCACCTACATCAACCCCGCGTTTTGCGAGATGGTGGGCTTTAGCGCTGAGGAACTGCTGGGCCAAAGCGCCAACGCACCCTACTGGCCGCCCGAACTGGCGGACGAATACCAAAAGCGCCAAGCCATTCGACTGGCGGGCACCGCGCCGCCGCGCGAAGGTTTTGAGTCCGTCTTCATGCACAAGGACGGCGCGCGCATCCCCGTGCTCGTCATCGAGGCCCCGCTGCGCAACGAGCAAGGCGTGCAAACCGGCTGGATGAGCGCGTTTCTGGACATGCGCGAGCAGCGCCGCGTGGAAGAGCTCTCGCGCGCCAGCCAAGACCGCCTTCAGGCCACGGCGCGCCTGGCCATGGTGGGCGAGATGGCTTCCCTGCTCAGCCATGAGTTGAACCAACCCTTGGCTGCCATATCCAGCTACGCCACCGGCTCCACCAACCTACTGCGCGAAGGGCGTCACACACCGGCTGACATGGAACTGGCCATGCAGCGCATTGCCCAGCAGGCCGAGCGCGCGGGCAAGGTCATCAAAAGCGTGCATGACTTTGTACGCCGCCGCGACCAAGCGCGTGAAGCGGTAGCGCCGCAAGCCCTGTTGGACGCGGTGATGCCGCTGGTCAACCTGCAAGCACGCAAGCTCTCGGTGCAGGTGCAACTGCGCTGCGCTGCGGGCTTGCCGCAAGTGCTGTGCGACCGCACCATGGTCGAGCAGGTGCTGCTCAATCTCGCGCGCAACGGCATGCAGGCCATGGACAGCCCTGACATCTCACGCCGTGTGCTGCTGCTGGAAGTCAAACGCCACCCCGACGCGCAAGTGCGCCACCTCGTGTTCTCTGTGGCTGACCTTGGCCCCGGCATTGCGCCCGATGTGGTGCAGCAACTCTTCACCCCCTTCTTCACCACCAAGGCCGAAGGCATGGGCCTTGGGCTTAGCCTGTGCCGCACCGTGATCGAGCAACACAGCGGCAGCTTGAGCTTTGCCCCACAGGTGCCGCAGGGCACGGTGTTCAGCTTCACACTGCCACTTGCGTAAACTAGCCCCATGCAACCTGTCATTGATGCCTCTGTTTTTATAGTGGACGACGACGCCAGCGTGCGCGACGCCCTGGCCTGGCTGCTGCGTTCACGCCGCCTGCCCAGCCAGGCGTTTGAGAGCGCCGAAGCCTTCTGGCAAATGATCGAAGCCGGTTTCACACCGCAAACCCCCTGCTGCCTGTTGCTGGATGTGCGCATGCCGGGCCTGAGCGGCCTGGCCCTGTTCGATCGCCTGGAGCAGCGCGGCCTGCACCGCCTCATGCCGGTGATTTTTTTGACTGGTCACGCCGACGTGCCCACCGCCGTGGCCACCGTCAAACGCGGTGCTTTTGATTTTTGCGAGAAACCTTTTTCCGACAACGCCCTGGTGGATCGGGTTGAGCAAGCCATTGCGCAATCCGCCCTGATTGTGCAAACCCAACAAGCCCGCAACAGCGTGCGCCAACGCTTATCCGAACTCACCGAACGTGAGCACGACGTCATGCGCCTGGTCGTCGATGGCCTACCCAATAAACGTATCGCCGACCAACTCGACATCAGCGTGCGCACGGTCGAAGTGCACCGCGCCCGCGTGTTTGACAAGATGGACGTGAAGTC
>JANPNG010000070.1:0-3006 GCA_031427355.1 Hylemonella sp.
GCTCACCGCACGCGCCACCACCCCCGAAGTGGCGCAGGCCATGATCCGCGAGATGGCCTGGTACGACGCCTACCTGCAACGCGGCAAAGTGGATCGCAGCGCCAACACCACGCCCGGCAACAAAGCGGGCGGCCTGTCCAATATCGTCGAGAAGGCGATGGGCTCCATCGTCAAGTCCGGCTCCTCGCCCATCTCGGGCGTGCTGGCCCCGGGCGAGAAGCTCAAGCAAAAAGGCTTGATCTACGCCGCCACCCCCGCCAGTGACTTCATTTGCGGCACGCTGCAACTCGCCGCAGGCATGAACCTGCACGTGTTCACCACCGGGCGCGGCACGCCCTATGGTCTGGCCGAATGCCCGGTCATCAAAGTGGCGACGCGCACCGATCTGGCCCGCCGCTGGCACGACCTGATGGACATCAATGCCGGGCGCATTGCCGACGGGGACGCCACGATTGAAGCCATCGGCTGGGAGATGTTCCACCTGATGCTCGATGTAGCCAGTGGCCGCAAGAAAACCTGGGCCGAGCACTGGAAACTGCACAACGCGCTGGTGCTGTTCAACCCGGCACCGGTGACGTGATAATTCTCTGAGTTCGTGAAACCCCACACCCGCAGGAACGCTATGACTCTCAATGTGAACCGTCTATCCGCCACAACCCTGTGCGCACTCACCGCACTTGCCGCATGCGTTATCTTGCCAGCGAACGCCCAAGCCCAAAGCTGGCCAACCGGCACGATCCGCATCATCGTGCCCTACGCGCCCGGCGGCTCGTCCGACATCATCGCGCGCGCCATCAGTCAACCGCTGTCTGAGGCCTTGAAACAATCCGTGATTGTGGAAAACCGCGCCGGAGCCAATGGCAACCTGGGGGCCGACTTGGTGGCCAAGTCCAAGCCCGATGGCCTGACGCTGCTGCTGTGCGACACGGGCGCGCTGGCCATCAGCCCCTCGGTCTATGCCAAGCTGGGGTTTGATCCGAGCAAAGATTTACGCGGCGTCACCATGCTGGCCTATGCGCCTCACATGCTGGCGGTGCACCCATCCGTACCCGCCAACAACCTGAAGGAGTTGGTCGAACTTTCTAAAAAGACGCCCATCAACTTTGCCGTCACCGGCATGGGCAGCGCGCCGCATTTGGCGGGTGTGGCGGTGGAGCGGGCGAGCAAAGCCAGCTGGGTTTACATCCCCTACAAAGGCGGCTCGCAAGCCGTGGCCGACACCCTTGCCGGCCAGACCCAGGTGGTGATGAACGGCATGCTGGCTACCCTGCCCTACGTGCAAAGCGGTCAGCTCAAGGTGATCGGCATTTCCAAAGCGCAGCGCATGCCTTTGGTGGCCGACATGCCGACCCTGGCCGAGCAAGGCGTGACCGGGTTTGAGTCCGGCACTTGGCAAGGCGTGCTGGTGAGCCATGGCACACCCAAGCCCATCCTTGATCGGCTGCATGCTGAGCTGGTCAAGGCCATCCGCAGTCCCGAGGTGCGCAGCCGCCTCATCGCTCTGGGGGCCGAAGTGGTGACCATGCGCCCGGAGGAGCAAGATATTTTCTTCAACAAAGAGCGCGCCCGTTGGCTCAAGGTCGTCACTGAAGCTTCTATCCGTATTGACTGATCGCATCGACGTGCATCCACTGATTTCCATCCCTTTTCCTCTCCCCTTTTTTCTTTCTTCAAAGGCCACCCCATGACTTACAAAAACACCCAACTCCTCATCGACAACCAGTGGTGCGACGCCGCCAGCGGCAAGACCCTTGCCGTCGTCAACCCCGCCACCGGCCTAGAGATTGGCCGCGTTGCGCATGCCGGTATTGAAGACCTGGACCGCGCCCTGCTCTCCGCCAAAAAAGGCTTTGCCCTGTGGCGCAACACGCCCGCCATTGAGCGCAGCAACATCATGCGCAGAGCCGCCGTGCTGATGCGTGAACGTGCCGCCGACATCGGCGCACTGATGACGCAAGAGCAAGGCAAGCCGCTGATTGAGGCCAAGATGGAAGCCATGGCCTCGGCCGAGATCATCGAGTGGTGCGCCGAAGAAGGCCGCCGCACCTATGGCCGCATCGTGCCCGCGCGCGCCATGAACGTGTCGGCCCAGGTGCACAAAGAACCCGTGGGCATCGTGGCCGCGTTCACCCCCTGGAACTTCCCCATCAACCAAGTCGTGCGCAAGCTGTCTGCCGCGCTGGCCACGGGTTGCTCCATCATCGTCAAAGCCCCAGAAGAAACCCCGGCCTCACCCGCCGCGCTGATACAAGCCTTCATCGATGCAGGCGTGCCTGCGGGCGTCATCAGCCTAGTCTATGGTGACCCGGCCGAGATCTCGGGCTATCTGATCCCGCACCCGCTGGTGCGCAAAATCACCTTCACCGGCTCCACGCCCGTGGGCAAACAGCTCGCCAGCCTGGCCGGTCTGCACATGAAGCGCGCGACGATGGAGCTGGGTGGTCACGCCCCCGTCATCGTGGCGGAAGACGCCGACATTGCACTCGCACTCAAGACCGCAGGCACGATGAAGTTCCGCAATGCAGGCCAGGTCTGCGTATCCCCCACGCGCTTTCTGGTGCACAACGCCGTCAAGGCCGAGTTCACCAAAGGCTTGGTGGCCATTGCCGAAAAATTGCGCGTGGACGATGGCATGGCCGAGGGCACACAAATGGGCCCGCTGGCCAACGCCCGCCGCGTCACGGCCATGACGGCACTCACCGCTGATGCACTCGCCAAAGGCGCAACACTGGCCACCGGTGGCGAGCGCATCGGCACCAGCGGCAACTTCTTCGCGCCCACCGTCTTCACCGATCTGCCCATGAACGCAGACCTGCTCAACACCGAGCCCTTCGGCCCCATGGCCGCCATCCAGGGCTTTGACGCATTGGAAGACGCCATCAACGAAGCCAACCGCCTGCCCTTCGGCCTGGCCAGCTACGCCTTCACCAGCTCACTCAAAAACGCGCACATGCTCAGCCAGCGTCTTGAGGTGGGCATGCTGTGGGTCAACCAAGGTGGCGCGCC
>JANPNG010000071.1:0-9097 GCA_031427355.1 Hylemonella sp.
GATCACATGGGTGATGGGCAGGGGCGTGACTTTGCGAATCTCTGCAACCAGTCGGGTAGCGAGCGCGGGTGAGCCCAGCGCATCAATCACCACCACACCAGCCGGTGTCACCACAAAACCGGCGTTGGAGATGAAGTTCTGGTTGGCGGGCGAGCCCAGCGCCGACGCGCCTTCGACGTACCAGGCCGTATCCGACACTTTTTGCGCCACCATGGCGGGTGCGTTTTCTGCGCAGGCCACGGAGACGCTCAAGACCGCCAATAATGCGGCCACGCCGCTCCGCCAAAAAGAATTTTTCGCAATTGTCATGTGGGTTCCCAGTCAGGCGCCTGTGCCGCCCCGCGCGTTTTTTCTCATGAAAACAAAAAACTTGAGCCGGATCAAAGAGACTCTGTCCTGCTCAAATTACCATTAATATAAGCTAATACTGAATTATGGGAAATCCAAATGAATTTGGCAAGTATTCTTGAGCGCTACGGTGATGGCACGGTCCTGGCGGTGGGGGGGCTTGTCATTGGTGTTCTGTTTGGTTTTTTTGCCCAACGTTCAAAGTTTTGCCTGCGGGCTGCCGTCATCGAGTTCTGGCATCGCAAATTCGGCGAAAAGCTCTCCGTCTGGTTGCTTGCGTTTTCCAGTGCAGTCGTTGGCGTTCAAGTGCTTATCCTTATGCATTCGCTGGATGTGGGCGCGGCGCGCCAGATCGCCTCACGTGGCAGCCTCTCGGGCGCGCTGATCGGCGGCCTGCTGTTTGGTGCTGGCATGATCATGACGCGCGGCTGTGCCAGCCGTTTGCTCGTGTTGTCAGCCAATGGCAATTTGCGGGCGATGCTGTCAGGACTGATCTTTGCCGTTACCGCACAAGCCTCCCTCTCCGGTTCGTTGGCACCTTTGCGCAACACCATCAGCACATGGTGGACCGTTGAGGGTGGTCCATCGCGTGATTTGTTGGCTATTGCCGGCATCGGCCACTGGGGCGGACTCTTGTCCGGGCTGGTGTGGTTCGCTGCGGCCCTGTTTTTCTCCATTCGAAGTGGCTGGGGGTTCTGGAAATGGGTGGGCGGCATCGGAACAGGTCTAACGATTGCTGCGGGGTGGTGGTACACCTACCAGGTCTCGTCCCGTTCGTTCGAAGTCGTCCAGGTTCAGGGTCTGACCTTCAGCGGTCCGTCGGCAGAATGGCTGATGCGTGTGCTGGCCGCGCCGACTCCTGCAATCGGTTTTGACTTTGGACTGCTGCCGGGCGTGTTTGCTGGCTCCTTTATGGGGGCCTGGTTTGGCAAGGAACTGAAGCTTGAAGGCTTCAATGACGGCTACGGCATGCGTCGCTATATCGCTGGTGCCGTGTTGATGGGTTTCGGTTCCATGCTGGCGGGTGGCTGCGCCGTTGGTGCCGGCATGAGTGGTGGATCCGTTTTCGCGCTGACGGCCTGGATGGCACTCGTCGGCATGTGGGCCGGTGCCGGCATCACGGACCGGTTGATGGACAGTCCGACTGTCAAACATCAGAACCCCATCATGGGCTCTAGCGCCAACATGAGGGCACCCTGAGTGGATCAACTTGTGCAGGCCACCCGGGTAAATACGGGGGACAGCTGGCCGGGCATTGACTATATTCAGCTTGAATGATATATCACGCTAATGCAAAGGAGATCAGCCATGCGTCTTAGAGCACAACTGCTTGTGGTCCTGATGTCGGGGTTTTTTGTGACCGCCGCGATCGCGCTGGACGCGGCAACCTTGCACTCCCGCGCCCTTGCCGCGACATGCGCCAATTGCCATGGCACCGATGGCCGCACGTTTGATGGCTCAGCCATTCCCTCTCTGGCTGGCATGCCCAAGGACTACATGGTCATCCAATTCAAGGCCTTCAAGGATGGCACGCGTCCGGCCACGGTGATGCACCAGCTCGCTAAAGGCTATACCGATCAACAGGTCGAAGCCTTGGCCACGTACTTTTCCACCCTCAAGCGCTAAGGGGATCAACATGATGAAACGACGCAGTATTGTGGGCACCTCACTGGCGCTGGGTTCATTGGGCTCGCTCGGCAGTCTGCTGGGTTGCGCCAGCACCGGGGTGGTTCCCTCCAGTGCCAAAGTGGTGGTGATTGGCGGCGGCTATGGCGGCGCCACAGCGGCCAAATACGTGCGCATGCTGTCGGACTACAAGATCGACGTGGTGCTGGTTGAGCCCAACGCCAGCTTCATCTCTTGCCCTATTTCGAATCTGGTGATTGGCGGCTCCAAGACCATGGGGGACATCACAACGCCCTACGACAACTTGAGCGGCAGGCATGGCGTGACGCAGGTGCGGGACATGGTGAGTCGCATCGACTCGACCAAGAAAACCGTGACCTTGGCAGGCGGTGCCACCATAGCCTATGACAAGCTGATCGTCTCACCCGGCGTTGACATGATGTGGGGCAGCGTGGAAGGCCTGCAGGCCGCCAACGCTTCCGGCCAGATCCTGCACGCCTGGAAGGCCGGGGCTGAGACCATCGCCCTGCGCAAGCAGCTCGAAGCCATGCCCGATGGTGGCGTGTACGCCCTGTCCATTCCACTGGCCCCTTACCGCTGCCCGCCCGGCCCTTATGAGCGCGCCAGCCAGGTGGCTTCGTACTTCAAAAAAGCCAAGCCGAAGTCCAAAGTGCTGATCTTGGACGCGAATCCCGACGTGACTTCCAAGGGGCCCTTGTTCAAAAAGTTCTGGGCCGACAACTACAGCGGCATGCTGGAGTATCGAGGTGGCCACAAGGCTACGGTCGTGGATGCCAAAACCAACACCGTCAAGTTTGAAGTGCAAGACGACGTCAAGGCCGCAGTGCTTAACGTGATCCCCAATATGAGTGCTGGCGCCATCGCCATGCAGTCCGGCTTGGCCAATGCGAATGGACGCTGGTGCAATGTGGACTACCTGACGTTTGAATCGACCGCCGCCAAAGACGTGCATGTGATTGGCGACTCGGTGTTGGCTGCGCCGCTGATGCCCAAGTCCGGCCACATGGCCAATTCGCAGGGCAAGGTGGTGGCGGCCGCCGTGGTGGCGCAACTCTCAGGCTTGGCGGTCAATCAAAACCCGATGCTGAATAACACCTGCTACAGCTTTGTGAATGACAAGCTAGTGATCCACGTGGCGTCGGTTCACCAGTACGTGGCAGCTGAGAAAACCTTCAAGGCGGTGGCGGGTTCGGGTGGCGTGTCACTCGGGCCAACCGAGTTGGAAGGGGCTTACGCCTGGAACTGGGCACAAAACATCTGGGCTGACACGCTCTCTTGATTTCTCACGGATTAACCAAATATCTATGGACACACACATCTCACGAAGGAAGGGCATGTTCAAATTCCTATTAGCGCTAGTTCTGGCCTGCGGGGTGGGCTTGGCTGCGGCCCAGAACGTGAAAGCGGTCTATCACATCAACACCGATGTCGATACGATTTCACCGATTCTTGGCAATATCCGCAATCACCTCAGCGAAGACCCCAAGGCCAAGATTGTGGTGGTCACTCACGGGGCGGGAATCAACTTTTTGCTGCAAGACGCCAAGGATTCGCGTGGCCGGGAATTTAGTGGCCCGGTCAGTGACTTGGCCAGCAATGGCGTGGAGTTCCGGGTGTGCAACAACACCTTGACGGGTATGGATATCAACCCGAGCCGCTTGCTGATGGAAACCAGCATCGTCCCGTCCGGCGTGGCAGAGATTGCTCGCCTGCAAGCCAAAGAGGGCTTTGTCTATCTCAAGCCTTGAGCGAGTGTGAGCCGCGCCAGAGGTGCCGACTTCATTCTCGCTGCAAATTGCCATTAATGGCAATTTGCGTGCAGACCGAGCGGCACAGATTCGCCACGCGCTCGTCAATGATGCGGTAATGAATCTGCACGCCTTCGCGGCGCTTGCCCAGCACACCAGCCTGGTACAGCGTGGTGAGGTGCTGCGACATATTGGGCTGGGTGGTGTCAATCTTGCTGAGCAGGTAGCTCACGTTCTTTTCTCCATCGCATAGGCAACTGATGATTTTTAGCCGCATCGGTGCGGACATCACCCGAAACACTTCTGCGGCCAGTTCGAACACCTGATCGGGTTCAGTCACTTCTTGCGACGACTTCTGGATTGATCTGTTGACCATGGCAGTTCTGTTTTGGAGGAAAAAGATAGCCCATTTTAAGGCCTGCTTGCTAAGGCCCCGTTTTCGCTGCCGAATGATCGCGTATTAGTGAAAACCCTAGTGTAAATAAATAATTAAAACGATATATTCGCCACTAACGATATTTAAAACGCTTAAGCATGCGTCGAATTTTGAAGGAGAGTGTGTGATGCAAGATGATTTGAGCTCGGGCCGAGTCCGCAAGGCCCCCGAGAGTTTTTTGGACAAGGACGGCATCAAAACCGTCTTTGAACAGGCCCGGCATGGTCGCCGTGACTTCATTCGCAGCGCGTTTGCTGCCGCAGCCGCCAGTGCTGTAGTGCCTGCCGCACTGGCGCAAGCCAACCCGGTGCCCAATGAGGGCGGCGACCCCCATATTTTGAATCTCCCCGAGCACAGCAAAGGCTTGGGTCAAGGCGTAGCCGCGAACGATGGCTATGGCAAACCCTCCAAATTTGAAGCCAATGTGCAGCGTCGCCAGAGTCCCGGTCTGACCCAGACGACACAGGCTTCGGTGTCGTTCGCACCGCTGCAGTCCCTGTTCGGCATCATCACACCGAGCGGCCTTCACTTTGAGCGGCATCACCAGGGTTGGTGGGACATTGACCCCTCCAAGCACCGTCTGATGATCAACGGCATGGTCAAGGCCAACAAGGTCTTTACGCTCGATGAGATCATGCGACTGCCCTCGGTGTCGCGTTTTCACTTCATTGAATGCGGCGCCAATACGGCGGTGGAGTGGGGTAACGTGGCGGTGCCTACCGTGCAGTACACGCACGGCATGGTCTCGTGCAGTGAGTTCACCGGCGTGCCGCTGATCACCCTGCTGGAGCTGGCGGGCGCTGATCTGAAAAATGGCAAATTTGTGCTGGCCGAGGGCGCTGATGGATCTTCCATGACCCGCACCATCCCCATGGATCTCATCAAATCGGGCGAAGTGTTTGTGGCCTATGGTCAAAACGGAGAGATGCTGCGACCCGAACAGGGCTACCCCCTGCGCTTGATCGTGCCGGGCGTGCAGGGCGTGAGTTGGGTCAAGTACCTGCGTCGTCTGGAGGTGGGTGACCAGCCCTACGCCGCGAAGGACGAGGCTGTTCACTACATTGACTTGCAGCCTGGCGGTCTGCATCGTCAATACACCAGCATTCAGGAATGCAAAAGTGTTGTCACCACGCCTTCCGGCGGTCAGGTGCTGCTGGACAAGGGTTTTTACAACATCACCGGCCTGGCCTGGTCGGGCCGGGGCAAGGTCAAGCGCGTGGATGTGTCGGTGGACGGGGGGCGCAATTGGCGCAGCGCGCGTCTTGAAGGCACGGTGCAAACCAAGTCATTAACGCGCTTTAACCTGGACTGGGTGTGGGGCGGCAAACCCGCCATCATCCAGAGCCGGGCCACGGATGAGACGGGCTATGTGCAGCCCACTTACCAGCAGCTGCGCGCCGTGCGCGGCACGCGTTCGATCTATCACAACAATGCCATCCAGTCCTGGCTGGTGAGCGAGTCCGGCGAGGTGAAAAATGTTCAGGTTTCGTAAAGCCGTTTTAATTGCTGCCTCGCTCGCTGTCGCCGGTATTGCAAGCGCGCAAAGCACCAGCAAATACCCGGGCGTCGGACGCGACGCGACACCCAAGGAAGTCGCAGCCTGGGACATCGACGTGCGACCGGACTTCAAGGGCTTGCCTGCCGGGTCTGGCAGCGTGGCCAAGGGTCAGGACGTGTGGGAGAGCAAGTGCGCCAGTTGCCACGGCATCTTTGGTGAATCGGGTGAGGTGTTCAGCCCCTTGGTGGGCGGCACCACGGCAGAGGACATCAAGACGGGTCGCGTTGCCAACTTGAACGCCACCACCTACCCCGGACGCACCACCTTGATGAAGGTGTCCACCCTCTCCACGCTGTGGGACTACATCAACCGCGCCATGCCCTGGACCGCGCCGAAGTCGCTGAGCACCGAAGAGGTGTACGCAGTGACGGCCTTTCTGCTCAACCTTGGCAACATCGTGCCCGAGGACTTTGTGCTGTCGGACAAGAACATCGCCGACGTGCAAAAACGCATGCCCAACCGCAATGGTATGACCACGCAGCATGCCCTGTGGTCCGGCAATGAGTTTGGCACGTCCAAGATCAAGCCCGACACGAAAAACGTGGCTTGTATGAAAGACTGTGTGGCCGAGGCCAAAGTGGCTTCGTTCCTGCCAGACTATGCGCGCAATGCCCACGGCAATCTGGCCGAGCAAAACCGTCTGGTGGGTGCGCAGCACGGTGCGGACACCACCAGGCCTGAAGCCAAGCCAGGCGCTGTTGCGCCAGCGCCTGGTGCAACAGCGACCACTGCTGCCCTGCAGCCTGCCGCTGCGCAAGCCAAGCCCGCAGCAGCACCCAAGGCAGAGGCCTCGGGTGCAGACAGTAAGGCTGCGTTGGCGCTCGCGCAAAAATACAGCTGTACCGCTTGCCATGGTGTTGATAAAAAAATTGTCGGCCCCAGCTTCCAGGAAATTGCCAAGAAGCATGCGGGGAAAGTGGACTACCTGGTCGGGAAGATCAAGTCAGGTGGCAGTGGCGTGTGGGGACCAATTCCCATGCCCGCCCAGTCTTTGAGTGAGGCCGAGGCCAAAACTATCGGTGTGTGGCTGGCCTCAGGTGCAGGGAAATAGGGATATCACGAATTCACGGACTGTAAATTTACATTAGCATGTACTTAACCAAGGAGATTCACATGCAAACTCGTCGCGAGACACTCAAGCAAAGCGCTCTTGTGGCAGGCCTTTTGGCTTCTACAGGGCTCTTCCCTCAGTACGCTTTTGCGTACAACAAAAACGCCTTTGAGGCCAAAAGCGTGGCCGATGTGCTCAAGGCGCTAGGGGCCGGGGCGCCCACAGAGAGCAAGGACGTCACCATTGGTGGCCCGGACATTGCTGAAAACGGTGCCGTCGTGCCTTTGACGGCCAGCACCACGCTGGCAGGCGTCAAGCAAATGCTGATCCTGGTTGAGAAGAACCCGGCCGCTCTCGTGGCCCTGTTCAACGTGACCGACAGCGTGGAAACCAACTTCGCCACCCGCTCCAAAATGGGTCAATCTTCCGACGTGTATGCCGTGGCCGTGATGAACGATGGCAAGGCGCTGTTCGCGAAGAAAGAAGTCAAGGTCACGCTCGGCGGCTGCGGCGGCTAAGTCAATTTAAATTTAGGAGTATCAAAATGGCAGATCCAATGCGCATTCGCGCTCAAGCCGCAGGTGACAAAGCTACCGTTCGTGTCTTGATGAGCCACGAAATGGAATCAGGTCAGCGTAAAGACGCGGCCGGTAAAACCGTGCCCGCCTGGTTCATCAACGAAGTGTCCGCCTCGCACAATGGCAAGGTGGTCATGACCGCAGATTGGGGGCCAGCAGTGTCCAAGAATCCGTTCTTGCAGTTTGCCGTCAAGGGTGCCAAGGCGGGTGACAAAATTGCAGTCACCTGGAAAGACACCAAAGGCGACAGCCGCACTGACGAAGCCACCGTGTCCTGAGCTGTATTCGGACTGATTTGAAGATGGAAATGGAGAAGGCTTTGCACTTCTCCATTTGTCCATGTACAGTGGGTTTTCGATAATCGAACGAGGTGACAATGAAAAAAATCTTGATCTTGACCACGCTGGCCTGTCTCGCTGCTGGCAACGCGCTGGCGCAGAAATCAGCGTCCGACGGCATTGCCGAATATCGCGCCATGCTCCAGGACGGCAACCCCGCCGAATTGTTCGAAGCCAAGGGCGAAGACCTGTGGAGCAAGAAGCGCGGCCCGAAAAATGCTTCTTTGCAGCAGTGCGATCTGGGCAAGGGGCCGGGTGTTGTCAAGGGTGCTTTTGTCGAACTGCCGCGTCATTTTGCCGACACCAACCGGGTGCAAGATCTGGAATCGCGTTTGTTGACCTGCATGGAAACCCTGCAAGGCTTCAACGCTGCCGAGATCGCCAAGACGCCTTTCGGCAAGGACGAGCAAGCCAATCTGGAAGGCTTGGTGGCCTGGATTTCTTCCGAGTCGCGTGGCATGAAGTTCAATCTGCCGCAGGCTCATGCGCAGGAAAAGACCATGTTTGAAGTGGGCAAGCGCCTGTTCTTCGCCCGTGGTGGCACGCATGACTTTGCCTGTGCCTCCTGCCACGGTGAAGACGGCAAGCGCATCCGTTTGCAAGACTTGCCCAACCTGACCAAGCAGCCTGGCGCGGGCGATGGCTTTGGCGCCTGGCCAGCTTACCGTGTTTCCTCGGGTGAGCTGTGGGGGATGCAGCGTCGCCTTAACGATTGCTATCGCCAGCAGCGTTTCCCCTACCCCGGTTTTGGCAGCGACGCCACGATTGCACTGGGCGTGTACATGGGTGTCAATGGCAAAGGTGGTGAGTCCACCGCACCGGCCTTGAAACGCTAAGGAAACAGCACCATGAAAAAAACCTTTCAAATCCTCATCCCTGCTGCGGTGCTGGTCATCGCCGGTTGCGCCGCTTTGCCGTCCGGCCCCGAACTCGACAAGCTCGCGGCTGAGACGATGAAGTCGTCGTTTCGCGATCAGGGTCAAGCCAAGGTTGATCGCCTGGTGCAAGACGACGCCAACCGTGAATGCAGTGCGGCTGATGTCGCAGGCAAGCCGATTGATGAGAAGCTTGGGCAGGCGATTGAAGCCGCCAATCTGAAAACCGTTAAGTGGCCATCGGACGGGAAATTTCTGGGCGATTGGAAGCAGGGTGAACAAATTGCGCAAAGCGGGCGCGGCATGACCTGGACGGACGACGCCAAAGCGCCCAGTGGCGGCAATTGCTACAACTGCCACCAGATCGACAAGAAAGAAATTTCATTCGGCACCATCGGCCCCAGCCTGTACAACTACGGCAAGATTCGTGGTGTCAGCAACCCGGACGACCCGGCGTCCAAACCTATCGTTGAATACACCTGGGGCAAGATCTGGAACTCCAAGGCCTACAACGCCTG
>JANPNG010000072.1:0-11921 GCA_031427355.1 Hylemonella sp.
GTGGCGCGCAAAGGTCTCCCAGGTTTCATGCACCAGGCCCGCGCCTTCGTCAAAAAACCGGTCACCGTTTTGATCCACCACGATGCCGTAGGGATAGACCAGTACCACTGGGGCCGGGCCGCTGCTGCGTGCGTCTATGGGCTCGGCGTGCATGCCCTGCCAGTCGCCCGCGGGCTGTGCGCCCACTGCCAGCGCCATGCGGATGCCCGCGCCAGTGTTGGCGCGCGTGCCGGGGGAGATGGGCTTCATGCTGCGCGCGGCGGGGCCAAAGTGCTCGGCCAGCATGTCGGCATTGCCTGCAAAGCCGCCGCTGGCGAGGATGATGCGGTCGGCCTTCAGTACCTTGCCATCGTCCAGGACAACGCCACAGACCCCGCCTTGTTCGTTCATCCGCAATTGCGCCGCCGCGTGCCCGTAATGAAAGATCACGCCCAGGCGCTTGGCTTGCGCCAGCAGCGCCGCCACAACGCTGGCCCCGCCGCCCACGGGCTGAATGCGCGCAGGCCCGGCGGCCAGGTAGTACACGGGGGTGTGAAACGCAACTCCGTGGTGCTGGAGCCAAGCGACCGATGGCCCGGCATCCTCTGCCAGGCGCTCGAAATAAGCCGTATCGGCTCGCCCGCCGGACTCGCGCACGATGTCCTCGACAAAGCCATCGGCCACCCCTGCGACCGAGGGCATGCGGATGTAGGACGGCGTCCAGCGGCTGTTGCCGCCGTGCTCGGCTTCGGGTGCGCGCTCGATGATGGTGATGCGAACCTTGAGGCCGCGTTCTAAAGCAGTCCCTGCCGCCGACACCGCAGCACACAGCCCTGCTGCGCCGTGGCCGATGATGACGATGTCAACTGGGTTCATCCGTTATTACTCCGATCCTTTGAAATATGTCCCGAACGGAAATTTAGACTTTATCGGCCCTTACTGCGCGGTAATCCCCGCAGCCTTCACCAGCGTCGCGTTGGCCGCCACCTCGTCACGCAGGTAAGCGTCAAACTGATCGGGCGTGAAGATCTGCGCATCAATGCCCATCTTGGCGTAGCGCTCTTTCATCTCAGGGGAGTTCAGGGCCTTCACGGTTTCAGCGTGCAGCTTCATGACGATGTCACGCGGCATCTTGGACGACACCGACAGGCCTACATAAAAGTTGTAGGCGGACTGGGGTACACCGGCCTCTTCGGTGGTGGGGATCTCGGGCGCGCCCGAGGCACGTTTGCTCGACCCGACGGCCAGCATCTGCAAGCGCCCGTCTTTGGCCAGTGGCAGCACATTGCTCACCGGGCAAAAGCAAAAGTCCACACGCCCGGCCATCAGATCAGTAAGCGCCTCAGACGTGCCTTTGTAGGGCACTTGCAGGCCCGTGATGCCCGCGCTCAGGCGAAAGCGTTCGGCATTCAGGTGGGTGGCGCTGCCCGTGCCGACCGTGGCGTAGTTGATCTTGCCGGGGTTGGCTTTGGCGAAAGCCACCAAGTCCCTAACCGAGTTAAAACCCTTGCCCGGAGCCACCGCCAGCGCGTTTGGGATGTTGGCCAACATGGTGATGCCAGACAAGTCTTTCAGCACGTCAAACGGCAGATTCGGGATGGTGGAGGGCACCACCGTGCCCGAGGATGAATGCGCCAGGAGGGTGTAGCCATCGGGCTCGGCCTTGGCCACCAGGTTCATGGCAATCGAGCCGCTGGCGCCGGGCCGGTTTTCCACGATAAAGGGTTGGCCGAGTTGCACGCTCAGGCGCTCAGACAGGGCGCGGGCCACGATGTCGGTGGCGCTGCCTGCGGGCAGGGAGACAATGAAACGCACGGGCTTGGTAGGCCAGTTTTGCGCTTGCGCGGCCAGGCCGCACAGCGATGCAGCAAGAATAAAAACCAGACGCTTCATGAAATCTCCGATCAGTGTAAAAATTTATTGCTATAAAAATAATAGCTTCTAAGGCATATATCTAAAGGGCTTTAAGTTGATTTAAGCCTTGAATTCGGGGCGAACAGAGGCTGGTGGCCCTTGTGAAAGTCTTGTGAAGGGTTCTGTTGGACAATCCAGCATCGACTTCAACCCTTCACCCACACCATGCCGACCAAATCAGAAATCGCTGAGTTCCTCGCCGCATCCTTCCCCCAAAGCAAATGCATTGTGGACGAAGTGGGCAATGCCTCCTCCACCATTCGTCACCTCGTTGGCGTGGATGAACTGCGCCCCGGCGGCACGGTGTCGGGCCCAGTGCTGATGACGGTGGCCGATGTGGCGCTGTACGTGGCCATATTGGGGGAAATTGGCATCGTGCCGCTGACGGTCACGACCAGCTTGAACATCAACTTCCTCAGAAAACCGTCCGCTGACAAAAGCATTGTGGGCGTGTGCAAGCTGATCAAGCTGGGCAAGACCCTGGCCGTGGGCGAGGTGAGTTTGTACTCCGAAGGCAGCCCGGAGATGGTGGCGCATGTGGTGGGCACCTACGCCATTCCACGCGATTCCAAATAAGAAATAAGCGCGCCGCGCCATGCGCCCTGTAGGATCGGGCGCATGGAATTTTCCCCTCTGGTTTATCTGATCGCGCCGTTGGTGGTGTTCGCCGGTTACGTGGCGTTTGGCATCAGCGGTTTTGGTGCCTCCATCCTCATTGTTCCGGTGCTGGCGCAACTGCTGCCCCTCAAATTCGTTGTGCCTATGCTGGTGCTGCTTGATTTCACCGCCCTCCTCATGATGCGCGCGAACCAGGCGACGCAAACGCGCGACCTGGGCGAGATCCGATCGATGCTGCCTTTCATGCTGGTCGGCATGGCGCTAGGCGTGTATCTGCTCAAGGTCGCGCCCGAGCGATGGCTGATGCTGGCGCTGGGCGTGTTCGTGGCCGGATACGCGCTCTTCACCCTGCTGCGCAATAAAGGGGTGGGCGGCACCATCGCGCGCCGGTGGGGTGCGCCGGTGGCCCTGCTTGGCGGCATCGGCAGTTCGCTGTTTGGTACGGGCGGGCCGGTGTATGCGATTTATGTGTCGCGCCGCTTGCACGATCCGGGCGTGATGCGGGCCACCATGAGCACCCTCATCGCCATCAGCGTGGTGATTCGGATTGTGGCGCTTTCACTGGCCGGTTTGCTGCTCAAGATGGAGTTGGGGGTGGCGGCGCTGGCTCTGCTGGGGTTCATGGCGGGCGGGCTCCTGCTGGGCTTGCGTCTGCACTCACGCATGAAGGTGGTGGACGTGCGCCGCGTGGTACATGTGCTGCTGGTGGTGAGCGGCAGCTCATTGGCACTGCGGGCCGTGATGATGACCGCGTCGTGACGGCAGCAAGCCTACCTACGCCATTCCGAGGCTTTCCGTATAATTCACGACTTCCGAGGAGCGTTGCAGCGTCACCCGCAAAGGGTGCGTGAGGCTCGGATCACAAGGCTGACCTCGTCGCCTTGCACCTTGTCCAACCGCGCTCACCCACTGGTTCTGTGTGGTGAGTCTTCTCCCCTCATGGTTGCCAGTGGACCTCAAACTTGATTTGGAGCCCACCATGAGTGCTGTTTTGAACCCCACCCCCGATTACGTGATTGCCGACCTGGCGCTGGCCGCCTGGGGCCGCAAAGAACTCAACATCGCCCAGACCGAAATGCCCGGCCTGATGGCGATTCGCCAGGAATTCGCGCAGGCCCAGCCGCTCAAGGGCGCACGCATCACCGGCTCGTTGCACATGACGATTCAAACCGGCGTGCTGATCGAGACCCTGCAAGCCCTGGGCGCTGACGTGCGCTGGGCCTCATGCAACATCTTCTCGACGCAAGACCACGCCGCTGCCGCCATTGCTGCTGCCGGCACGCCGGTGTTCGCCATCAAGGGCGAAACCCTGGCCGATTACTGGGACTACACCCACAGCATTTTTGAATTCAAGGGAGCCAAGGGCACGCCCGAAGAAGGCCCCAACATGATTCTGGACGACGGTGGTGACGCCACGCTGTTGATGCACCTGGGCACCAAGGCCGAGAAAGACGCCAGCCTGATCTCCAAGCCCGGCAGCGAAGAAGAAATTTGCCTGTTCAATTCGATCAAAGCCAAGCTCGCCCAAGACCCGACCTGGTACAGCCGCCGTCTGAAAAACATCATCGGCGTGACCGAAGAAACCACCACCGGCGTGCTGCGTTTGAACGAAATGTCGGCCAAAGGCACGCTGGCCCTGCGCGCCATCAACGTGAACGACTCCGTGACCAAGAGCAAGTTCGACAACCTCTACGGTTGCCGCGAATCCCTGGTGGACGCGATCAAGCGCGCCACCGACGTGATGGTGGCTGGCAAGGTCGCCTGCGTGGCGGGATACGGCGACGTGGGCAAGGGCTCGGCCCAAGCCCTGCGCGCCCTCAGCGCCCAGGTGTGGGTGACCGAGATCGACCCCATCAACGCCCTGCAAGCCGCGATGGAAGGCTACAAGGTTGTGACCATGGAATACGCGGCCGACAAGTGCGATATTTTTGTGTCCGCCACCGGCAACAAAAACGTCATCACCTATGCGCACATGGCAGCCATGAAGGACCAAGCCATCGTTTGCAACATCGGTCACTTCGACAATGAAATCGACGTGGCTTCGCTCGAAAAATGCACTTGGGAAGAGATCAAGCCGCAAGTTGACCACGTCATCTTCCCGGATGGCAAGCGCATCATCCTGCTGGCCAAAGGCCGCCTGGTGAACCTGGGTTGTGGCACCGGTCACCCCAGCTTTGTGATGTCGTCCAGCTTTGCCAATCAGACCATTGCACAGATCGAGCTGTTCACCAAACAAGCTGAATACGAGGTGGGCAAGGTCTATGTCTTGCCCAAGCATCTGGACGAGAAAGTGGCGCGCCTGCACCTGAAGAAGGTCGGTGCCATGTTGTCCGAGTTGAGCGACGAGCAAGCCGCTTACATCGGCGTGAGCAAGTCAGGCCCGTACAAAGCCAACACGTATCGCTACTAATGCGCATTGATCAACTGCTTGTCCAACGCCAGCTCGCCAGCACCCGCTCTCAGGCCCAGCGCCTGATCGCGGGCGGGGTGGAGTGGCTCTATGCTGACGTGTGGAAGCGCGTTGTTAAAAACGGTGATGAGGTGCCGGACGACGCGCAGATTCGCTTGCTGGACGACTCCGAGGCGCGCTACGTGTCACGCGGTGGTTTGAAATTGGAGGCCGCGCTCAAGCACACGGGCTTGTCCGTGCAGGGGCTGACGTGTCTGGATGTGGGCCAATCCACTGGCGGCTTTACCGATTGCCTGTTGAAGCACGGTGCGGCGCGCGTGGTGGGGCTGGACGTAGGGCAGGGGCAGTTGCACCCCGCTTTGCGTGCCGATGAGCGCGTGTTGTGCCTGGAGACGGTGAACGCGCGGGACGCTGACGCGATTGCCGCTGCATTTGCTGAGGCTGATCTGCTCGCCAGCGATCCGGACGCCGATTTTGAAGCCATGGATCACGATGATGCGCCAGACCTGCCGAGCTTCGATGTGCTCGTGGGCGACCTGTCCTTCATCTCGCAAACCCTGGTGCTGCCTGCGGTCGTTCCCCTGCTCAAAGCCGGTGGCCACCTGCTGGTGCTGGTCAAGCCGCAGTTCGAGTTGCAGCCCGGCCAGGTGGGCAAGGGCGGCATTGTGCGGGACACCTCGCACTACCCCTTTATTGAGCAGCGCCTGCGTGATGCCTGCGTCGCTTTAGGGCTGACGGTGCGTGACTGGTTTGACTCTGCCATCGAAGGTGGAGACGGTAACCGAGAGTTTTTTATTCACGCGACGAAAGCCAGCTCTGTCCCCAACTGAATAGGAGCCCTATGGCCACATTCCCCATCAGCATTGAATTCTTCCCCCCCAAAACCCCCGAAGGGGTAGAGAAGCTGCGCCTCGTGCGCCAGCAGCTCTATGCCTTGAAGCCCGAGTTCTGCTCGGTCACTTTCGGCGCGGGCGGCTCCACGCAAGAGGGGACGTTCTCCACCGTGCGCGACATCCTGGCCGAAGGCATGCCCGCTGCCTCGCACCTGTCGTGCATCGGCGCGAGCCAGGCCACGATGCGTGAGAGTTTGCACACGCTCCAGGCCATGGGCGTCAAGCGCCTGGTGGCCTTGCGTGGCGACTTGCCCAGTGGTTATGGCATGGGCGGCGCGTTCCAGTACGCGAGTGATTTGGTGGCATTCATCCGGGCCGAAACAGGCGATGCATTCCACATCGAAGTCGCCGTCTACCCCGAGGCGCACCCGCAAGCCCGCTCCCCCGCGAGTGACCTGAAAGCCTACGCCGCCAAGGCGGACGCTGGTGCCAACGCGGCCATCACCCAGTATTTTTACAACGCCGACGCCTACTTTCGCTTTCTGGAAGAGGCCGACGCGCTGGGCATCACCCTGCCCGTGGTGCCCGGCATCATGCCCATCATCAGCTCCATGCAGTTGATGCGCTTCTCAGACGCCTGCGGCGCAGAGATCCCACGCTGGATCCGGCTAAGGCTGCAAAGCTTTGGCGACGATACCGCCTCCATCAAAGCCTTTGGTCTGGATGTGGTGACGGGTTTGTGCGAGCAATTGCGCGCAGGCGGCGCACCGGGCCTGCACTTCTACAGCATGAACCAGAGCGGGGCGACGCTGGAGATTTGCAAGCGCCTGGGCTTGTAGATCATTCACCAGACCCGGGCGGGTATCGCGTCATCTGTTCGGGCTGAGCTTGGCCTGTCCTGAGCTGGTCGAAGGGTCGAAGCCGTGTGAGCCCTTCGACGGGCTCAGGGCGAACGGTTTAGGGTTAAGCCAAATACCCTCTCGGGTTTTGGCTCTGCCAGCGCCAACTGTCTTGGCACATGGTCTCCAGATCGCGCTCGGCGCGCCAGCCCAAAACCTTGAGCGCTTTTGAGGGGTCGGCGTAGCAGGCCGCTACATCGCCGGGTCGGCGCGGCGCCACCTGGTAAGGCACGGGTTGGCCACTGGCTTGGGCGAAAGCAGCCACCATGTCCAGCACACTGTACCCACTGCCTGTGCCCAGGTTGACCGTGAAGCAGTCGGGCTTGGTCTGTAGATACTCCAGCACTTTGAGGTGGCCCAGCGCCAAGTCCACCACGTGGATGTAATCGCGCACGCCGGTGCCGTCGGGTGTGGGGTAGTCGTCGCCCCAGACGTTGAGCTTCTCGCGCTGCCCCACCGCGACCTGGGCCACAAAGGGCATGAGGTTGTTGGGGATGTCTTGCGGGTCTTCACCGATCAGGCCGCTGGTGTGGGCCCCGACTGGGTTGAAATAGCGCAGGATGCCCAACCGCCAGCTCGGGTCACTGGCATACAGCTCACGCAGCATGTGCTCGCACGTCAGTTTGGTTTGGCCGTAGGGGCTGGTGGCGCTCAAGGGGTGGGTCTCAGGAATCGGCAGTTGCTCGGGCGTGCCATAGACGGTGGCGGAGGAGCTGAAGATCAGCGTCTTGACGTTGCACTCGTTCATGGCTTGCAGCAAGTTGAGCGTGCCCGCGACGTTGTTGTCGTAGTAGCTCAAAGGCTTCTGCACCGACTCGCCCACGGCCTTGAGGCCTGCGAAGTGAATGACGGCGTTGGCACCGCTGGTGCGCAGCGCCTGAGTCAACGCGGCGCGGTCGCGGATGTCGCCCTGAATCAGCGTCACGCTTTTGCCCGTGATGCGTTTGACCCGTTGCAACACTTCGGGGTTGCTGTTGCAGAAGTTGTCGAAGACGGTGACTTCATGGCCTGCGTTGAGCAGCTCTACGCAGGTGTGGCTGCCGATATAGCCTGCGCCGCCGGTGACAAGAATCATGATCGGGTTCCTGAAGGTAATTTATGGGTTAAATCGGGCTGTAGCCCTTTAAATATTAGCGTAAGCAGCTATTAAATCAATAGCATAAATCATCTGCTTTAGCCGCCTGAATCCACCGTGAACGTCGCATTGCGGTCTTGCGCCAGCAGCTTGGCCATCTGGGGAAGGGCCAGTTGCAGCGCAGCTTTGAGGGTGTGCGGCGGGTTGATGACAAACATGCCGCTGGCGGGCAGGCCGGGGCGCTGGGTTTGCCCCTCAGCGTCGGTGAGCAGCTTGCTGGACTTGACGGTGAGTGTGGCGTTGAGCCAGCCCTTGCCCGCCTTGTTGGCCAGAGTTTTGAGCTTGCGCGGCAGGTCGTGCGCTTGCGGGCGCGGGATGATGGGGTACCAGACCACGTAAGTGCCCACGGCAAAGCGCTTGACAGCATCGGCCACCATGACGGGCACGCGGTCGTAGTCGTCTTTCAGCTCATAGCTCGGGTCGCAAAACAGCAGGGCGCGGGGCGTGGGCGGGGGCAAGAATTTCTTAATGCCCTCAAACCCATCTTCACGCAGCACGGCGACCTGGCGACCGGCTTCCAGTTGCGCGACGTTGGCGCTCAGAGTTTTGGCGTCTGTCGGGTGCAGCTCAAACAGTTTGAGCTTGTCCCGGTCGCGCCCGGTCATCAGGTTTTGAATGATGAAGGGCGAGCCGGGGTACACCTTGTGGCTGCCCGGTGTGTTGAAGCTGGCCACCATCTCCAGGTAATTTTTCAAGGCGGGGGCGAGGCCGTCGGGGCCCAGCTTGTCTGCCAGATCTTTGGGCAGCTTGGTGGGTGAGAGCAAGCCCGTGAGCCGCAAGAGGCCGTCAGCCGCTTCGCCACTGGTGTCGGCGTAGTCCCCATCCAGCCGGTACAGCCCGGCCCCGGCGTGGGTGTCGAGCAGCGTCAGCACCGAGTCTTTCTCGATGAGGTGTTTGAGAATGGCAATCAAGACCGTGTGTTTGAGCACATCGGCATGGTTGCCTGCATGGAAGGCGTGGCGGTAACTGAACATGGGCCTATGTTAACGGGGCTGGGCATGGATGTCCGGCTTTCGATGCTGCCTTATGTACCCGTCACCCGGTAATCTCGATCAGTGCTAAATCCGGCTTGAACAAGGCTTGTTCAATGGTGGCTTGACAGTCCAGCAGCAGTTTCATTGCACCATGAGGGTGAATGTGCTGTGCTCTCGGTTGGCCGCGTAGGCCAGCACAGCTTGTATGTCTGACGCCACCAACTCTGGGTAGTCTTCGAGGATGTCTTGTTGAGACATGCCTGCTGCCATCATGGACAGCACGTCATACACCGTGATGCGTAAGCTGCGGATGCAAGGTTTGCCGCCGCGTTTGCCGGGTTCAAGGGTGATCGTGTCCATGTGTGGAATCCTAAACGATTTGCACGGAGGATGCCAGCGTGAGTGTGAGCCTGAAGCTGAATCGGGACTGATGAATAATCCACCCTACATCACCTGACCAGAACGACGCATGAAACATTTAGATTTGGCCGAACGTTTATTCCCACCCCCAGTTGGGCGACTGGCAGGGGCATTCGTGCTGGCTGTTTCAGCGCTGTTCTGCGGGGACATGGCCCGGGCCGCTTACCCGGAGCGGCCGATCCAGGTCATCATCTCCTTCCCGCCCGCCGGGGCCTCGGACATTCTGGCGCGTGCCATCGGGCAAAAGCTGTCAGAGACGCTGGGGCAGTCGGTCGTTGTCGAAAATCGGCCTGGCGCATTTGGCAATATTGGCCTGAGCTTGGCGGCCAAGGCGGCGCCGGATGGCTACACGCTCTACATGGCGGCGGTCACCAATGCCGCCATCGCTGCTGCGGCCTATTCCAAACAGACTTCGCATTTGCTGCGGGACTTTGTGCCGGTGGCCGGTATTGCCAGCGTGCCGCACATGTTGGTGGTGCCTACCGCGCTGCCGGTGCAAAACGTCAGCCAATTGATCAGCTACTTCAAGGCCGCCCCCGGCAAGTACAACTACGCCTCGCAGGGGCTGGGTACGTTGTCACACCTGGAGGCCGAGTTGTTCAAGTCGGCGGCGGGGCTGGACATTGTTCATGTGCCCTACAAGGGCAGTTCGCAGGCGATTCCCGACGTGATTGCGGGCACGGCCAGCCTGATGTTTGACAGCATTCCGGCCTCGATGCCGCAGGTCAAGGCCGGTCGGATGCGGGTGCTGGCGGTGGCATCCAGCAAGCGCATTGGACTATTGCCTGATGTGCCCACGGTGGAGGAAAGCGGCGTCAAAGGCTTCAGGGCGGACAACGTGTTTGGTTTTTCTGCGCCCAAAGGCACGCCGCCTGCGGTGATCGCCGCGCTGGCCAAAGCCATTCAGAGCGTGCTGGCCGGGCCGGAGTTAACGCAACGCATGCAGGAGCAAGGCGTTGAGTTGAAGTTTGTGCCGACCGAAGAGTTTGGCCGCCAGGTCGAGCAGGAATTTCGCACCTGGGCCAAAGCGGTGGAGTTGGCCAAGGTCAAGCTCGATTGAACGCCCCTTTTTTGAACGCAACAGTCCCACAACAACATTCAACCTTCGCCACGACCAACATGACATCAGCTACCTCTGCCTTCTGGGATTTCCCCTACACCTCCCAGCGCATGCCGCTGCTCGCGGCCAATGTGGTCAGCACCTCGCAACCGCTCGCCTCAACGGCGGGCTTGCTGATGCTGGCGCGCGGGGGCAATGCGGTGGATGCAGCACTGGCCATGGCGATGACGCTCACCGTGGTGGAACCTTGCATGAACGGCATTGGTGGCGATGCGTTTGCCATTCTGTGGGACGGTAAACAGATGCATGGCCTGAACGCCTCGGGCCGCGCACCGCGCAAGTGGACGCCTGAGTATTTCTCCAAGTACACAGCCATGCCGCAGCGGGGCTGGGATTCCGTCACGGTGCCGGGCACGGTGTCGGCCTGGCGCGCCTTGTCAGACCGCTTTGGCACAGTCCCCTTTGCCGAATTGATGGAACCCGCCCTGCGTTACGCGCGTGAGGGCTATATGGTCTCGCCCACGGTGCACCGCCAGTGGCAGGCGCAGGTGGCTGAGTTGTCACCTCAACCCGGCTACCGCGAGGCCTTTGCACCCCAGGGCCGCGCACCGCTGCCGGGCGAGCATTTCATCTGCCCCGGCCAAGCCAACACGCTGGAGCGCATTGCCGCCAGCAAGGGCGACGACTTCTATCACGGTGAACTGGCCAAGGCCATTGTCGACCATGCGCGCAACACCGGCGGCGTGTTGGATGAAGTCGATTTGGCGGCGCACCAAGCCGATTGGGTTGAACCCATCGCGGTGCGCTACCGCGACGTCATGCTGCACGAGATTGGCCCCAACGGCCAAGGCATCGGCGCGCTGATGGCGCTGGGCATGTTGCAGCACCTGGACTTGCGTGCAGCGGGGCTGGACACCGCGCTCTCGCAGCACCTGCAAATTGAAGCGATGAAGCTGGCTTTTGCCGACCTGCATGCCTATGTGGCCGACCCGGCGGCCATGCGCGAGGTCAGCGTCACCGACTTGCTCAACCCCGCCTACTTGGCCCAACGCGCCAAGCTGATCGACCCGGATCGCGCCGCCCCGGCACGCGTGGGTTCACCCCACAACGGCGGCACGGTGTACCTCACGGCGGCAGACAAAAATGGCATGATGATTTCTTTCATCCAGTCCAACTTCAAAGGTTTTGGCTCGGGCGTTGTCGTGCCCAACACGGGTATCGCCCTGCAAAACCGGGGCTGGGGCTTTAACCTCAAGCCGGGTCATCCGAACCAGGTGGCGCCGGGCAAGCGGCCATCGCACACCATCATCCCGGGTTTCCTCACGCGGGCGGGGCAGCCGCTGATGAGCTTTGGTGTCATGGGCGGCTCCATGCAGGCGCAAGGCCATGTGCAGGTGACGGTGCGCGTGGCCGACCATGGGCAGAACCCACAGGTCGCCAGCGACGCCCCACGCTGGCGCGTGATGGACGACAACCACGGCGTGGCGGTGGAGTGGAACTTCTCGCCCGAGGCGATTGAAGGCCTGATCGCCCGCGGCCACCCGGTCAAGGTGTCCCCGCGCTTTGACACCGAGTTCGGTTGCGCCCAAATGGCCATGAAAACCGAGCACGGCTACATCGCCGCATCAGACCACCGCAAGGACGGCTACCCGGTTGGGTTCTGATTTTGTATAATCCAA
>JANPNG010000073.1:0-11180 GCA_031427355.1 Hylemonella sp.
GGGCAACCTGCCCTATTCCTTCCGTGACGAAGACCTGCAACAAGCTTTTGCAGCTCACGGTTCCGTGTCCAGCGCCAAAGTCATGATGGAACGTGACACTGGCCGCTCCAAAGGCTTCGGCTTTGTGGAAATGGGCAGCGACGCTGAAGCTCAAGCCGCTATCAACGGCATGAACGGTCAGCAATACGGTGGCCGTGGTCTCGTGGTCAACGAAGCTCGCCCGATGGAGCCACGTGCTCCACGTAGCGGTGGCGGTGGCGGTGGCGGCTACGGTGGTGGTGGCGGCGGTGGTGGTGGTGGTTACGGCGGCGGTGGTGGCCGTAGCGGCGGCGGTGGCGGCGGTGGTTACGGCGGCGGTGGCGGCGGTAGCCGTGGCGGCTACTAAGCACCCGACTGGCTTTTAGCCAATCCAAGCTTCCAAAAAAAAGGGCCCACTGGGCCCTTTTTTCATGCTTGCCTATGGCATCTTTGTTGAGTTGTCTGACGCAACTGGGCGCTGCTTTCTCGGTCTTCCCATCATCAGCCGGTCGTAGAGTCCATCGGGCAGCATGCGCAACAACTTGCCCACCACCCCCATCTGCCATGGAATCACACGGTAGCTGGCACCACTCTGTATGAGCTTGAAGGCCTGGGCGGCAAAATCGTCTGCTGCCATCAAAAAAGGCATGGCGTAACGATTTTTCCGGGTTAAGGGTGTATCGATGTAGCCTGGACAGAGTGTGGTGACCCGAACTCCGCTGCCCCGAAGTTCGCCGCGCAGGCTTTCGCAGTAGCTGATCACACCCGCCTTGCTGGCGCAATAAGCGGCGTGCCCCGGCAGGCCGCGAATGCCAGCCACACTGGCCACGCCCACCAAGGTGCCGGAACCACGCTGCACCATGGCGGCAAGAAAGGGATGAAAGGTCGCGGCCAAGCCAAGGTTGTTGGTGGCAAAAGTCTTCACCATGACCTCAAGGTCTTCCCGCTCCGCAGTGTCCATGCCCACGCTGATACCCGCGTTGGCCACCACCACATCAGGCAGGCCCTGTTGTGCCAAACAAGCTTGTCCTGCGGACACGATGCTGTCAATAACACCCACATCGGCGCTGTAAATCCGATAGCTTTCGTCGTTTAGTTTCATGGACTTGGCCCAGGCCTCCATCTCTGCGGTGCGGCGTGCGACCAGGGCCAGTCGATAACCCGCTTGGTGATAACGCCAAGCCAGGGCTTGACCAATGCCGCTGGAGGCACCCGTAATGAAGGCGAGTGGGGCCATACCCATATGAACGCGTTAAGGGGCCTTGCCTGGAACCAGAGTGCCCCGAACCCGACCTCGCAATTGCAAAATCAAATCAAAATTATCAAACTCCATGCTGTCGGCTGTGAACCGGTCACGACCACGGGTGAGTTCGACTGGCTTGTGCGACTTGAGTCGCTCGGCTTCCACGAAGACATGAAGGAATTCGCCGCGTAAACTCATAGGGGGGATGGGCACCCCCGCTGTGCCCACCGCCGCCTCCCGCACGACCAGGGCATTGCCCATTAACTGGACCTCGGAGCCATCGGCATTGCTTAATGCGCGGTTAGCCGTTGCGGTTGTCAGGTGGCCCTTGTCATTGAAGTTGCGCATGTGCACCTGGTCGATTTCCAGTGTGTCGCTGTCCGGGTAATGACGCGCCTGATCGCCCAAAATTTCGCTTTTCAGGCGCCCTTGCGCATCAAATGTTTTGACTGAAAACTTTTGCATGAAATAGTCGGGCTCATGACGCACGGGCTGTTCGTTTACAGGCGGCAAGAAAATCGGCGTGCTGCGCACCAGCCAGTAAGTGCCCAGGGCCAGAACACCCATCAAAATCATAGGCAAAAAAAGTGACAGGCGATCCCACGCCCTGCGCAGCAAGAGAATCACTGAGCGCTCTCTTCCAGCAGGGCCGCGTATTGACCGCAGGCCACCAGCAACAGGTCGCAAAACTCCCGCGCTGCGCCTTCACCACCACGTGCCTGCGTCACATAGTGGGCTGTTGCACGCGCCTCAATGTGGCCGTTAATTGGCACACAGGCCAAGGCGCAGCGGCGTAAGACAGGCAGATCTGGCCAGTCGTCGCCAATGGCTGCCGCTTGACTCCAGCTCAAGCCCAAAACCTGCAAGGTCTGCTCGGCGGCGGGGCGCTTGTCTTCAGTGCCAAAGTAGGCATGCTCAATGCCCAGGGCCTGCAGCCGCAGGCGCAAGGGTTTTGAATCACGCCCGGTGATGACCACCGGTGTAATACCCGCTCGCTGAAGCAGTTTGAGGCCCTGCCCATCCAGGGTGTTAAAGCGCTTGAGGGTTTCGCCTTCTGCCGAGAAATACAAACCCCCATCGGTCAGCACGCCATCCACGTCAAAAAACGCCACGCGAACCCCTTGCGCTTTGAGTAGCAACTCTGGTGGAAAACTAAGGGCTGGGACCATGTTTTTAGATGACCTTGGCCCGCATCAAATCATTGCTGTTGAGGGCACCACACAGGCGGCCTTCGCCGTCCACCACCAGCACGCTGGTAATGCGTCGCTGCTCCATCAATTCCGCCGCCTCTACCGCCAACGCGTCTACGCGGATGGTGACGGGGTTCGGGTGCATGAGTTGCTGGGCACGGCTCTGGCGCAAGTCGGCTCCGGTTTCCATCAAGCGGCGCAGATCACCGTCGGTGAAGATGCCCAGCACCTGCTGCTGAGCATCCACAATGGCGGTCGCTCCCAGGCCCTTGGCGCTCATCTCGTGCATCAGCGTGCTAAAGCTCGCATCCGGTGCGACTCGCGGTGCGGCGTCGCCTGCGCGCATGACGTCACCCACGTGCGTCAGCAATTTTCGCCCGAGCGCGCCACCGGGGTGAGAGCGGGCAAAGTCTTCAGCCCTGAAACCACGCGCGTCCAGCAGAGCCACGGCCAAGGCATCGCCCAGCGCAAGTTGGGCTGTGGTGCTGGCTGTGGGGGCGAGGTTGAGCGGGCAGGCTTCTTTTTCCACACCGCAATCGAGCACCAGATCGGCATGCCGGGCCAGCGTCGAGTCCGGTTTGCCCGTCATGGCAATCATCGGTACACCCAGGCGTTTGAGCACGGGCAGGATAGCGGTTAACTCTTCTGATTCGCCGCTGTTGGAGATGGCCAGCACCAAGTCAACGGACTTGATCATGCCCAGATCGCCGTGGCTGGCCTCCGCTGGGTGGACAAACATGGCGGCAGTGCCTGTGGAAGCCAGCGTCGCCGTCATTTTGCGGCCAATGTGACCACTCTTACCCATGCCCATGACCACGACACGCCCCTGCACCCGCAAGATTCGCTCCACCGCCTGGGCAAAGGTGCCACTCAAGCGGTGACTCAGGCCTAGCACGGCTGCCGCCTCAATTTCAAGGGTCTCCCGCGCCAGTCTGATAGCCTGATTCGAGTCAAAGGCCGGATGGGAAATGGGGGTGAGGCTCATGTGCTGATTCTATCGATCAGCCTAGGGCTTGTTAGGATGCAGGCATGAATGCGCTTGAACTTACGCTCTTGTATTTGCTGGCCGCTGTTTTGGGCGTGGTTGCCTTTCGCTTGATGAAGCTGCCGCCCATGCTGGGTTACTTGGTGGCCGGCCTACTGATTGGGCCCAATACGCTGGGCTTAACCCAAAACTCTGAGGTGGTTCGCCATTTGGGTGAGTTTGGTGTGGTGTTCCTGATGTTTGTCATTGGGCTGGAGTTCAACTTGCCCAAACTGCGGGCCATGCGCAAGCACGTCTTTGGTCTGGGGTTTTTTCAGGTCGTACTCACCATGGTGTTGGCCAGTCTGGCCGCGCTGGGTCTGTCTTGGTTGTCACCCGAACTCTGGCACATGAATTGGAAAACGGCGCTGGCTCTGTCGGGTGCGTTGGCCATGAGCAGCACGGCCATCGTGGTCAAACTGATGTCAGAACGCATAGAACTTGAAACAGAGCACGGTAAACGTGTGATCGGGATCTTGTTGTTCCAGGACTTGGCGGTCGTTCCTTTACTGGTCATCATTCCCGCCCTGAGTGCCTCGGCAGAGCAGTTGGTCTCCGCACTGACGTTGGCCTCCATCAAGGCCGTGATTCTCATCACCGTTTTGCTCACCGGGGGACAACGTGTCATGCGATGGTGGCTGACCCTTGTGGCACGGCGCAAAAGCGATGAGCTATTTTTCCTGAATCTGCTGCTCATCACCCTGGGCCTGGCCTGGTTGACCGAGCTGGTCGGCCTCAGTCTGGCCCTGGGCGCCTTCATCGCAGGCATGCTGATTTCAGAAACCGAGTTCAAGCCTCAGGTGGAGACGGATATTCGGCCCTTTCACGATGTGCTGCTGGGTCTTTTTTTCATCAGCATTGGCATGATGCTGGACTGGCGTCTGGTCTTGGACCGATGGTTTCTGGTCTTGTTCCTGGTGGTCCTGCCGGTCTTGCTCAAAGCCACTCTGGTCACCCTGCTCACACGCGCCATGGGTGCCACCGATGGTGTTTCGCTGCGCACCGGCCTGTACCTGGCCCAAGCGGGGGAGTTCGGTTTTGTCCTGTTGACGTTGGCGCTTGAGAACTCGCTGGTGCCGCCCGCCCTGTTCAATCCCATTCTGGCCAGCATGGTGTTGTCCATGCTGGCCACCCCCTTTATCATTATGTACAGCAATGCAATTGTGCTCAAGCTGGTCTCCAGCGAGTGGCTCAATCAGTCACTGCAAATGACCTCGATTGCACGCCAGTCCATCAACAGCAACAAGCATGTGATTATTTGCGGCTACGGTCGTTGCGGACAGAATCTGGCGCGCATCCTAGACAGCCAAAATATTCCCTACATGGCGCTGGACATGGACCCCGACCGCGTCCGACAAGCCAGCGCAGCTGGCCAATCCGTCGCCTTTGGTGACGCCACGCGCCTACAAGTTCTGATGTCAGCTGGGCTGATTCGCGCTAGCGCGGTGGTGGTCACTTATCTGGAGGTGCCCAGTGCTCTCAAGGTATTGGCCAGTGTTCGCTCACACGCCCCTCAAGTTCCCGTGATCGTTCGCACACACGACGACCTTAATCTTGAAAAACTCCAACTCGCTGGTGCCACGGAAGTGGTTCCCGAAGCCATTGAAGGCTCGCTCATGCTGGCCAGCCATGCGCTGGCTTTGGTTGGCGTGCCCATGCGCCGCGTGATCCGCATCGTTCAGGACCAACGTGACGCCCGCTACAACCTGCTACGGGGCTACTTTCATGGGGCGGACGATGACCGTATCGAAGAGCTTGGCCAAGAGCAACTCACCAGCATTACCCTGCCTGCCAGTGCTGCTGCCATCGGTCAAAGACTGAGCGCGTTGACCGCGACGCTCGCCGACACCCAAATCATTAAGCTGCGCCGCCGCAACGGCATCAGCATCGACCCCCTGATTGATCCCGTGCTGGGAGAGGGGGACACCTTGGTACTTTCCGGTCGGCCTGAGTCGCTTGCGCTGGCTGAAGAAAAATTACTGCGTGGATGAGGCGCCCCGACCCACCATACTGTTCAATTTGAAGGCCTTTCATGCAAGAAGACAATCTCGCCCAATACCTTAAAGACCACATCCGCACGGTGCCCGACTGGCCCGCGCCGGGTGTGCAATTTCGCGACATCACACCGCTGCTACAAGACCCAAACGTTTTCCGAGCCATGGTTGATGCTTTTGTCCAGCGTTACTCGGATCCTCTTCTGCGCCCTGACGTGGTGGCGGGTATTGATGCACGGGGTTTTATTCTGGGTGCCGTGGTGGCTTATGAGCTCAAAACCGGGTTTATCCCAATCCGCAAAAAAGGCAAGCTCCCTTTCACCACGGTTCAAGAAACCTACGAATTGGAGTACGGCAGTGCCACCGTCGAGTTACATGCCGATGCAGTTCAAGCGGGAGATCGCGTACTTTTGATTGACGACCTTATCGCCACAGGCGGGACCATGATGGCCGGCAAGAATTTGCTTGAAAGACTGGGGGCCATAGTGATAGAAGGGGCCGCCATTGTCGACTTGCCTGAGCTCGGGGGGTCTCAAAAACTAGGGGCGGCTGGCTTACCCTTGTTTACTTTGGTCCATTACGCCGGGCACTGAGGCCTTGGTCCGATCTTCTACTTCGATCGACCTGTCGGTCGAACCCCAGCTGTCGAGGCTCCTTCGTCTGGATCCACCAACAGGGTATCGGGAAATCCTGACGGGGCCGCGACTGGGTGATGCCTTGACTTGCTGAATTCTTTATTCAGGGCTTTTTTGGCCGCCTTGGCTTCGTCAATTTTTGCCTTGGCGACTGCCTGGTTGGCTTCAGCATCGTCCGTCACTTGGTTTTCATTGAAGCGCCAATAAATGGCCGAAACCAGGATGTTGTGTCGGCTCTTTGCATCGCGCGTAATCGTGGGCTCAATTTGCGACATCAGGTGGGCGGGGCTTGCCACCTCATGCGTCAGATCCATCATGATCAAATACTCCCGCCCCTGTGGATCCAGCGATAAGACTTTGTACTTGTAGCTGGCCATTGGCAGGCCTAATCGCGCCATCGTTTCTCGAACTACGCCATAGAGTAGCTCTCTTTGTTCCAGCCGCAGGTTTTTACGCTCGGAAACCGGGCTGCCAGAGGGGCGTTTTGACGCTTCTGCGGCTGCCGTTCGGCGCGAGCCCGACACGTGAGATTTCGCTGGCTCCATTTGCTCAAAAAAAACGGACTCTGGAGGAAAACCTTCATTTCCCGAATTCTTTTTCGAAAACCAATTGCCAAACCAAGCCATGTATTTCTTCCTTCGGGGGCGAAATGTCATCATGCCCATTTCTGCGGTGATTTTCGCAGCACTTACAAAATGTCCGCTTATTTACCGATGCAAAAGCGTGAAAATATCACGCCCAACAAGTCGTCCGAGCCGAATTCGCCCGTGATTTCATTCAAGGCATTTTGTCCCAAACGCAACTCTTCGGCCAACAAGTCCAGCAATTGTGCATTTGACTCCAGCTGTCGCGTCGCAGTCTCCAAATGGCTCTGGACGCGTTGCAGTGCCTGAACATGACGTTCCCGGGCCATGAAAACCCCTTCCGGGGCGGCTTGCCATCCGGCCAACTCCAGTAATTTGCGCCTTAATACATCCAGCCCTTCTCCGGTCTTGGCTGACAAAGTCATGCCGTTCACGGGCACATCTTCGTGGCTGGCATCCAACTTGTTCCAGACATCCAATACGGGCACCTGTCTCGGCAACTTATGCGCCAACATTGCGGCAATGGCTTCATCCGCCAGACGGTAGCTCTCGGTATGAACACGCGTCAGATCATGCAGAAACAGCACCGCATCAGCGGACTCAATCGCACTCCAGGTTCTTTCGATGCCGATTTTTTCAACTTCGTCCTGGCTTTCGCGCAAACCGGCCGTATCGATCACATGCAAAGGCACGCCTTCAATCTGAATCGTCTGCTGCACCTTGTCGCGCGTGGTCCCTGCTATTGGCGTAACAATGGCCAGTTCTGCGCCTGCCAGCGCATTGAGCAAGGAACTTTTGCCCGCATTGGGTTGACCTGCAATCACGACGCGGATACCTTCGCGCAACAATGCGCCCTGCCGCGCACGCCCCATTACGGCTGCCACGCCTTGCTTCAATTTTAATAGCAGCCCACGCGCATCGGCCTTGCGCAGGAAGTCAATTTCTTCTTCAGGAAAGTCGAGCGTGGCCTCTACCAGCATGCGCAAATGGATCAAGGCGTCGCGCAAGCCGTGAATCTCACGCGAGAACTCGCCCGCCAGGGAGCGGCTGGCGCTGCGCGCGGCGGCTTCGGTGCTGGCGTCGATCAGATCAGCAATGGCTTCGGCTTGGGCCAAATCAATTTTGTCGTTGTGAAAAGCGCGTTCGGTGAATTCACCCGGTTGGGCCACGCGCAGGCCCTTCAAGCGCGGCTGGCCGGTGGCCACCTCCACTTCTGCGCCGGCTTCCAGACAGCGCGCCAGCAGCAGTTGCAGCACGACGGGCCCACCATGGGCTTGCAGCTCCAGCACGTCTTCGCCAGTGTAGGAGTGGGGTGAGGGGAAGTACAGGGCCAGGCCCTGGTCAATGAAGCTGCCGTCGGCGGCGCGAAAGGGGAGGTAACTGGCCTCGCGAGCCTTGAGGGCGCGACCGCAAATGGCCTGCACTAGGGGGACGAGTTGTCGCCCCGACACCCGCACAATGCCGACCGCGCCGCGCCCGGGTGCTGTGGCGATGGCAACTATCGGATCGTGTGAGCGCGAGAGCATGGGTCACTTGGCGCAAGGGCCGCTGTTGCGGCCCTTGCTGTATCACTTGAACTTGGGCAGATTGAACTGCGGCGGTACACCCATGCGGGTGTTGATGATCCACTGCTGGGCGATGGACAGCACGTTGTTGGTGATCCAGTACAGCACCAAACCGGCGGGGAAGAAGAAGAACATCACGCTGAAAGCCAGCGGCATGATCCACATCATCTTGGCCTGCATGGGGTCCGGCGGCGCGGGGTTGAGTGCGGTTTGCAACATCGTGGTCAGCGTCATGAACGCAGGCAAGATGAAGTAGGGGTCAGCGGCAGACAAGTCCGTGATCCACAGCGTCCAGGGCGCGTTGCGCATCTCCACGCTGGACAAGAGCACCCAGTACAGCGCGATGAACACGGGGATCTGCACCATGATGGGCAGGCAGCCGCCCATGGGGTTGACTTTTTCTTCACGGTAGATGCGCATCATCTCCTGCTGCATTTGCTGCGGGTTGTCCTTCAGGCGCTCGCGCATGTCCATGATTTTTGGGTTGATGGCCTTCATCTTGGCCATGCTGGCGTAGGCCTTGGCGTTGAGCCAGTAAAACGCGATTTTGAGCAACACCACCAGCGCGACAATCGCCCAGCCCCAGTTGTGGATCAGGGCATAGAGCTGGTCCAGCAGCCAGTACAGGGGCTTGGCCAAAATGGTGAGCACGCCGTAGTCTTTGACCAGTTCCAGGCCTGGGGTCAAGGCCTCCAGCAATTTCTCTTCTTGCGGGCCAACAAAGATGCGGGCTTCCAGCGCTTGACTGCTGGCAGGGGCGATGTTGGGCAGCTGGGTGATCATGCCCACCGCGTACAAATTGGTGTCCACCTTGCGCATGAACAAATCGCGCTTGATGCCGTCGCCCAACAACCAGACGCTGGCGAAGTAGTGCTGCACCATGGCCACGTAGCCATTCTCGGCTTGCTTCTCGATATCGATCTTGTTCTTCTCGATCTCGGCGAACTCCACTTTCTGGTACTTCTTGGCCTCGGTGTAAACCGCTGGGCCGGTGAAGGTGGAGTAGAACGAGGACTCGCCCGCCGGCTTGTTGCCATCGCGCACGAGTTGCAGATAGAGCTGGGGCGAGACTGCCGCAGCACTGTTGTTGATGACCTCGTGCTTGACGGCTAAGGCGTAGCTTCCGCGTGCAAGGGTGTAGGTCTTTACCAACTTGACGCCACCCACTTCGGCCGACTCAAACTTCACGACCAACTCTTTGTCGCCTTCTTTGAGTTCTCGCGCGCCAGGGGCCACCGTCATTGCCGTCTTGTGGTTAGGCAAAGCGCCGCCCGCAGCACCGGCAATCAGACCGGTTTGCGCCAGGTAGGTGCGATCTTTGCTCTCATCCAGCAGCACAAAGTTTTTCAGCGGATCGGCCAGATCGCGGTGCATGAGGAATTCGGTCTGCACCAAGGAGCCGCCTTCGGTGTCAAAGGTCAATTTCAAAACATCAGTGCTGGCGACCAGGCGCTCACGGGGGGCCGCTGCTTGGCCTGCGGGCACGGCTGCTGCGCTGGGCGCAACAGGGCTGCCGCCTACAGCCATTGGTAGGCTGCTGGGCAGACCTTTGGTCGCTGGGTCCGTGCTTGCGCCGGGCGTTGCTGCTGTTTGGGTTTTAACGGGCGCCGGGAAGAAGGTGGCCTTGTTGCCGTTATAGACCTGCCACTGGTCCCACAACAAGACCATGGAAAAGCCAAAAATCACCCACAGGACAGTGCGGCGGATATCGTTCATGAAGACTTCTTTTCAGATAAGGAGAAAAACAGGCGTGAGAAAAACCGAGGTTTTTCGTCGGGCACCGGGTCATGCCCACCCACGCATCCGGGGTGACAACGCAGCAGCCGCTTCAGCGTCAAATAACTTCCGGCAGCAGCCCCGTGTTGCTCCAGCGCAGCCAAGGCATAGCGGGAGCACGTGGGCTCGAACCGACAGGAGGAACCCAACCAAGGACTCAAGAAGAGCCGATAGGCTTTAACCACAGCCATTAAAAAAACTTTGATCACGTCGGCCCTTTGGGCATGGGGGCGACAGCCTTGCGAAACAGTTGCTCAAGTTCTAACCGAACGGCCGTCTTAAGCTGCTCGGAGCTGGCGCTTTTGAACTGCTTGCGATCAAACGTCGCTCGCAGGCGTACCACATGGTCGGCATTGACGAGCCGGGTCTCATAGTCATAGCCTAGGTTGTAGATCTGGCGTTTGATCAGATTACGGGTGACTGCACGCTTTGCCCAGCGTTTGGGCACCATGGCACCCAAGCCAACGGCTTGGGGCTCTGACAGCGCTGCCGTGTCCGCATTGATCTCTGTCCGGTGCATGGCGAAATGGGCTGTGCGGGCGATGGTGTGGTTCGCCAAGACAGCCTGGAACTGGCTTCTTGTTTGGAGTCGCAGCACGTGAAGAGACGCCTAAAATGGCCAGTCCGCCGCGCGCTGAACTGCCAAAATTAGACGGCCAGACGCTTGCGACCCTTAGCGCGGCGTGCGTTGATCACGGCACGACCGCCACGGGTCTTCATGCGAACAAGAAAACCATGGGTGCGAGCGCGGCGAATTTTGGAGGGCTGGTAAGTACGTTTCATCTTGAAATCCTAACGATTCTGCTTTATGGGTCTGCACAGGCCCCACGTCAAAGAAGATGAAGAGACCGCGAAAATTTTCCCCGACAAACAATCAGGGTAACCGGGGATTATCGCAAACTTTCAAGCACCTGGCAAGAATCAGCCTTGTCCAATGAGGTATGGGCCCAATACTGTTTAGTTAGATAAAATACGAAGGGTTGGATGACACGGCTGATTGATGGGGTCTCCTCTGTTTCTCGCCCCGTAGTTGCTGGTTCTTTTTCTGACTCCTCGAATATTTCGTTTGCCGCAACTCGTCACAGCGCGACAGGCACCTATCTCACGCAGCACGCTATCGAGCCAGTCTTGCCTGCGCTGAGGGGGGAATG